>CANDMI010000152.1 GCA_947385775.1 uncultured Eubacterium sp. | reverse complement strand
CATCTTCTTCAAGCATATCCCAGCTGGTACAGTAAAGGTCATATCCTATATCAACGTCATCTATAATAAATCCGTCAGCCAGAACGTGTCCGTTTTCGTCATTGATCAGAATCAGCAAATCAAGATCGGATTTTTCGTACTCATCTCCGGTAACAACTGAACCGTACACACCAATCAACGCCAAGGAATCAGCGCACAAAGCATCCGCTTTTTTTATAATAATGTCTATCATTTTTTCATTCATGTCATTCATTCCACATACCCTCCATTATATACTCACGATCACTAAAATTTGCCAATAACGCCGACTCACGAGCGTTGTTATCTTGAGTCATATGGTAAACTTTATCGCTCGTGAGTATAAATCTCAATTTTTGATTCAGGCAGAACAGGAAGCTGTATTTTTCTATTGCACTGTAAATTCGGTCCATTCCATATGATTATATTGCATTACATCATTCGCCTTTTTCATGCCAAGTTTCTCATAAAACGGGATGGCATTTTCATTTGCTGTCAAATATACCGCAATATCTTTTTCGCCGCCTGCTTTATTTACAAGTTTAGATATTCTTTCCTCAACCGTTCCTTTGGATATTGTGAACCTACTTCCCGACAACTGAATTTTTTCATTTTAATGTATCGGTAAAACTTTCTATTATAAAGACACCTCGTTTTATTCATCAATCTCAATCATCCGTTTATATACACCCGAAGATTTCTCATCAATCAGAATTGCATCCACGCATTTTTTATAAAAATCAATAGCGGATTTTGCAGGACATCCTATAATGGCATAAGCATAGCCAAGCTCCTGCATGGATTCCAAAGACTTCAGCAGTAAGGCTTTCCCTATTCCCTTTTTTCTTTCACTTTCCAGCACAGCCATAGGACCAAAAAAATTCCTGGCTGTCGCCTCATAACATGCAAAACCGATGATTTTCTTTTCCCTGGTTGCAATATAACAGGTAATGGGATTATTAGAAAAAGCGGCCTCAACTTCATCTGAATAATCATCTTTTGCACATGTCCTGGCAAAAGCAATGATCCTGCTCCTGTCAGGCGCTAATGCTTTTTTGATTCTGATACCACTTTTGAATAAATTTTCTTGTATAGCATGCGAATGAGGTATATTGTATAATTTAGCAAGCATATCCGCCATATGATTACCTCCTAAAAAATATCGGTAGCGCTGTCTATTGCGCCATATACGCATAAAGTGTAATCCATTTATTCTCTTCGCCGACTTTTCCTGCTTTAAATGCCGGTACACTTTTTGACGCAGTTAACCGGTATCTCCCATTATCCAGCCTGTGCCGGTTCAATACCTCATATCCAGCCTGCATCGCTTCAGACTCCCCTGGACATCCTAACACTCTTAATGCATATACAATATTCTGAACGCCGACTTTAATTGGATCTGACGGATAAAATGTTTCCAGCATCACATCCACCATCGGCGTCTCCCTGTTATCCGTCCGGTAAAAAATATTTCTTTTGGTGAAATAATGTACTAACGCTCTCTCACATTCACATTCAATTCCTAAAAGATGAAGTTCTGCAGCGAAAATACTTCTTCGTCGATACCACTTCCGATATCAGCTCTGGTTAATCCCCATTCGGCAAATGCCATAATTGCGTCAAATTTCGACCAGGGTTTTTCCTTTTTTAATTTCTTTAATGCCCGCTCATATACTTTGCTTTGAAGTAATTTATTTTTACATTCGATGACTTTTATATCATCATCACTTAGTTTCAGACACTCCTTTAATGTCCGTAGCCTGACTTCAGGAGTGTCCTCTGCTAACAGCCATTCTAAAATTTTTTCATCCATTTTTACTCCCTTTGTAAAGCTATTTATTCACAGTCCCTAAGCGGTCAGTCAATCTTATGAAAGAATACCGTCTGCTCTTTCATGGATATTTTCCCAACCTGCCAGCCATATTCCGCAAGCTCTTTCTTATATTTTAGAAAAGAGTGGTCAATCGGTATCCCTACAATCTCCTGAATCTCCTCAAAGGTCAGCTGAAATGATTCCTTTCCGCTTTTCTGAACATATTCCCATAATTTATTATATTTACTCATTGTCTTTCTCTTCTCTTTTTCTTAAAAACATAAATGACAGTATTGATAATACATAACAGCACAAAAAGGCTCGCAAAGTTAATCCATATATCCCTGTACGCTGTTTTCGCCAAAGGCTTAACAGGCAGATTCGTGCATAACTCAAATGCCGCTATCCCGATCAAGAGAATGATAGCCCTGTCTAATTCGTGCCAGTTACCACTTGGGTCTTCATAGACGCCGTTATAAAGATACAAAACGCTGCTCAACAATGTAATTGCTGTATAGATCACCGAATAAATCGACACAATACGAATTAATTTTTTCTTATTCATTTTATTTCCTTTCTCTTTTGCCGCCACGGACTGATATTTTATTATAGCCTGCTAAATAAATCAAAACAATTTCATTGCTGCGAAATGTTTATTTGTTGCCGCGAAATGCCGTATAAAATCCGATCTATCACTCAGGATATTTCACTCTAGCGCCCGCATCTGTTCTACTAAGGATTGCTTTTTCTGCCTGCGCGCCATCCAGACTGACAGGACTGCCTCCATGCCAAACAGCACAAGGAGGAACAGCCCCATTTGCAGGAATGGGAACTGGTATGGGACAACTGCACCGGCAAAGGATTTCTTACTGACTTCCGCAC
>CANDMI010000151.1 GCA_947385775.1 uncultured Eubacterium sp. | reverse complement strand
ATCTGTCCGAGCAAGTATGTCATTTGTTAAACACAAATGACCCTTGTTAGGGGGCACAGCCCCCTTAAAACCCCCAGCCTATAAAAATACGTCTCACCATGAGACGCATTACGAAAAGGAGACTATTATGCGAAAACGTGAACATTTTATCGGCCTATGGCTGGATGATAGGGAATATAAACACCTGCTGAAACAACGCACTATATCTGGCCTTAACGCCAGCACCCTGATCCGGCACAGCATTATGGGCATAAACATTCAGCCGAAGCCTCCCGACACCTACGCCGCCCTGCTGCGGGAACTGTCCGCTATTGGCAACAATGTGAATCAGATCGCGTATTGGGCCAACGCCACAAAGGGCATCGGCAAAGCGGAGATCGCTGAAGCTGCCGCGTTAGTCCGGCAGGCGTGGCGAATGCTAAAGGAAACGCTGTGACAGGGATAAAGCGGCGCAATTCGGGATATGCCCCCTGGGTGAGAGGATTTTACACCACCGCCCTTTGTCCGTCAAGGCCACGGCAAGCCGCGCCGTCCGCAAGCGTCCGGCGCGGGCCTTGACAACCAAAGGCCGCCGGTGCGTTTTGTCACCAAGGGGGGCATACCCCAAAACCGGCTTGCGCCGGTTTTTGCTGTTTCGGGAGGTGTAAGCGTTTCTCGGAACGCACGATAGTCATTGCAAGCGGAGCGATGTGCACATATACGCCCAAAACGGCTTGAAAAATGCGTCTCACCGTGAAACGTATTACTATCCTGCGGATTTCAATATGAAATTTGTGATTACCCATTGAGAAAATAAAAGAAATATGATATAGTGCCATATAAAGGAGGCGGGAGAATGGCTGGAAAAAACGTACTGCCAACTTATAAGCGTCAACGATTTCTACTGTCGTTTATTAGTCAATTACAAGATGAGGTAGCACCTACAAATTTGCAAAAACTGATTTTTCTTTATACTATGAGTGAAAAATCAGATTTTTATGAGTTTGTGCCTTATAAATTTGGGCCATATTCATTCCAACTTAGAGAAGATGTGGATATTCTTCGCAAAAATGGGTTTTTAATAAGGGAAAACTTTGGAATTGCCGCAAGTAAAGAGTATCAAGGAGCAATTACTTTCCCTATTGCGACCGAGCGGGGAGATGAACTTATTCGTCGGACATATCGCGAATACCCTTATTATGCGATTAACAGCGAAATAATTCCTCGTCTTTTTCATAACGATCCCTTGACGCCGGAGAGAATACGGCATGAGAAACAACAATATGTTCAAACGGAGCAAATGCTGTTTACGATAGGCTATGAGGGCAGAAGCCTTGAAGCCTTTATGAACACCTTGGTTAAAAATGATGTACATCTTTTATGTGATGTACGCAAAAATCCATTTAGCCGTAAATTTGGTTTTACAAAGGATCGGCTGGAACAGACAACAAAAGTGATGGGGATTAAATATTTACATTTTCCTGCCCTTGGAATTGAATCTGCTAAAAGAAAGTTCCTTGATACAGAGGCTGATTATATTTCATTATTTGACGATTATAAAGAGACATTACCTTATCATAAAAAACAACTGGATTCTCTTTATGAGCAATTATGTTCTCATGTTCGTATTGCTTTAATGTGCTTTGAAAAAGAGCCTGAAATGTGTCACCGCCATGTTATTAGGGATTATCTATGCGATAGGTATCCCATTAGGAGTATGGATTTATGAATGCAGAGAAGAAAAGAGTTTTCATAACAGTCAAAACTTACCCTAATATTTCTGATAAATATGCCGAATTGGTTTGTACTGCAGGTATTCTTGAAGATGGTACTTGGATACGTTTATACCCTGTGCCATTCAGGTTGCTTAAAAAAGAACAGCAATATAAGAAATACACTTGGATAAATGTTGAAACGACGCGCAGTTCAAATGACTTTAGGAATGAATCATATCGTCCAACGCTTCCCAGCTTAACGGTAGAAACTGGCCCCAGCAGACCCGACTGGAATGAGCGCCGAAGAATAATATTAGAAAATGGTGAAGTGTTCACAAATTTACAAACAATCATAGACAAAGCCAAAACTGAAAAAATGTCGCTCGCAACATTTAAGCCTACAAAAATCACTGATTTTGTTGCTACTCCAGATGCGCGGGATTGGGACGCTCAAAAACTTGCTAATTTGCAAATGCAGTCGCAGCAAATGAGCCTTTTTGACACGGCTGAAGAGGTGGAAGCTGAATTTCGTGCGGTGCGTAAAATTCCATACAAGTTTTATTATCTCTTTGAAGATGATGCTGGAAAAAAATCAAGGCTGATGATAGAGGACTGGGAAATTGGAATGTTATACTTGCATTGTCTTGAATCAACTAATGGGGACGAAAAAGCAGCAATAGGAAAAGTAAAGGAAAAATATTTTGGAGAATTTTTGAAAAAAGACCTTTATTTTTTCCTTGGAACTACGCTAAAGCATCATAATGTTTCTCGAAATCCATTTATTATTATAGGAGTGTTTTGTCCTCCACCATTATCACCGAATGAGCAACTTAAATTGTTTTGACAAGGCTAAAAGCAAATGAAAAATTGCCTACGTTACATTTAAATACGTCTCACCGTGAGACACATTTTCCCTGACAGCAGAGGGCACAGATAGGAAAAAATCTGTTGTTCTGTTGGAAAATGTATGGTATACTTCCTAAGATTGCGTTTTATTAGGAAAACACACTGTCAAAAGGATTTTATGCTTTGGCGGGTATCAGCCCGCCTCGGCG
>CANDMI010000150.1 GCA_947385775.1 uncultured Eubacterium sp. | reverse complement strand
GCACCAGTCCATGCACATTGCCCATGCGATGCCAATCACGCCCATATCCATCACAATGGCAAATAACAGCGAAAAAATAAGCCTTGCGCCAATCGTTGTAATTAAGGACGCCGCCATTGTAAATCTCACATCCCCGGCTGCGCGCATTCCTTTCCCTAACGGGTCGGCAAACGGGAAGGCGATACAGTTAAAAATATTATGGATCAAAACCAGCATGACCGTCAGCGTTTTGGTTTCCTCCGCCACATCATAAAACTTCATGACAAAAGGCGTAAGGGCAAATACGGCCGCATTCCATACAACAGACATCAGAATTGTTATCTTTAAAAGTTTTCGGAAATAACGCTCTGCCTGCTCCGTGTCCCCGCTTCCCATGCATTGTCCGATTACCGTAATAAACACCGGCCCCATCGTCACACAAACCAGAGCCGCTAAAGACCAGACGCTCTGTGCAATTCCATTCGCAGCAATTTGCGATGTGCCAAACAGCGCCACGACACTGCTTAAAGCCACCTTGACAAACTGGAAAATCCCCTGTTCCACGCCATTTGGCACAGCAATCCTTAATATTTTTTTTAACAGCCCGAAATTAAAACAGCAAATCCACTTCCATCTGTAATAGACGCCGTTTTCTTTCCGAAAACAAAGGATTGTCACCGCCACCGCTGAAAACGTCCTTGCAATCAGAGAAGGGTATGCCACCCCCGCCACTCCCGCATGAAGGACAAATACACCAAAAATATTTCCGATAATATTAATCAGGTTAGAAAGAACCGCAAGATACATCGTCACAGTTGTTTTGCCAATGCTCCGAAAAAGCGCCGCGCCGGCATTATAAACGGCAAGAGCCGGATAAGAATAGGCGGAAATCCGCAGGTATATAAGACATGCTTCCATCACATCCTGTTCCACTTTTCCAAACAAAAACCTCATCAGCGGATACCCAAAAAGCAGGACAAAAGCCATAATCCCCAAAGAAAAAAGAATGGAAGCCATAAAAAGCTGGCTGGCAGACTCTCCGGCCGTTTCCTGTTTTTTCCCGCCAATATACTGGCTGACGATCACAGCTGCGCCCGAAGCTAACGCCGTAAACAGGAATATAAAAATCGTATTAAAGGAATTGACCAAAGATACCCCGGACACGGCAGACTCTCCGGCAAAGCTAATCACAAAAGTATCCGCCAGGCCCACCAGTATTACCAGAAGCTGTTCCAGAAACAAAGGGACGATCAGCCTCTTTAAATCCTGATTGCTAAACATCATTCTACACCTCTTTATTCATTGCTCCATAATTTGTACAAGCCACAGGATCGACTGTTCCCAATGAAGGGCACGTTGCAGATCTCTGTTCGTTTTTCCAATTATCATATTATAATTGGACTAAAATGTCTAATGCTTATATCAAATTGTCAGAAATGCGTAAAAGGCATATAGGACTGCTTCTTTATCTCAATCCTTTCTCTCAATTTTTTCTCACACCCTCACGTCAAAACCGCCCTGCGCTTGTACCGCCCCGGCATTCTTCCTTGCCGCTTCCTGTAATTCTTCCCGTTTTTCCGCCGCCTTTTCCTTTGACTTTTCAAGCAGCTCCTTAGAATTTTTCTTCCTTTCTTCCCGAAGTTCGTCGCTAAGCTTTAACATGCCATCGTTTCTGGTTTGCGCTATGCAATGATATTTTCCGTTCTCGTCAATATAGCTGTGCCGGTACACGGTCGTCCAACCACTGGCTTTTGTAAAGCTTTCCGCCAATTTAGTCATAGACTCAACGCCTTTTATCATATCTTCCATATCCTTTTTTGTTTTGGGATCGTTTTGCATTTTTTCCAAAAGTTTGGGATGAACGGTCAGGGTCTTGCCGCTTTGGGCGGACACACCGGCATTCCCTATACGAAATTCCACGCTTGGCACAAGTTTTTCCAATTCCTTCGCATAGCCCGCTGTACTTTTTGCCTTGCCATTTTCTACTTTCGAATTTTTCCGTGCGGCTGCCTGATTGTCGCTGCGCTCTGCCGTGGCAGCTTTTTCCATCGCCTTATTTGCCTCTGTAAGCATGTTCATTTGTGAAGCTGTCGCATTCTCGGCTTTTTGCGTCACATCCGCCAACTCCTCTTTCTTTTTCTCAACGTCAGCGCCTCTGCCTGCGTCCTGCTTAATCTCCGCTTCCAGCACGCCTGCCCTGCCCTTCATGCCGGCTGCCACGCCCCCCTGCGCCTTTGCCTGCTTGATGGATGTGTCCGCGGAAATCATTGCCGTCATGCCCGCCTTTGACAGTCCTGTATTTTTACTTCCCGCCTTTGCGCTTCCAGTATTCCCAGCGCCGCCAAGCATATCGTCCATAGAAGGGCCCTTCGCCTGTCGCTTTTCTTTTCGCTGTTCTGCCTGATGCTGCCTTAACTGCATATTCAGGTCACTGATCTGGCGCTGTATCTCCTGCCGCTTTTTCATCTTTTCCTCTAATGTCATTTCCTCATTCGAAGAAAGCTCCTGCAACTGCTTCTGCGCATCCGCAATCTGGTTTTGGATGTTCCGGCTGTAAGAATCCGTTTCCTGATTCATTCCCATCTGTCCTAACTGTGTGTTCGCTCCATTCGCGCCGTTAATTTTCATAGTCGTGTCCTCCTTGAAAAAATTTTGAAATCCATTTCACATATGAGAAAATCTTAATCTCTATCCATTTTATCGAAGGATCATTTGCGCCAATAAAGCTACATGTCGTGAACCGCCCTCATTTCGTTGTAAACCCCTTAGGCAACCTGAAGCATAATCCCTACCGTAACCTCATTCCCATTTTGCTCAAATGACA
>CANDMI010000149.1 GCA_947385775.1 uncultured Eubacterium sp. | reverse complement strand
AGGATGAGATGGCGGAATACCGCAGGAACCTGAAATCTTTAGGATAACAGAATTTGCAAAAGCTAACCGCCGTACTATGGCAAACCGCCATATGCGGCGGTCTGCCTGTTGGAAAGCGGGAGGTGTTATTGTTTCAACATCGATCAGTCCTGTGCACAGCGGCAGGACATAAAGGTATTGGAATACATTCAGCTTATTGGCTTTTGCGGTTTCTTACAAATCAGAAAATTGTTGGAAATGCAGTACTTATTGCAGAAGCAGTTGTCAATTCGATCTGGCGGGACGAGGGGGTTATATCCATAAAATATTTTATGAGTATGGCCATAAAAATCTTGTACAGCCGATGTTAAAACAGATCATCCATTTTGCCGGCTTTTACGACTGTTACCGGTCAATCGGGATTTCAGAGCTGGAATATGAAAAGTGTCTGCCATATGCAAGAGTTGTGCTTGCAAATTTTAAAAAAGAGAACAGGGTGTACGAATGCCAGATTAACAGGGAATAATGAATGAAAAAGCAGAGGGATTCCTCTGGCATATTGAAAAAAATGGAACTTGAAACTTCTTATGGATTGTGATATATTAAACACATAGAAGGACACCTGCTGGTAACAGGCGCCCTGTAGGAGCTGCCGATAGACGGTTAGCCCGATTACTAAGTTACGAAATAGCCGTATCCTTTGGCCGGGGGCGGCTATTTTTGCGTCTTGTTACTATCTTTACCGATAGAGTATCCGATACCAAAGCATGTCAAACCGAAACTCAACACTGCAATAAGTCCTAAAATATCCATTGGCTAAGCCCTCCTTTCCATAAACAGGCGCCACAATCTGGCAGTCATGTACACGGAGGGTCACATTGCCCTCCGGGGAGGGCTAACCGCCTACCATCCTGGTAGTCCCAAGGAAATAATACCATAATCCGACAAAATTTTCATTTCGATTTTTTTACCGCTTCCGGTGTCTGGATTTAATTCGGGGAAATGCATTGACGAATTTCTTAATGGCAAAGACAGGACTAAAATGGGATGCAGCGACAATATCCAATATTGGAGTAGAGGACTTGGATCAGGAGAGCTTTGATATTTTTAGAAGAGAGGACTTGCGAAGCGGGCGAATGGCAAAAGAAGATTTGGATATTGCGAATGTCGAACTGTTGGAAAAACTGGATTTAGTAGTAGATGGAAAACTATAACGCGCAGGGGCATTGTGTTTTTATCGCAACCCGGAAAAGATTATTGGTGGATGCAATATAAAAAGAGTCCAAATGTTTATGTATACTGTTGGAAAGCTATGTGATATAATAAAAACGATAAGGATGTGCTTTTTTGAAAATATAAAATTACTGATCAGGACTTAGAGTCATACACGATGAATCTCATATGTTTATGCATACCGATAAATTAGAATATTTTTTAATATGGTATCCGTTAAGGGGAGGTGACAGGTATGAAACATATTTCACTTAAAACTGTGGCAAGGCTATCAGCCATATTGTTCATTTTAGGTTTGCTGTTTTTTATTATAGGTTGCTGCATTGGGAATGCGCTGGGCTTGATCGTATTAGCGGTAGGTTTGCTGATATGGGCTGGAATGATAATTATTATAGCGCTTTTTAGCAGATGCCCTTATTGCGGAGGATTTCTTAAGGTGGGATATCGTAATCATTATTGTCCGCATTGCGGAAATTATGTGAATCAAAGCGATTATGAAAAATGAGTGAAAGTATAAAAAGCAGGTATAAAAGTGAAGTTTTGGATCGGATTTTTTGTTATTTTATGAGGACGATCCTGCATTTACAAAACAGCGGGATTGAGAATTTGCCATTGCAAAATGAATTTGAGGAACCGTTTCGGTCTTATATGGATGTCGCGATTGACCTGATCATGGATGGACAGCCGCCTGAAATAGCGAATCTGATCATGGATGGGGAATATGCGGCTATATTGAGCGGAGGGCGGGTTAGCGTGGAAGAAGCGATGGGCCTACGGCTGATAAAGGAATTGTCGTGGCATATTCATTATGATAAGGATTATTATGGATACCTTTTGTCTACTGAAAATTTATGGGGAAACGGGGTTTTTGAATATGCCGCAAGGACATTTTATCCAAACCTTCCAGAAGAAATAAAGGAAAGATATCATATTTTTGAGTTGATAAAATATATGCCGCAGGACGCGTTTAGATTGGATGACTTTTAGATAAGTTTTCCCATGAAAACGTTTTTTCGTTACTGACATTTGAATGGGTTAAGTGTATGACAGCTTTGTTTATTTAGGATTCTAATTATATAAAGAGAGGCTAAGATGGATGAACAAAAGCTGATGGAAAAATATGCAGAGTATTTTTGTTGGGATTTCCGAAACTCAGGCGAGTGGTTCACGGCACAAGGAAAAGGCGCTAATTTAGGCTATTTTTAAGAGAAAATAGAATCCGTTGATTGCAGAGAAACTGAAAAATGCCTTTGCTGAATGGATTGATAACGGACATAATGATTTTGAGGATGAAAACACTATTATTTTATGTGTGGGGTTAACGGACGGATTGCTATTATCCCATGGAACTAGATATGCGTTTTAAGTTGCATTTCGATTTTGTTTCCATGACAGCAAAGAGATTTGAGGAATAAAAAACAGCCAAGCTGGGATATACTTCCATGCTTGACTATTATCGTAAAGTTGTATAAAAAATATTCTAAAAATTTCGTAGAATAACGCACTCTGCGAAAAAAAGCCGGAGCCACCTATTTATGGGCTCCGGCAAAATATAACCGATTTATTTACCAACTTTACCACCTTAAAATACCACCTAGTATAATAATGGTGTAGTCAAGAATGACTACTGGTTAATAGTTACAAAGCC
>CANDMI010000148.1 GCA_947385775.1 uncultured Eubacterium sp. | reverse complement strand
GGTGGTGTGAGAGGTCGGAATTTCTCAATCGTAAGAAATTCCTCCTACTCGATTGCGCTCATTTTTGGCATTTTAAAAATCGCCAGTATTATGCCGTGCAAAGGGGATAAAAAAATTCCCTCTCCTATTTGGCAAATCCGCAGGTTGTCCGTGGATGGCGGCAAGGAGAAAATCTGCCCTGTTTTGTTTGGCAGTTTTCAGATTTCGGTGGTGTGGGGAATGAAAGGAAAATGAAGAAATTTCTGAAAATTCCCGCCTATCCGGGCTTGTGTGGTGTTGTAAAGAGTAAGGGGAAATTTTCGCAAATCAACGTCCATTCTGCCTTTTGCTGGTTTGTAGGTATTGGAGAGAGATTTTTTCCACAGCTTTGGCAAAATCTCTCTGTATGGCACTAAAGGTATTGAGAGGGAAATTTACACCGGAACGCAACAAACCAGTCGCCAATAGCCGGATAGTAAGTGAACAGACCACAGAGCGCAGTTTCTTAGAGTTATACCGAAGAATGCCTTATCCCGATATTCATTAAACGCCTTCTAAATACAAGCCAATTGAAGACATAATTCGGGATAAGATTTTTTTGGTTCTTCCATATCGCGAATGTCTCCTCAATAATTAAACCAGCAGGTTAGCGCCTGACTATTAAAATGAGGAGGCCACAAACATGGCAAAAGTAACTGACATATCAGAACTGATATCTCTTGTATGTGACAAATTAATCGAATACGGTGTCCAGCCGCACACCGTCTGGTCGGATTATAGCTATAACTACCGGCCCATCCTGCATTTTTTCCAGGAGCATGGGTGTTCCCATTATGACGAAGGGCTGCTGATGCAGTGCCGCTGTGAACAACAGGAGCGTTATGAAAGGGAAGATCTGCTGCGGAAAAACTGCTTAAATACAACCAGGGCTGTCTCACGCCTGCAGGAATTTTACAACAGAGGGTTTTCTGGCTGGAAACCCAGAGAGTCGATGATGCCCTTGATGTAAATGCGCATAGTTTTTCAGGGTTTATGGCGTTGGCATCCAGAAAGTATACGGAAGGGAGCCTGCATGATCTCCAGCTTTTCTTAAAAAAGTTCTACCAGTTCCTTAATTCAGAAAAAGGCATGGATATTCCCTACGAATTCGTCCTGTCGCTGCCTGTCATCCGAAAAAAGAGAATTTTCCCGCCGCTTACAAAGGACGAAATACAGCGGACAGTTGCACAGGTTGACCGCTTAACGGTTATGGGGAAGCGGGATTATGCGATCATCCTCCTGAGTGCAAGGAATGGCTTGCGCGGCAGTGACATCATCAACCTGAAACTGACGGATATTGACTGGAGGGGCGGGGAAATCAGGCTGATACAGAAGAAAACCGGGAATCCGCTTGCGCTGCCCTTGCTGCCGGATGTGGGGGAAGCGCTGAAAGAGTGCATATTGAATGGACGGCCGGATTCGCATTCTAAAATGTTCTGAATTGATTAGACCAGATCATGCAGATAAGCTGAGGGCATCTGAACAGAAGGATGCAATTTATGCAAATACAGCAAAAGTAAATGGAGCGTTATGGGTTGATACATGTCGATATAATGAAGATACGGTTACAGTGGATGAAATTTTTGCAGTATTGTCATCATATGGCTATGAGCTTGATTATGATAAGGATAAGATAAAGTCAGAAATAGTTGAGATGTTAAAGATGCGAAAATATAAATTATTTGTTAGTATTTTAACATTAGAAGATTGGTTTGATAAAGGGATTTTAGACGATATTAATGAGAAATTTGAAATTGTATTATTTAGTAATGAGCAGGAGCAGATAGAAAATGAGTGTGTTAGGCGGGATAAGAACAGAGAAATATTTACACAGTATCTTAAAAAAAACAAAAATCTTTTAAATGAAGCAATAGAGAATCTTTCGCAATGTTTGCGAAACATTTTGCAAAATAAAGAAGATAAGAATAAAGAGAATCTTTATGTTAATGAACGTATCATCAGTTTTCTAATTAATTATGTGCCAGAATATTTGAAAGATAAAATACTGGAGGATCATAGATTATTATCTGTTTATAAAAAGTATTTTGCTCAGGTTATTCGATTGGACAAGGATCATTATATACCGGAGGATTTGTTTCAAAACTGGATGAATGAAACACTGGCTACAGATGAAAATAACAAGATAGATAAAGAATATGACGGGAAGAAATATACGTTTTCTTGGAAATATGCCATGACACTATGGCCTGTTATAAAAATAGACTGGAATGGCGGAGAAGATGATGCCGTATCATCCTATCCACTAGCCATTCTCGTTACAACTTTATTATAGCATTTTAACGATTGCCGGATACGGTTCTTAAGATGAAGGGATGCTGGGTTCATAATCGTTCCCGGCATCCCGTTTTTTGTTTTGGATTATAAATATGAGGAATTTATAAATTTATTCGTTAATGGCGCGGATGTGGTGGCAAAATTAATTTCTTAAAAGTTAGAGGATTAACTTGACAATCATTTTACTGCGTATTATACTGTACTTGTTAATGCAATACAGTAAAAGACTGTAAGGCGGTGACGGTTTGGAGATTGTTGTAAGTAATAAGCCAAGTCGTCCTCTGTACGAGCAGATTGTGTCACAGATAAAAACACAGATTATGAGCGGCGAATTGAAGGCTGGGGAAGCGCTTCCCTCTATCCGTTCCTTTGTAAAATCGCGATCAGTGTTCTGACCGTGCAGAAGGCATATGACATCCTGCAGGAAGATGGCTTTATTGAAACGACAGCCGGGAAAGGTTTTGTTTTAATAATGCGATAGAAATTGCCCGTATGAGCGGAATACCGCTTGATAAATTAATCAGCTTATTAACATTATTGTATGAGGAGGATTAGCGATGACAAATGCTTT
>CANDMI010000147.1 GCA_947385775.1 uncultured Eubacterium sp. | reverse complement strand
CCAATCAGATTTAGGATTGGCTTCATAAAACAACCAATTTCACGGATTCAGGTATAACATATTTTGTGTAATTCGCAAGGGCTTGGTTGGTTTTCGAATTTATAGAGTTAAGAAATGAAGCATCTGAATTTTTTTATAAATCATTTTCATAATCCTATAAATCATGATAAACGGCATCTACATAGACCTTAGCGCCCACTATGCGATAGAGCATAAAATACTTATGACACTTAAAATGTATTGTTCGATATCCCAGACATCCGTAAAAATAACATCATATTCCATATTTACGTTCCAGTTCATCAAACATCTCTTTTGCCCTTCTGCATTTACCTTCGGCCACTTGTTTTCTAGAAAGTTCCAAATTCTGGTAAATTTCCTCTTTCCTTTTTGGATAAAACGGGCTGACAGCGCTTTGCGCCTGTAAAAGTTTTCTAGTGAAATTCTGTATTTTTACTACATCGGCTTCCGGCAGAACTTCCATCATAGCAATTGTATCCTCAATGACCGTCATGAACACCCTCCTTTTGACCAAATGGATATAATAAACGTACTCGGTTTATTATAACATCATTTCTAGTATATAGAAACAGTTTTTTCTATTTCTAGCTATATATCTATCCGCAATTTTATTGCGCGCCGCATTCGGATGAAAATACCGGCATCCATGACAAAAGCTTAAAAAACGGCGTTTCCACCCCCATATGGGAATCAAGAAACGCCGCCTGATTCTAGAGCGTGTAGATTACGCATCCACCAGCATCACTATTGATTTACAATCGCGATTTTAAACCCATCCATCCGGATATTCGTCTCCATCGCCTCATTGATCTCATCCAGCGAGAACTTATGGGAAACCAATTCCGTCACCGGCAGGCCGATTTCCATTGCCTCTTTTAACATTTCCATCGCATGAAGCCAGTCCTTTGCCTGATAAGTCCAAGAGCCAACTACTTTGATCTCCTTATTGCAAATATCCAAATGCGGATTGTAAGTCGTATCGCCATTATTTACAAAAAAGCCAAGTTCACACATCGCTCCGCCCCGGCGCACATAATGCCAGATTGTAGAAGCCGCTTTTGGAGAGCCTGTGCATTGGAACGCCATCTGCGCGCCTTTGTCCTCGGTAATTTGTTTTACCACGCTTTGCGCGTCCTCTTTCATAAAATTAACCGTCCATTTCGCGCCCAGCTTTTTCGCCATCGAAAGCCGTTTTTCATCTCCATCCACCGCAATGATATTGCGGCATCCCATCGTGCGGACCGTTGTCAGCAAAAGCAAGCCGATCGGCCCACAGCCCTGGACTAAGATATAGGAATTGTGTTTGAAATTAAAAATCTCCTTTGCCTTTTCCACCGCATGCACAACGACCGCCGCCGGCTCGATCAGCAACCGGCTGTCTAAATCCTCCATGTCCGACACATTGAAAATAACGCCGCCCGCGTTGATTTTTATGTATTCTCCAAACCAGCCGTTGAAAAAATGGTCTTCTCCGGCCAATAAGCCAAAAATCTCACCGCCGTCGCATAAATGAATCTGCTCCGGATGGTTTTTGCAGGTATCGCATGTCCCGCAAGGCTTTAAGCCAGTTACAATTTTATCCCCGACCTTAAGCGGCTTTCCCGAATAATCAGAAGTCACATTTTTCCCGATCTCCACAATCATTCCCGTGCCTTCATGCCCAAGCTGGATCGGGATATAGCCAAACGGATCGCCCTTATATTCATGAACGTCTGTTCCACAAATGCCGCAGCCCTCCACTTTTACCAAAACCTCGTCATCGCTTATTTTTGGAATCGGTTGCTCTTTTACCTCAATTTTTTTCTCCCCCGTCAATACCGCGACCTTTGCCGTTTCTGGAATCTTTCCCATAAAATACCTTCCTTTCTTTTTTCTGAAAATTTCGTTTTCCTGTATTTTTATTGTAAATTCCAGCGCGGACGGATGCAAGTTACATTTCAATTCAAGTGTAAAATACGTTACAGTCAGAAAAAAATGTAAAACATTTTTTCCATGATAACTTTCCAAAACGCTTTGCTATAAATCTTTTAATATATCGTACAGTTTTGGCGGCAGCGCGTCCAGCAGCCTGTCCGTAATCTCTTCCGGCGACAGGGGCATATTGTTTTTTGTCCATTCCGCAGTCATAAAAATAGATCCATGGCAATACATCCGCAGCAAAAAATCAATCTGCGGCGTTAATTGCGCCTTATCCTTTTTACAGATCGCTTCCCGGTAAAATTGGTAAATGCATTCATAGTCATAATCGATCAGGCAGTTTTGCGCCAAAGAAGAAAATGCGGAAGAAAAGAATACCCGCTCCTCCATCATCAGCTGAAATTTTTTCACAAGCCCTTCCCGCAAAGACAAGCTTACCCCCATCTGCCGAAACGATTTTTGGGCAAGGATATCAAAATACCAGTTGACCAGGTCATATTTGTCCTTAAAATAACGGTAAAATGTGGGCCTTGTCACCTCACATGCGTTTACGATCTCCGTTACGGTGATCCGGTCAAGCGGCGCGGACTCCATAAGGATTTTTAGCGCTTCTATAAATTTTCGTTTGATTTTATTTGATTTTTCTGGTTTTTCCAATCTTTCTATTTTTTCTGATTTTGATGTATGAAGCGTCATATTCATTTCCTGCCTTTTTTCTCTTTCTGACCAATTATAGCATATTTCGCTTTCTTTTGCCTACTCCAATCAGATGGCGTAAACAAGATTTTTTCATGCTGGTATCGGTAAGAACCATCCCAAAGCTGCAAAGATTGAAGCAGGTAACACCGCAAGGCAGGAATGGAACAGGGCGTACTTTCCGAAAATGAAAAGCGTTGTGGAACAGCACAACCGTGACCTTGCCGAGTAGGAATATCAAGTCAGCAGGAAACCGACAGCCGCCGCCAAAGAACAACAGCACAGACCGCCCGAAAAGCAGAGCCTGTTAAAGCATCTACCACCACTTTACAACTTTTTAAAAAATAAAATAACGCACAAGGCACTTTCGGGTAT
>CANDMI010000146.1 GCA_947385775.1 uncultured Eubacterium sp. | reverse complement strand
AGCGTCCGGGTGGAATTTTCCCAATATTTTGCCGGATAACGCTCTATTATTTATCTTTATATGGTAAATCCCCACCCCATGAAAAGTAACATCAGGGATGAAGCCTAAGTCAGATTCCAAAGTATGAATTAAAATAAGGAAGTCGCTCGCATAGGCGGCTTCCTTTGCATCAGATCGCAATACATATTATGACCTTAAAAAATCCAAAACCCTTTCCTTAAAATCTTTTGCTTCCTCATACGCCCCATGTCCAAGTCCATGATAAATAAACAATTCACTTTCCTGAATCTTATCCGCTATCGCAAAAGCAGAATCCACGCCTACGATTTTGTCGCAGTCCGCGCCTATCACCAAAACAGGGCATACGATTTTGTCTAATTCTTCATAAGCATTGTGATTGACGCAGGAAGCCGCCTGAATTAGAAAACGACGAAAGCTTTTTGGCTTTCCCACCCTTGCAAGCAACGGATAAAGCCGCCAGTATTTTTTCAAATATTTTTCTGAATATGTCTTTTCCGCCGTATCGATCATTAAATCCTTATAATTCCCCCGCTTTGCCATTTCAATCCAGGCGCCAACGGTCTGCTTTATCATATCATTTGGCCTTGCGCTCGTTACTGCCAGAATAAGCTTGTTGACGAGATCCGGGTGATCGATCGCAAAATACTGCGCGATCATGCCGCCTTGCGATACGCCTAAAATGTCCGCCTTTGATATGCCAAGAGCGGCCATAGCTTTTGCATGGTCATTTGCCATGTCCCTTGTGGAATAGCCCTTTTGCAGATTATTTTTCCGACTGAAAACATATACGGTAAATTCTTTTGCGAATACCCTGTACATAATAGAAAATGCAACAGCCTTTCCTTTTACCGTAGTAAGCCCATCTCCCAGCCCGGGAATTATCATGAGATTTTTCTTTCCGTTTCCAAACGATATGTAATCCATTTTAGAATTTCCTATACGAACGCTTCCATTTTTGGCATGATAAAACATATCAATCTCCTTTGAACTCTGGCAAGACCCTCTAGGTTTTTTTATTATTCCAAGAACGAGAAATGCCTTAAACCTGCGTCATTTCATGGATAATCCCAGATCATAGGCTTCCTTCAGCGCTTTATTTTCTTTCATGTCCCCGATATCCTTAACGCCCCTTACAAAAACCATGCCCGCATTTTCCAAATGGAAAAAATGAAGTATCAGCTGATATTGCAATTTGATCGCGTCAAACAGTTCCGGCAATTCCGCTGCGCCGACCAACAGTAACGCCAGTTTTTTGATCGGAAAACTGTTTCTCATAGGCGTATGCAGCCTGTCGATCACCGCTTTTAATTGCGCGCTGATCCCATAAAAATATACCGGGGACGCCACAACTACGGTATGGGCCGCTTTTAGCTTTTCGTATATCTCATTCATATCATCGTTTTGAAAACATCGGTTCTCTTCCCTTGTAAAGCATGAATTGCAGCCAATGCAAGGATTGACCTTATAATCGGCAACTGATACGATCTCCACAAAGTTATTTTCTCTGGCTCCTTTCGCAAACGCCTGCGCCAGCAGATCTGTATTGCCGTTTTTTCTCATGCTTCCAACTAAAATAACAATATTACTCATTGACAATCTCTCCCATTTCCCGAAACGTTCCAGCCAATCCTCCCACAAGGCTCCACTGGCGTTTCATATAAGATTTCAGATTTTCCGTGCTTTGTTTGTAAGCTTCAAAAGCCACTGACGGTTCCTCAAAATTCTCCATGATCGCACAAGCGGCGCAGCGTCCACTCTCCATCCCGGCGGATATGCCCTCGCCCATGGGGTTTAAGAACCCGGCGACCTCTCCTGCAAATAAAACGCGTCCCACGCCGTAATCCACATGGCATCCTGGACGGATATGCGGCATCAGCCACTTTTCCTCTTTTATCCGCTCGCCAAGCCGCAGATGGTGCGTTTTCTCCATATAGGAAAGAAACCGCCCATGATAACAGCCAATCTTTGACTTATCCTTTACAGACACGCCCAAAACCAGCAGGTCATCCTTCACATTAAACCATGCGTCATACTCCGATAGTTCGGGCTGTAAATACGCGTAAAAGTAATGCGGGTCCAAATCTATGCTGCCCTTATGAAAGGTCTGGTATGTAATGATATATCCGGGCGTTTTCCCGGTAATCTTTCGTTTTAATGCCCCGACAACGCCCTCGCAGTCAATGACATATTTTGCGCTTTCTATATGATCATTTTCTATACTATCATTTTCTCCATGCAGGCAGACTTCCACTTGCCCGCCCTTTTCCACGCAGGAAAGAACCGAAACGCCATCCCTGACCTTTGCCCCGCTTTCCTCTGCCTTCTTAGCAAGCCAACCGTCAAAATGGCTGCGCCATACATTTAACCCCTCCTGCTCAAAGCGGTATTCCTTCCCCGCGTCATTTGTAAAGATCATGCCCCGGTTCATAGTCGGGGCGCACATGGCGGACTCCGGCACAGCTTCCCCGAAATATTCTTTTACAAGCTCCATTGATCTTTTGATCAACACACCTGAACAGGATTTGTATCTTGGCATTTTAAATTTCTCCACCAGAAGAACGTTACAGCCTTTTTCCGCCAAAGTCTTAGCCGCCGCGCATCCTGCCGGCCCCGCCCCGACCACAATCACATCATACATGCGTTTCTCACCCTTTTCGTCTGGCATCCGCCCCTTTTTGTTCATTATATACTGCCACAAAAAAATTTACAAGGTCTGCGCACATTCTAAAAATGCCCTAGATGGTTTCCCAGTTACTTTTCATGAGTTGGGGCTTTAACGTGTAAATCATCAATAATAGAGCGTTATCTGGCAATTTGGTTTTGGGATAATTTGAAGGTTTGTGCTACCCGGACGCTGGAAGCAAGCCGGGGGCCTGTCCCGATGTTCCGGCTCCGGGATGTAAGAAGCCCTAAGCATTCTGTTTATAAGTTATCGATACCGGACGGACCGGGATTGCATCGCCATCCATGGCGGCAATCCCTTTTTCGGGCATCCCTGCCCGAAAATCCTGTTAAAAACAGAATGCTAAGGGCTTCTAACATCCCTGCGCAAGTCACATCCGAACAGGCCCCCGGCTTGCTTCCGGCTGGTTATCGAAAATTTATATGTTTCGAAACTGCCTGCCAATAACTTGTATCTTTTGCCAGTATAAAATTCCAGGAGTATACTACATTTTCCATATGAGTTAAAAAATGACGCTGGTTTAGAAAAAATAACGGAAAGCTTTTGAAAAACAGCCGGAAACAGACAGCAGACCCGTCCG
>CANDMI010000145.1 GCA_947385775.1 uncultured Eubacterium sp. | reverse complement strand
TTTTCGTATGAGGATGCAGCTATTGCGATATTACAAATATTGAATAAATTGCAAAGACGCTTATATGAATAAGAAATTCACAAAATAAATGATGGGAAAATGGCTGAAGGTGTTTGCGGTGGTATAGCAAAATGCTTTAGCATAGATGTTGGCATTGTGCGATTTATCTGGCTGTTGCTCTGCGTTCCCGGTCATTTTAGCTTACGCCGAGCCTATCGGCGGGCGCGCCATGGCGCTATCCGGCGGGAGTTTCCCACCGGACAGCCGAGCGACCAACACCGCGCCGAAAAGCAAGTGTAGCGGCTTGCTTTGAAATCTGGGCGAAGTCCTTCATAATTTGTAAAACATATGCTTTTTTAATACGTTCTAAATAAAAGCAGAAACCCCTGCATTAGACACAGACGAATGCGGGTCGATTTTTCCGGCGCTTGTATAGATTACCGGTCTTAAATTAACGGCATTCGTAGCGTCATCCGTACTGTTTTTTACAGACACGCTTCCATCAGGGCTGTTTTGAATGCGGTTTTGTGCATTTTCTGGCGTTTGATCACCCTGGATGCCTGTGGGTGGAGCGGTCTGGTTTTGTTGAAGCTGGTTTTGTTGAAGCGATTTGTTTTGCGCCGCCTTGCCGGCTTCGCTTATCTGGACGGTATCTGCGTTTGCCGCCTTATTTTTTTCGATTTTTTCTTCGATTCTTTCTTCCAGCTTTTCACGTTCTTCCTTACGCTTTTGTATCGCGTTTTCCTGATCCTCTTTTTCTTTTTTCTTTGCCTGTATCGCGTCCTCTTTCATGCCTTCCTCGGCTATTTTAGAGTATTTATCCGCTGTGTCTGAAAATTCATTGACATACCCCATGGCTCTTTCCATGACCGATGTGTCGCCTCTTCGCCTTGCGTCCTTATAAACCCGAAATGGCGTATTTAAAAGTTTCATGTTTGAATTTGCGCCTACAAGTCCTTCCATTGTTTTTGCCTGCATACCCATTCCTCCTATTCCAAAATTTTTGCGAGATAAACGCCTTTTATGCTAGAGCGTGTTTGAAAAATCATTCCCGCCATCTGCATCCCCCACTTTGTGTGATACTTGCGCCAAATTCAGGTTACATAGCACGCTTACGCCCTTCATTTGGCACAAATCTCCCACAAATTGTGGAATACATCTGTCAGAAAGCATTTTTCAAACATGCTCTAGATTTCAGTAAAAGAAGTATGCTGTCGTCTGTAAGCGTCGTTATCCTTTTGACTTAGCTCGTTTTCTACCTGGGCAAGTTTTTTTTCAAGCTCTTTTGTCTTTTTTTCGTCATCGCAAGCCGCCTGGATTTCCTGCTTTAGCTGTTTCTTTTTGTCTTTGAGCTTTTGGATTTCGCGGTCAACGGCATTGGTGTCTCCGACGCATTTTTCAGCTGGCTTTCCTGGTTTGCCGCCTTCGGCTTTTGGAACGCCGTTTTCTTCTTTTTGCTTTGATTTATTTGGATCGTCGTAAAAGATTTTGCGATTGCCGTTTTCATCCTGCCCTACCCGATAAAGGCCGCTAGGCTTTGCGTCTGATTTTTGACCGCTTACGTATTCGTCCTGTGGCGCGGCGGGTTTGTCAGAATCGTGATCTGCCGCCTTTTCTTTTGCCGGCTCTTTCGCGCTGTAGGTTTTTACATCATAGTAGTTTCCGTTAATTTCCATTGACATATGCCTGCCTCCTTAAATAGTGTATTTTGGGGCAGCCGATGTAAAAAGCTGCCTTTCCTATTTGATATCGGCGATTGTATCAGGCGGGTGAATCGATTTGCTGTGGGATGCCTTTTGAATGCCGTGGAATGATAAGCGGCGCAGCACGAAAGCGCGCAAATCTCATGATAAGCCTTAGCGGAAAAGCATCGTTAAGACAAAGTCTGGCTTGCTTTCCAGCGCTTTAATGTCGGGAACCATTCGCGCATGCCTTTTCTTGCGTCCTCACTTGACATATCGGCATGGGCTGCGGTCATATGAGGGACGCATATCTCGATCATTTCCTCCATCGTGCCCTGGAAGGTAAAGTCGCCGTTTTCAAAGCAATATTTGCAGTAATCCTCATTTTTACTCCCATCGCGGTTGGTTCCGTACAGCTCGTCGGTGTCTCCCATTGGCATGCCGCAGCTTTGGCAAAATTTTTGATTCATTTCCTTCATTTTCGTAACCTCCATTTTCGGTCTGTGCTTGTTTTCTTGTTGACAAGGTCAATATAACACACAAATGCTGACATCCTATGTCAGTGTTTCGCTGTTTTTTTCATAAATTTGTTTTGCCATTTTTGCCACCGCGTCTTTTAGGGATTTGGGTGAGCGGATTTCCACCTGCGTCCCAAAGGATAAAAGGAACCCCATAAGCCATGCGTCCTGCGGCATGCTTACAGAAACGAGGAAAGTACCGTCTGGCTGGCGTTTTATCTGTGTTTTGTCAAATTCATCATAAATCCGGTATGCCATTTCTTTTGGAAAACGAAGCTCCATCCGACAGCTTTTTTGGGAAACGGGCTCCGGCGGCTCTGGAAAGCCGCGCAGGGGAAAGCTTTCCTCTAAAATTTCCAGATTTAAGATCCGGTTTAATTTGAAAATGCGCCAGTCCTGTTTTTGCGTGCAAAACGCCTTTAGATACCATGCCATGGATTTATATACGATCCTGAAAGGCTCCACGATCCTTTCGCTTGTCCTTTCGCAGGAGTTCGCGTATTGGATTTTCACTTTCCTTCGGTGGATGACGGCAAATTTAAGCAGATCAAATTTTTCATTGTCATTTCCAGGATTCCCCCATCTGGAAAAATCCACCTCCAGCCAGTCGTCGAAGCCCAGCTTAAACATTGCGGAAAGTTTTTGCAAGGTCGGGCTTTGTGTATGCTGCAACGCATGGACGCTTTGCAGCGCCGAGAGGATTTCTTGTTTTTCCTCCTTAGATAAGACGGCTTTATCTAAGACAAAGTCATCCATTAAATGAATGCCGCCATTTCTGCCAGTTTCTGCGTAAACCGGAATGCCGGCCCCGCTTAAAGCGTCGATGTCCCGATAGATTGTCCGAACCGACACTTCGAATTTTTTTGCCAGTTCCGGGGCGGTGGCGTGTCCTTTGTCAAGTAAATAATACATGATTTTAAATAATCTGCTTTCCTGCATTGCGGGCGCTCCTTTCTAAAGCTTATTATACCCGCATGGTTGCTGAAACTCAATACGATAATCCGCCGTCAGAAAAAGGAGCGTTTTTCAGTTCCCATTTTTGTTTTTGCGGTGGAAGCGCAGGCGGAAATCTGGTATGATGAAAAAAGAAATAAAAGTCCAGCTAAGAAATGTCAATAGGTAAAATGAAAAATATTAAAAAAGTT
>CANDMI010000144.1 GCA_947385775.1 uncultured Eubacterium sp. | reverse complement strand
CGCGCTTTTTCTCATAAATCTCCCTTGCGGCTTTGCGGCAGACCGCGCCGATCTTACGCTCTAAATTACGCACGCCGGCTTCTCTCGTATAGCCGTTTATCATCTTCGCTAACGCTTTGTCGCTAAACGAAAGCTGTCTTGGCTTCAAGCCGTTTTTTTGCATCTGCTTTGCGACTAAGTGCTCCTTTGCGATATGCAGCTTTTCATTTTCCGTATAGCTGGACACCTCGATCAGCTCCATACGGTCTAACAACGGCCTTGGGATCTTGCTCGCGTCATTTGCCGTCGCAAGGAACAACACATTCGACAAATCGATCGGAATTTCCACATAATGATCCCCAAAATGGCTGTTTTGCTCGCCGTCTAACACTTCTAACAGTGCGGACGCGGGATCGCCTCTAAAATCGCCGCTTAGCTTATCGATCTCATCCAAAAGCATCAGCGGGTTATTTACGCCCGCGCCCGTTAAGCCCTTTACGATCCGCCCCGGCATCGCGCCGACATAAGTCCTCCTGTGCCCGCGGATCTCCGCCTCGTCCCGCACGCCGCCTAAGCAGATCCTCACATATTTTTTATCCAACGCCGCCGCAACCGATCTTGCGACGCTGGTTTTACCCGTTCCCGGAGGACCGACCAAGCAGATGATCGGGCTGTCGCCTTTTTTGGTCAGGTTTCGCACGGCTAAAAATTCCAACATCCGCTCCTTGACCTTTTCCATGCCATAGTGGTCCTCGTTTAAAATGCGCTCCGCGTTTTTTAAATCCTTATTGTCCTTTGAGCCGGTATCCCAGGGCAGCGAAAGCAGCGTTTCGATATAGCCCCGCTGCACCGCGCTTTCCGCGGAACTGGATGGAAGCGTTTTAAAGCGGCCGATCTCCTCGTGTATTTTATCTTTCACTTCCTTTGACGCATTTAATTTATCCGCCTGCGCCTGGAATTTTTCAATATCGGAGTCTGTGTTCGTCTCCCCTAATTCTTCCCGGATCAGGCGCATCTGCTCGCGCAGGATATAGTCCTTTTGGTTTTTATCCACCGCGTCTTTTAGCTTCTCCCTAAGGTCATTGCGGATTGCCATGACTTCAATTTCATTGAGCAAAATGCCCATAAACGTCTCGTAGCGCTGGGTCAGGTTTACCGCGTCCAAAACTTGCTGCTTATACGTAAAATAAAGCGGGATGCTGTTTGCCGCCATATCGATCAGATCCTCCAGCTTCGTCATGGACTCCGCCTGCTTTAAAAACTCCCTGCCCATATGCTGTCCCGCATAGCAGTATTTTCGAATCGTCTCTTTTAAGCTCATGAGCATCGCTTCACGCACCTGGGGCAGCAATTCTCCAGCCGCCTCCTCGTCAAAGCGAAGCGCCTGTATCTTATAATAATCCGACTGGTCTAAAATTTCCTGTAGCTGCGCACGCTCGACGCCTTCCACCAAAACCCGCACGACCTGGTTTGGCATTTTGACCATCTGCTTCACTTTTGCGATCAGCCCGATATCGTAAAAATCCTCCTGCGCAGGCTCCTCCACACTCGGGTTTTTTAACGTCGCCAAAAAGATTTCTTCGTCCGCCGCCATCGCCTCTTCCACCGCGCGGATGGACTTTGGCTTATTAATGTCAAAATGGATGACCATGCCCGGAAGGATCACGATACCGCGCATCATAACCGCAGGCATTACCTTCATGATCTCACACATAATCTGCTTCCTCTTTATTTGATTTTCCAATTCCGCGCGGCCCGCATGCTGCGTCAGCAGCAAACTTCCATATGCGGGCCTGTGCATAATCGAGTAGGGAAGAGCCATCTTCCCTACTCGCGCGCCGCCGATGCGCCGCTTTAGCGGCATATTTCATCTGCATCGGCGTGTGCATAATCGAGTAGGGAAGAAACATCTTCCCTACTCGCGCGCCGCCGATGCGCCACTTTAGTGGCATACATCTGCATCGGCGTGTGCATAAAAGAAAAGAGGAGACGCCCCCTGGCCTCCCCTCCGCCGCAGGCTTAACGCCAAATGGCGTTAAGCGCTCTTGTACTCAAGCAAAGGCTCTCCGGTCTTATCGACCGCTTCCTTGGTAATCGTACATTTACGGATTGTTTCATCTGATGGAATGCGATACATTAAATCCATCAACGTGTTTTCCACAATTGCGCGAAGACCCCTTGCTCCGGTCTTTCGCTGCAATGATTTGTCCGCGATCGCTTCGACCGCGTCGTCTAAAAATTCCAGCTCCACGCCGTCTAGCTCAAACAACTTTCGGTATTGCTTGATCAGGGAATTTTTCGGCTCCCGTAAGATCCGTTTCAGCGCCGTCTTATCTAAGGAATCCAACGACACCATGACCGGCACGCGCCCGACAAATTCCGGTATCAGTCCAAACTTTACCAAATCCTGCGGCATCGTCTGTTTTAATGCCTCCCCGACATTTTTTTCAGACACTTCTGTGATCGTCGCGTTAAAACCGATGGACTTTTGATCCATCCTGGTCTCAATGATCTTTTCCAGGCCGTCAAACGCCCCGCCGCAAATAAACAGTATATTCGTCGTGTCGATCTGGATCAATTCCTGCTGCGGGTGCTTCCTTCCGCCCTGTGGCGGCACCGACGCGTTTGTGCCTTCCAATATTTTTAAAAGCGCCTGCTGCACCCCTTCGCCGGAAACGTCCCTTGTAATCGACACATTTTCCGTTTTCTTCGTGATCTTGTCAATTTCGTCGATATAGATGATCCCGCATTGCGCGCGCTCAATATCGTAATCCGCCGCCTGAATCAGCTTCAACAGGATATTTTCCACATCCTCGCCTACATAGCCAGCTTCCGTCAGGGTCGTGGCGTCCGCGATCGCAAACGGCACATTTAAAATCCGCGCCAATGTACGCGCCAAATGCGTCTTGCCCGTGCCTGTCGGCCCAAGCATTAAAATGTTGCTTTTTTGCAGCTCCACCCCATCGTCCGATATGTCTGCAAGAATCCTTTTATAATGATTATACACCGATACGGACAGCACGATCTTCGCCTGCTCCTGCCCGATCACATAATCATCCAGAAACGCTTTTAATTTCTCCGGTTTTTGGAGATTGATTTCCATTGGGCTGTCTGGCTGCAAATCCAGCTCATCCCTTGCAAATTCTTCTTCGATAATTTCAGAACAGATATCCACGCATTCATCACAGATAAACGCGCCGTTTGGTCCGGCAATCAGCTTGCGTACCTGTTCCTGCGGCTTGCCGCAAAAAGAACATCTCACTTTGGTGTCACTGCTCTTGCCCGCCATCGTTTCACCCCTTTTTAGCATACTATTTTTCTCGATTCGTTATGATACTGTCGATCAACCCATAATCCAGCGCTTCTTTCGCATCCATATAATGGTCGCGCTCTGTGTCCTGTGCGACTACTTCAATCGGTTTGCCTGTATTTGCGGCCAATATTTCATTTAACTTCTTTTTTGTCTTTAAAATATTTTCCGCCGCGATCTGGATCTCGGTTGCCTGC
>CANDMI010000143.1 GCA_947385775.1 uncultured Eubacterium sp. | reverse complement strand
CTACAAGAGATGGAGTTTGTATCTTTTATTTTAAAAAAGTTGTAAACTGCTGTATTTTAATGGGATCCAGGTAATTTTCAGTTGGATTTTGATGTTTGCGCTTTATTTTGTGCCGTATACGTTGATGGTCGGGGAGCTTGGCTCCGCGTTTAAAACGTCCGGCGGCGGCGTAAGCTCTTGGATCCATAACACGATGGGGCCAAAGCTTGCTTACTACGCGGGATGGACTTATTGGGCGTGCCACATCACTTATATCGCAAGTAAGGGCAGCGGCGGGCTTAAGGCGCTTAGCTGGGCGGTGTTTCGCAATGCGGAAACTTACGACACATTTCCAACGATCGGCGTGCAGCTTGCGACGTTGGCGGTATTTTTATTTTTCTGCTGGGTGGCGAGCCGCGGCTTAAACCCATTAAAAAAGCTTGCTACAGTCGCGGGGACGAGTATGTTTGTCATGTCCATTTTGTATATCCTAATGATGTTCGCCGCGCCTGCGATCAATCCAAACGGCGGATACATTACGATGGATTTTAGCATGAAAAATTTAATCCCGCAGTTTAATGTAGGATATTTTACCTCACTGTCGATTCTCGTATTTGCAGTCGGCGGATGTGAGAAGATCTCTCCATATGTAAATAAGGTGAAAGATCCTGCCAAAGGATTCCCAAAGGGCATGATCGCCCTTGCGAGCATGGTTGTGGTCTGCGCGATTTTAGGAACGATCGCTATGGGAAGGATGTTTGACCCGGCGATCATTAACGGAAGCGAGGAAGCGTTTAATTCCTATGTGTCCAACGGCTCGTACTGGGCGTTCCAAAAGCTTGGGCAGTATTATGGGATGGGAGACGCGCTGATGGTGCTTTATGCGCTTTGTAATATGATCGGGCAGTTTGCCGTGCTGGTAGTCAGCATCGACGCGCCGCTTCGTATGCTGCTTGACAACGAAGACGCAAAAGAGTTTGTCCCAAGCGTCATGCTTAAGAAAAACGAGCAGGGAGCTTACGTCAATGGGATCAAGCTGGTCATCGCGCTTTCTGGAAGCATTATCCTTGTGCAGTCCTTCGTGCCGGGCGCGGCCGCGGTATTGGCGCAGTTAAATAAGTTAAACTCCGTTTGCATGCCGCTTCGTTATTTATGGGTGTTTGTCGCATACCTTGCTCTTAGAAGCGCGTATAACAGCATACACGCGGAATATCGGTTCACCAAAAACCAGGCGGTGGCTAAGATTTTTGGAGCATGGTGCTTTGTGCTTACGGCGGCGTGCTGTATATTGGGCATGTATTCCAAAGATCCATTTACTATGGCTTTAAATATCATTACGCCAGTCATATTAACGGCGTTAGGCATGATCATGCCGCTTCTTGCAAAAAGAGAACGGGAAAGAATTTCCGCGAAATAGCATATGAAAAGCAGGGGGATATCTTTTTCGGGGAAACCGAAAAGATATCCTTTTTATGCGGGCCGCGCAATACCAGATTGAATAAAAAAGGAGACGCAATATGTACAAAAAAATAGCAAAGGAAATGACCGCGTTTTTAAAAGAATGCTACACAGCGTTTCATGCGGTGGAAAAGCTTGGGAAGGAATGTGAAAGCCATGGATACAAAAGGCTTAGAGAAAGTGAAAGCTGGGAGGTTTTGCCTGGCGGAAAATATTATGTGACAAGGAACGATTCGAGCATCCTCGCGTTTTCCGTTGGGACAAAGCTGGAGGGCTACAGCTTTAATATCGCCGCGTCCCATAGTGATTATCCGACGTTTAAAATAAAAGAAAACGCTCAGATCGAAGTGAATAAAAAATATATGCAGCTAAATACGGAAGGCTATGGCGGCATGATCTGCTCCACCTGGTTTGACCGCCCGCTTTCTGTGGCGGGCAGGCTGGTCGTAAAAGAAAACGACCATTTTACGACGAAGCTTGTGAACGTGGACAGGGATTTTGTCATGATCCCAAGCCTTGCGATCCATATGAACCGGGAGGTCAACGACGGTTATGCGTTCAATAAGCAGGTGGACACGCTTCCATTGTTTGGCGGGGCGGAATGCCAAAAAGGCGATTTCAAAAAATTGATTGCGGAAGCGGCGGGCGTATCGGAGGAATCCATTTACGGGAGCGACCTTTATCTTTACAACAGGCAGGAGCCTGCGGTATGGGGAAGTAAGGAGGAATTTATCTCGTCCGCGCATTTGGACGACCTGCAATGCGCCTATGCGTCCTTTCAGGGCTTTTTGCAGGCGGGTCAGGAAAACAGCGTCAATGTCTGCGTCTGCTTTGACAATGAAGAGGTTGGCTCCGGCACGAAGCAGGGGGCAGGCTCCACATTTTTGCAGGATGTTTTATGGCGCATCCATATGGGGCTTGGCAAACCGAAGGAGGATTATTACCGGGCGGTTGCGGGAAGCTTTATGTTAAGCGCGGACAACGCCCACGCCGTTCACCCGAACCATCCGCAAAAAACAGATGTGGGAAATTGCGTGTATATGAACGAAGGGATCGTCATAAAATCCCACGCGGGACAAAAATATACGACGGACGGGGTCAGCCTTGCGCTGTTTCGGGATCTATGCGAAAAAGCGCAGGTTCCGGTGCAGTATTTTGCAAACCGTTCCGATGCCGCTGGCGGGAGCACCCTTGGAAACATTTCTTCTACAAAAGTTTCGCTAAACGCCGTGGATATCGGGCTGGCGCAGCTTGCGATGCACTCCGCGTACGAAACGGCGGGGGTGAAGGATACGTATTATATGATAGAGGCGATGAAGCGGTTTTTCGCTACGCACTTTTATGAGAAAAATGGAAGCGTTTTTTGTCGCTGCAATTAAATAAAATACGTTTTGTTTTGAACTATTTTTGAACAATACGAGTAAAGAGCCTGTTGGCGGAATAAAGTTGGGATGTAAATGATTTGGGGCAGTATCTAAATCCTGGGAATGAGAGCTTTGCTTCAGCGGCGCTTAGGATAAATAGTAAGGATGACGTTCTTACGCTATTGATCCATTTGGGATATTTAGGATATGACTCTAAAACGGAAGAAGCGTACATTCCAAACGAAGAGGTGCGAAAAGCCTTTGCCGCAGCGCAATATTCTATTGGTTGGCATAAATTATCAAAGCGGCGATGACGGGAAAAAACATACGTGCATAATTGAACCATATGAAAAACAATAAGATGGTAAATAAGATGGAAAACGACGGAGTAAATTATGGAAACAACCTTAAAATCGCTTCTCATTCTCTGCCCCCTGGTCTTTTTAGGAGGCTTTGTGGACGCGATCGGAGGTGGGGGCGGGCTGGTCACTTTGCCAGCGTATATGCTGGCGGGGCTGCCTGCCCATTTAGCGATCGCGACAAATAAATTATCGTCAACCGGCGGGACGCTTGTTACGGCAATCCGGTTTATAAAAGAAAGGCTGGTTTCCTTTCCGCTTGCCGCGCCCTGCGTCATCTGCGCTTTTTTTGGCTCTTTTTTTGGCGCGCGTTTATCCTTACTGGTGGATGAGCGGCATTTAAAGCTGATTTTGCTTCCGGCCCTTGCGGTAGCCGCTTTTTTTGTCCTGAATAAAAATATGTTTGGAAAAGAGTATCCGAAAGAAGCGGCGTTTTCCAAAAAGACCGTTTTGATTGCCTGAGATCGGAAGAGCGTCGTGTAGGGAAAGAGTGTAGTTCAGGGTGTA
>CANDMI010000142.1 GCA_947385775.1 uncultured Eubacterium sp. | reverse complement strand
TGGTAAAAACGCCCTGGTCCGAGCAGGAGATCCCTTTTTCCCAGGCGGCGGAGATTGGCACGCGAAAGGTCATAAAAGACCATGCGACAATCGGCATTGTCGTGACGACGGATGGGACGGTGACGGACATCCCGGCGGAAAATTACAAAAAGCCCACGCAGGAGACGGTCAATGAGCTGAAAAAAAGCGGGAAGCCATACATTATCCTGTTAAATTCCGCAAAGCCTTACAGCGACGAGACGCAGCAGGCGGCGCAGCAGATGGCGGCGCAGTACGGAGTCAGCGTGATACCGGTCAACTGCGAGCAGATTAGAAAAGAGGACGTGAACCACATTTTAGAGAGCATTTTATACGAATTTCCAGTGGTGCGCATGAATTTCTACCTTCCAAAATGGGTGGATCTGCTAAGCGAGGAGCGTCCGGTGAAAAAGAACGTCATTGAGAATGCACGCAAGATCCTGCAAGAGCTTACGTTTGTAAAGGATGTATGGGGCTATGAATTTAAGCCGGAGGGGGAATATTTAGAAAAGATTAAATTAGAGCAGATGAACCTTTCCGACGGCACGGCGGATATCCGCATGGAGGTGGCGCAAAACTATTATTATGAAAACATTTCCGAGCTGACCGGGGTGGAGATACACGGGGAATACGAGCTGATCCGGCTGATCCGGGAAATGGCGGAAAAAAAGCTGGAATATGACAAGGTGGCGGACGCGATGCGTTCCGTGCGGATAAAAGGGTACGGGGTCGTGTCCCCGCAGCTGTCGGACATTGAGCTGGATGAGCCTGAGGTTATAAAGCACGGCAGCCAGTACGGGGTGAAGATCCGCGCGTCGTCGCCGTCGATACACATGATCCGCGCAAACATCGAAACGGAGATCGCGCCGATTGTAGGCAGCGAGGAGCAGGCGCAGGGCTTAAAGGATTACATAAAGGAAGGGCAAAATTCCACAGACGGAGTCTGGAATACGAATATTTTTGGCAAGACCATAGGAGAGCTGATGGAGGACGGCATCAGCCATAAGATCAATATGATGGATGACGAAAGCCAGATGAAGCTCCAGGATACGATGCAAAAAATCGTCAATGACTCTAATGGCGGCATGGTTTGCATCATAATATAATCAACGAAAAAAGCTGCGGCATGAATGCGCATAGATGAGATCTGATGCGGTTTAATCTGATGCCGCAGCCTGTATGGAGTAGTAAGGCTACGCGCCGCTATAAAGCAGCGACTGATAGTCGTTTAACGGCAGGGGCTTGGAAAAATAATACCCCTGGATGTCGTCGCAGCTTAAATCTCTTAGAAATTCAAACTGGCTTTTATGCTCCACGCCTTCGGCGGTGATCTTTAAGCCAAGGCTTTGGGCAAGCTTGATGATATGGTAAAGCAGCTTTTCCCCGTTTTCATCCCCGATGTAGTCGATCAGGCTTTTGTCCAGCTTTAGCGTGTCAAAATGCATCTGGTTTAGCGTCGCAAGGGAAGAATATCCGTTTCCAAAATCATCTAACAGCATACGAAAGCCCGTTTCATGGAACCGGTCTATCAAAGTCTGGATTTCGTTGTTGTTTACCGCCGCGCTTTCTGTGATCTCCAGCTCGATATGCTTCGGGGAAAGGGAATGCGTCTGCAATATGCGGCTGTATTTTTCCACGATATTGGAATAATACAGGCTGGAGCGGGAAATATTGACCGACACCGGAAATAGCTTTCGGCCCTCGTTTTCCCATTTTTTTTGCTGCGCGCAGACCGCCTCAAACACGTATTCGTCTAAAACGGAGATCATGCCGTTTTTTTCAAACAACGGGATAAATTTAAACGGAGGGATCAGGCTGTCGTCTTTATCCCGCCAGCGCACAAGCGCCTCGGCGCTTACGATGGATTCGTCTTTCGTGCTGTATTTAGGCTGGTACCATACCTCGAAGCGGTGGCTTTGGATGGCCTCTTCAAAGCTGTACTCCAGCTTTAAGTCCTCTAAATGCTGCTGGAAATTGATGTCCTCGTAGTAGGAATAGTTTTGCGTAAGGCGGTTTTTGATGGCATGTTTTGCCTGGTTTGCGCACCCGTAGCCTTTTTCCGTGTCCTCCGGCGCGTCCGTAGGGTATATTCCTAAGTAAAGCATAATGCGCGGCGTGTTTAATTCGACAGCAAGCTGCGAGATGGACGCGTTGATCTGGTCGATGCGCTCTGTAAGCGTAATGTCTGGCTGTTCTTTTAAAAACAGGATAAAACGGTCCGCGTGGATATGCGCCGCAAGCTCCCCTTCTTTTAAACTGGAAGAAAGCGTTTTCCATACGCCTATTAGCGCCTCATTTCCTTTCTGGTTTCCGCAGGTGTTGTTGATGATGCGAAATTCATAAATGTCCGTAGAAATAATATAGCCCGAGGTTCCTTTTTTTTGCTGCATTTTTTTTTGAAAGCAGGCGTAGTTATCGCCTCCGGTCAATGGGTCTGTGTAAGCGAGGGTTGTCAGCATTTTTTTTTGATGCCAGTAGGAATACAGGTAATAGCAAAACACAGCGGCAAGCGTTAAGATTACCACGAATAAAAGCAGGTTAACATAGCGAAGCACCTGGATCACATGCTTGTTTAGTATGTTTACCGGCACAACGGTGATGATAAACCACTGTGAATTTGTGATCGAAGAGTCCAGGGGCATATAATATAAATAATGCTCCTTTGGCATATGGCATACCGCAAGGCCGGAATTTGTAAGATTTCCGGAAACGGAGGATCCCTTATCAGGGGTCAGCTTCACCCCTAGCTTTTCTAAAACGGTGAACAGGTTTTTTTGTTTATAAAATGGCGAGGATTCTGAAGCGGCGATAATGGCGCCGTATGGCTTTACGATGCACGAATACCCCTGCCCTTCAAAGCAGTCTAAGTTCAAAAGGTCTAAAAACATTTCCGTACGGTAAGCGGCAAACAGCACCCCGGCGACGGTATTGCCGTTTTGGTAGTACACCGGTATGCTGAACACGTTGATTTTTTCGGTGTCCCCGATCGCGTCGTCGATCACGTCAGAGACATACGCCCTGCCCTCCATCCCGTATTTAAAGGAGTCCTCACTTGACAGATCCACCGTATGGTCGTCTGTCGTATAAGCGGTCCCGTCTGGATAGATAAAGCCAAGCCGCTTTACGTTATAAAGCTCGGTGTAAGGGCGCAGCATATCGATCAAAGCGTCCTTTTGGGAAGCCGAATTGACTGGAAGCCCCCTTGCGATGCCGCGCAGGAAATTTTGCTCGGTGGCAAGTTCTTTTTCACAAAAAAGGGCGTTTTGCTCCGCGGCGAGCTTTAGCGTGTTTTGAAGCTCCAGATTTAATTTATCGCGTATTTTCGTCGAGCTGTACTGAATGGCGATGATGATCACGATCGCAGTAAACAGCATGGAAACGCACAAAATAAGATTGTTCTTTTTTTGAGGCATTCCGCCGATCCCCCTTATCGCTTTATTCCCATAAGACGCAGCCGTCGCTTTCGCGCTCCATACGCCCTTGAGTAAAAATATGGATATTTCCCATCTATTATTTTAACGCTGTTTTTGGTTATGTTCAACTGTTTTTTCTATATAATATATGGTATGGTAACAGTTCAGCCATCGGCTGTAAGACGGGCGAATCATGCTTGCATGAATGAGCGCGTCTCACAGTCGATGAGCGGAGCGCCCGATTATGAGCAAAGTTAGCTGCAAAGCAGCGGGAAAGCGCCGCAGGCGCCTTTGCGAATGGCGCGGGCTGAACTGTTGCGTGGTACGGTAACAGTTCAGCCATCGGCTGTAAGATGGGCGAATCATGCTTGCATGAATGAG
>CANDMI010000141.1 GCA_947385775.1 uncultured Eubacterium sp. | reverse complement strand
GCCGGAACATCCGGACAGGCCCCCGGCTTGCTTCCAGCGTCCGGGTAGCATAAACCTTCAAAATATCCTAAAACCTAACTGCCGGATAACGCCCTGTTATTTATCATTTACACGGTAACTCCCCACCCCGTAAAAAATAAACGTCTAAGCGGAGGGAGAAAGAAATTTCATGAAAAATCGATAGAAATATGAGTATGAGTGTGATATTCTGTTAGCAGTACAAATCTCGATTGCCGGGGGATATTTGATTATGAATAAGGTATGGTCACAACTGAATAAAACAATGCAAACACAGATCAAAAAGAAAGATACCTATGAAGCAGGTATTGGCACATTATTTGAGTTGCGAAATCAGCTAATGGAAATCTTAACATCATTTTATGAGGAACTAAGCAGAGAAGATTTTGACGCAATTCCATTTATAAATGTAGATGGTTATCATAATAAAACGATCGCATATTCGATTTGGCATATTTTTCGTATTGAAGATATAGTTGCACACACTTTGATAAACGAAAACGAGCAAGTGTTTTTTTCGGGCAATTATCAGGAACGAATCCATTCGCCTATAATTACAACAGGAAATGAGCTTGTAAAAGGGCAGATTTCAGATTTTTCAAAACGCCTTAACTTGAAAGAACTTTATTCCTATATTTTTGAAGTAAAGGACAGCACGGAGAAGATGATCAACCGTTTATCCTATGATGAATTGAAAAAGAAAATATCAGCAGAAAGAAAAGAACATTTAAAATTATTAAACGTTGTAAGCAATGATGAAAATGCAAGTTGGCTTATTGATTATTGGTGCGGTAAAGATATTCGGGGGTTAATACAAATGCCATTTTCAAGACATTGGATCATGCACGTAGAAGCAAGCTTGCGTATAAAAAACAAGATACATGAATCGGTGCAAATTTAGCATGGAAAGGACTTAGTAAAATGAGTGGCGGCGTATTCACAATAGAAGATATTGTAAGGCTGGTTAAGCCGGTAGCTGAGAAATATGGGGTAAAAGCGGTGTATTTATTTGGCTCTTATGCAAGAGGAGAAGCTGATGAGGACAGCGATCTGGATTTTTTAGTATTTGGCGGAAAAGATTTCAAACTTACCATGATTTTTGCGTTAGCTGAAGATCTGCGCGGTATATTGAAAAAAATGTGGATGTTTTTGAAATCAGTGAAATTAACAAAGACAGTGATTTTTACAATACAATTATGAAAGAGAGGCTGCTTGTTGCATGACTTGCCGTATCTGCTCCCGTCAAGCGCAGCCTTTTATAGATTGATAGACTTAGGAACCGCTAAGCAATATCACAAGTTATTTCTTAACAGTTCCTTACTGACTGGGGAATTATAGGACATATAAATATGATATATAAATATAATTGTTCTGTCAGCGCTCAGCCCTTGCCGCCATCCCGTCTCCGCTTTCAATCCCCGCAAGTTTATCCGCCGCTTTGTCCTCCAGCGCTTCCGGTACGACCGGGTCGCTGATCTGTGTAAAATGCCTATCTTTCGTGCGGTAGAAAACCGCCGCCCCGGCAGTCACACCGCCGATCAGCACGCCTCCTGTAATGCCGATAACCGGATTTACGGCCAATAAGCTTCCGAACATAAAATTCAATGCCACGGCGCCAAGGGAAACAAGCGTCAAAAGCCTGGTGTTTCGGCTAATATTGTTGCTTACGATAGAAGTGTAAGTGTCTAAGTCTTTGATGATCGTATTTTTGTTCAGTTCATAGCGTTCTTCCAAAAAACGAAAATCTAACGCCACCTGTCCTTGCAGCACATAGCTGTTTTGCATCTGCATCGGGTAATAGCCCTTGTCAATGCGGGCGATGATCTCTTTTAAGGCGATGATCTGGTTGCCGTATTCGGTGTAACGGCGCCTGAAGTCTAAGATCTGGTAAGTGCCGCTGTTGTCAATGCGGTTGTCTAAAGAATCTTCCAGCGTTTTCATATCGCCAAGGCTGTATTCCACCAATTCACTTAAATTTGCGATTTTAAACAAAAGGGCGTGCATAAAAGCCTGGCCTATGTATTTGATCTCTTTGCCCGCAAGATATTCCTGGAATAAGCCTGTCGCGGATTCTTCCAGCACAAGATTTGTCCCAGCCTGGCAAAGGCGAAGGTCGCCTTGTAAATTTTCATCCCAATAATTAAGCTCTAAGGTCAGACAATTTTCATCTCCGAAAATACGCTGTCGTAAAACCGGCTCCTTGATCAGGGCAACAAAAATACAGTAAGAACTGTCTTCGATACCCGCGCCTTCCGGGTGGCGGCCTCTGCCCATAGTTTGAAGAAAGATATAATTTTCCATAAGATCGCCTCTGACAGGAGCATGGATTCCGTTGCAGGAAAGCCTAAAACCAAACGGTAACTTTCGCTCCTTTTTCTTTTCTATTTATAGTGAAAAATGACTGTTTTTATGTTAAAATGATATCATATTTTGGTTGTGTTGTCTATATATTGATGAAATCTTTCATTAAAGGAGGAGAAAATGATGGAAACTTATCGATGGGCGGTTTTGGGCTGCGGCGCGATCGCGCATGAATTTGCGCAGGCGATGGAAAAAGAAGGGAAAGCCATTTACGGCGTAGCAAACAGGACTTATGAAAAAGCGGCTGAATTTGCTAAAAAATATCAGATCGCAAACGTGTATCAGGACGCAAGAGAGCTTTTGAATGATGAAAATGTGGATATCGTTTATATCGCGACGCCCCATAATACGCATATCCAATACTTAATAGAAGCCATCAGGCAAAAAAAGCATGCGCTTTGCGAAAAATCCATAACCTTAAATTCCAAAGAGCTTTTGCAGGCAAAGCGGCTGGCGGAGGAAAACCATGTAATCTTGGCGGAAGCCATGACAATCTATCATATGCCGCTTTATCAAAAATTGCGTGAAATGGCGCGCGGCGGCGAGTTTGGCAAGTTAAAAATGATCCAGATGAATTTTGGAAGCTATAAAGAATACGATATGGAAAACCGTTTTTTCAATCCGGCTTACGCGGGCGGGGCGATGCTTGATATCGGCGTATACGCGCTTTCTTTTATCCGCTGGTTTATGTCAGAAACGCCGGATCGAATATTATCCCAGGTAAAGGCCGCGCCAAGCGGCGTGGATGAGCAGGCCGGGATATTGTTTATGAATGCCGCCTGCGAGATGGCGGTGGCGGCGATCTCTTTACATGCAAAACAGCCAAAAAGAGGAATGCTTTCGTTTGAAAAAGGGTATATTGAAATATATGATTTCCCAAGGGCGGAAACGGCGGTGTTTACAGCCGCAGATGGAAATGGGAGCAAAACGATTTCATGCGGCAGCGGGAAGGACGCGCTTCGATATGAAATCTGCGATATGGAGCGCTCCGTATCAAGCCAAAAAAACCAGATGCATCTGGACCTGTCCTTTGATGTCATGTCCATGATGACCCGGATCAGAAAGGAATGGGGCATACGTTATCCAGAAGAAGAGGATTGATTTTCATTTGTAACTATTATATAAAAATCATATGAGATAATGAAAATTATTGTTGAAAACAGCGGACGGTTATGTTATATTAGTTCATGTATTGCGATACGGGAGGAGAGCGCGCTGACAAACAGGCGGTATCGCAAACCTGAAAAGAAAGAAAATGAAAAGGGTTACAAAGGGAGGAAACAGAATGAGCGATTCTAAAAAAATGAACTGGTATACGCTGGCGTTTATCGCGTTTTCCGGAGTATGGGGATTTGGAAACGTATTAAACGGCTTTGTATATTTTAATCAGCAGTTTACAGTTTTTGAACCTTTTCAATCCAAGACTGAATATGGCTTTGC
>CANDMI010000140.1 GCA_947385775.1 uncultured Eubacterium sp. | reverse complement strand
ACGAATTACCGGGAAGTGGCGTTTCGTATGCTGGCGAAATTCAAATTGAAAAATACGAGTGAAAGCGTTGAGGATAAAGTGAAACGGCTGTCTGATAAAAATTTTGTTTCTGAATTTAAAGTAAGCGTGGGTGATTATTAAATGACGATGGATACGTTTCAATATATCTGGAAGCAGGGCATCGCAAAAGCCGCTGCGGATGTATTTGAGGAGATTCCTTCTGCTTTACGGGAGAAATATTCCGTCCGTATGGATCTATCGGATGACATGCGAAAAAAGGCATATGAGGAATATGAAAAAGTAAGGCGTATCGTGCGCAAAAGATATTTTGACACGGGAAAAGACGAGGAAAATAAAATTGATGGGCATAAAATCTGTGCCTGCATTACAGGGGCGTTATTGGACGTGCGTATTTTGAATTTTGAAATACTCGAAGAAGAGATGCCGGTAAAAATTGTCTACGCCAATTATGAAGTGGCTTTTTTGGCGGCAATATATGTCCTGTACTTGTTTTTGATGTCAGATTTTGAGCGTGATGGCAGGATGGACTGCTATGAAGAGCTGAAAAGGCAGTCTACGTTTGTCTTTCCAAAAACAAACCCTGGGCATGATTCCTATGTGCAGGGAAGGATTAAAACTCTGGCGTTAAATGATCTGTGTGGAAATGAATTTGATATACTGAACTTTGCGGATATGCTGTTTTGGATTGAAAGGTATAATAAAGAATTTCTATATAAAAAATTACAGATCGATATAGATTATTAATGTTTGAACATTGGATGCCACGAAAACGGCATAGCCCCACAAGCTATGCCGTTTTTCTTATCTCTTATTCTTTATTCCACATAGTATACATAATCATCCTTCCTTGGCGCGGCTGGCTCTTTTTCGCCGTCCACGTATCCAAGGATCAAATGTCCGATGCCCTCGTAGTTGCCCTCGATGCCTAGGGATTTTAAAATGTTTTTCCCTTCTTCGGATTCAAATTCTTCCTTTGCGCGGTGAACCCAGCAGCTTCCGATGCGCAGTTCCTCCGCGGCAAGCATCATATTGCCCATTACAAGGCTGCCGTCGTAAATATAGGTCGGCATATCCTTATTTGCCAGCACGATCAACACTGCCGGCGCGCCGTAAAATGGGTCGCTGTCTGGTTCGCCCATAATTTTGGCGTTCATGGCGGAAAGCTTGTCCCTTGTCTTTTTGTCGGTTACGGCGATAATGATTGAGGACTGGCGGTTCATGCCGCTTGCGGCGTATGTTCCGGCCTGAACGATCTGGTCGATGACCGTTTTTGGAAGCGCGTCCGGTTTATATTTTCTTGTGCTCCTTCTTGCGCGGATGGTTTTGGCGACTGGCCCAAGTACCGGCGTAGGCTGGGCGTTTTCATCTGGAATGCAGGTAATGTCGGTGATGCCGGTCACCTCTGGCTGTGTGTCCGCGGACAATTTGATCCATACCTCTACAAGCCCGTTATCGTTCATCTGGTTCATGCGTTTTACTAACAGATGGTTGCCGTTTGCTTCCGTTTCGATATCCCCAGGCGCTTCTACGACGGAAATGTGCGTAGAAAAATATATTCCAAACGATTGTTCATAGGACTGGTGGCCTGTATGTTCAAGCTTGCATACAAACTTATAATTCCCGCTGTCATCCACTCCATCTGGACGGACTGTGACATCCAGACATTCTTCACATGTGTTCATATTAAAATCTGACATTCGATTACCTCCTGTATAAGCGTTGATAGATTACCAATTTATTCTAGCACACTTTTTTGGATTTTCCTACCCTAAATTATTTCGGTTGTAAAGAGGATGCAAGGCTGTTATAATGGGTGGAGGCTATTGCGGATCAAGTAGCCGTTAAAAATGATCAGGAGGGAAAAAGATGGAGAAATTTGAATTTCGCAGTATCCGATTAGAGGAAGCGGGTCAGGCGGCTGAAATTGAAAAGGAGTGCTTTCCGCCACACGAAGCATGCACGCCAAAGTCGATATGGGAGCGGATTGCGGCGGCGGCAGATTTATTTTTGGTGGCGGTCGATCGGGAAAACGGGGAGATCGCGGGATTTTTGAATGGGATTTCAACGAACGAGGAAGCGTTTCGGGATGAATTTTTTACGGATATAAGCCTGTATGATCCGGATGGGAAAAATGTAATGCTGCTTGGGCTGGATGTGCGCGGGAAATATCGCGGGAAAGGGCTTGCAAGGGAGCTGGTGCGCCGCTATCAGATGCGTGAGCGGGAAAATGATCGTACGACGCTTACGCTTACCTGCCTGCCTGAAAAAGTCGCAATGTATTTAAAATTTGGATTTAAAGACCATGGCATCGCCAATTCCACTTGGGGCGGAGAACAGTGGCATGAGATGGCGCTGGAGATGGGGGAAGATCATGCATAGCCAAAAACAGGAGCGTTATGTGCGCGGAGTTTTGTGCATTATCCTGTCCGCGTTTTGCTTTGCATGCATGAATGTCTGCATCCGGCTGGCGGGAGATCTTCCGTCCATCCAAAAAAGCTTTTTCCGAAATCTAGTGGCCGCATTTTTCGCCGGGGCGATCATTGTAAAAAGTATGCGGAGTAAAGAGCCGATCTCCCTGCGCGTTCAGAAAGATGCAAGGCTTCCGCTTGCGCTTCGCTGTATTTTTGGGACAGTGGGCATCCTTTGTAATTTTTATGCCGTAGACCATTTGCTCGTTGCGGACGCTTCGATTTTAAACAAGCTGTCGCCTTTTTTTGCGGTGGTCTTTTCCTGGCTTTTGTTAAAAGAAAAAATAATGCCGTTTCAAGCGGCCTGTATATTTGCGGCGTTTGGCGGATGTCTGTTTATCGTTAAGCCCGGTTTTGCCGGCGCGCAGTTTTTGCCGGCGCTGATCGGGGTATGCGGCGGGCTGGGCGCGGGGCTTGCTTATACGATGGTGCGCAGGCTTGGCACGATGGGGGTAAGCGGCCCTGTCATCGTATTTTATTTTTCGCTGTTTTCCTGCCTGATCGTAACGCCATGGATCGTAGCGCAGTTTGCGCCGATGACCGTTAGGCAGACGGCGGCGCTTTTCATGACGGGCTTATGCGCGGCAGGCGGGCAGTTTTCCATTACCGCGGCCTATACGTATGCGCCCGCGAAAAAGATTTCCATTTACGACTATTCGCAGATCATATTTGCGGCTGTGCTGGGATTTTGTTTTTTTGGAGAAATACCGGATGTGTACAGCTTTGTCGGGTATGGGATTGTGATTGCGGCTTCGTTGGCGATGTTTTTGTATAATCATAAAACGGGCGGTTCCTAAAGCGACCGCCCGTAACATACCCTACGTACGGGGTAGGTAGCCCACTATGCGCCCTTCATTTGGCACAAATCTCCCACAAATTGTGGAATACATCTGTCAGAAAGCATTTTTCAAACACGCTCTAGAAAGATTTCGGCTCTGTCAGGCAAGTTTTTTCATGACAGAGCCGTTTGTTTTATGATTTCTTTAAAATACTGCGTATCACAAATAATGTAACCACCATCAGCGCAACCGCCACAGGCAGCGCGATAAACGCGTTTGGCAAAAGCCCTGCTATGATGTAGGATACAAAGCTTACGCCAGCCACCGTCAGGGCGTAAGGCAGCTGTGTGGAGACGTGCGTCACATGGTCGCATTGCGCCCCGGCGCTTGCCATGATCGTAGTGTCTGAAATCGGCGAGCAATGGTCGCCGCAGACCGCGCCTGCCATACATGCGCTTACGCAGACAACTCCAAGCGGGTTCGTCAGCGGGAACACCCCAAGAGTGATCGGGATTAAAATGCTAAACGTGCCCCAGCTTGTTCCGGTGGAAAAGGACAAAAAGCAGGCAACCAAAAATACAATGGCTGGCAGAAATGACTGGAAGCCGCCGGCGGAG
>CANDMI010000139.1 GCA_947385775.1 uncultured Eubacterium sp. | reverse complement strand
AGATCCTCGGTAGTGACTGGAGTTCAGACGTGTGCTCTTCCGATCTAGGGAAATGTCCGGGATCGCTTCACGGATTTTTTCTACAAGCTTTAAATAACCTTCTTTGTCATATTTGCGGTTCATACGCTCTAAAATGCGCGAACTGCCAGACTGCAACGGCAAATGCAGGTGACGGCAGACTTTTTGGGAGTTTTTCATAGCTAGGATCAGCTCGTCCGATAAATCCTTTGGATGGGAGGTCATAAAACGGATGCGGCGAATGCCGTCAATCTGGTCGACCTCTTTTAGCAGCTTAGCAAAGGTAACCGGCTCTTTTAGCGTCTTTCCATAGGAATTGACATTTTGTCCAAGGAGCATGACCTCGGACACGCCGTCTTTTGCAAGCGTTTTTATCTCGTTTAAAATATCCTCCGCACTTCTGCTGCGCTCCCTGCCGCGCACATAAGGGACAATGCAGTAGCTGCAAAAATTGTTACAGCCAAACATAATGTTTACGCCGGATTTAAACGGGTACTTCCGCTCTACCGGAAGCTCCTCTACGATTTGCCCATGCTCCTCCCATACGTCTACGATCGTCTTTTTTTCGTTTTCGCTGCAAAGCTGCGCGAACAATTCCGCAAATTTATAAATATTATAAGTGCCAAACACAAGGTCGACAAACGGATAGTGGAGCTTTAGCTTCTCAAGGACGGATTGCTCCTGCATCATGCAGCCGCAAAGCGCGATGCGCAGATCCTTATTTTGCCGCTTTAACCTCTTTAAATACCCAAGCCTGCCAAACACCTTGTTATTCGCATTTTCACGCACAGTGCAGGTATTGTAAAGGACGAAATCCGCATTCTCTTCGTCTGCCTCTTCCAGCCCTGCCAGACGCAAAATGCCCACAATCTTCTCCGAATCCCTGGCGTTCATCTGACAGCCGAAGGTCTGGACAAAAAAGCGTGGCGCGCGTGCGTTTTTATCTTTAAATCTTAACGCCCATTCCTGGCATTTTGCGATAAAATAATACTGGCGCTGCGGTTCTTCCGTAGGCGGCGCTGCGGTTTTATCTATTTTATTCGTGATTTTATCGAAATTGAATATTCGTTCATCAAAAGTTCGTTTATCATATGTTTTTTCATCGAATGTACTTTCATCAAATGATTTTTCTAATTTAAATTTATCCTGATCCATTTCACGACACATTCCCCTTGAATTTTTCCTTTTCTATCCTATACTTTTTATATTTACAAGCTATTTGGACGTTTGGACGATCCCGTTTTCTGTGATCAGATAATCCATCCGAATATCCCAGCTATCCGCCATAAGCGCATCTGCGACCTGGCATTGATAGGCGCAGCCGGCAAGCCTGCACCCGCTTTTTTTTGCAAAATAACGGTCATAATACCCTTTGCCGTATCCAAGGCGCGCGCCTGTTTTATCAAAAGCGACTCCCGGCACAAAGCAAAGCGCGTCCTCCCAGTCCGCGGGCTTTGGAAATTCCCCCTGTCCGATCCGCGGCTCCATAACATGAAAACAGCCTTCGGATAATTGACCCAGGCTATTTATTTCATAAAAACGCATCTGATCGCCGTTTACCTTTGGAAATGCCAGCCGCTTTCCGTTTGCGAGCGCGTCTGTGATAACCTGGATCAGTGAAATTTCATTTCCTAAGGGATAATAAAAATAAATCCGCCCCGCCTTCTGGTAAAGCCTCCAGCGTAAAATATGGAAAGACAGCCGCATGGAGCATTCCTTTGCAGCCAAGCCTGATACCTCGTCCCGCTTTGTTTTATATTGTTTTCGGATCTGCTTTTTGTCCATATTTTTCGCCAAGGTTTACGATCGTGCCGTCTTCCATTTTTAAATCAATCTGGTTTAGCTGACTTCGGATATTGCCTCGGATCGCCGCTAAATATTCTTTTCGAAGCGCGTCCTGCTCCTTTTTTTCCTCTTCCGTCAGCCCCTGCGCTTTTGATTTATGGTATAATTCGTTAATGCGAGATATTTTTAATTCGTTCATAAAAACCCCTTTCTGGCGGCTGCCGTTACGCGCATGCGCCATTTTCGTGAACTGTTTCCTATTTTATCATATCTTTTTTAAAAAACAACCAGAAAGCCTTCTTTTTTTCATATTTCTGTTGCCATCCGACAAAACCTGGTTTAAACTAGACGTTGTGTCAAAAACAATGAAATCAACAGGAGCGTCCATTATGAAATACAAAAAAACGTTGCCATTTTTGCTGACGGCTGTCTGCCTGCTGTTTGCGGCGGGGCTGTCTGGGTGCAAGCGAAGCGATACAATTCAAAAATCCGGCTTTTTTTTCGATACGATCATATCGATCACGCTTTATGACAGCCAAAAAACAGAAGAATTAGAGCATTGTTTTGAACTGGCCCGTATGTATGAAGGATATTTCAGCGCAAAAATAGCGGACAGTGATATCTCAAAGATCAACCATGCCGCCGGAAAGCAGGTTTTAGTGCATAAAGAAACCATAGAGCTTATAAAGCTGGGACTGACTTATTCGAAGCTTAGCGGCGGAAAATTTGACCTTACCATAGGAAAGCTGACAAGCCTTTGGGATTTTCATGCAAAATCCCCCTCCCTGCCGGACAAAAAAAAGCTTGCCGAAGCGGTTTCCACGATTGATTATCGGTCGGTAAACATAAATGGAGAAAAAGTGTCTTTGGCAGACAGGGACGCCGCGATTGACCTTGGCGGCATCGCAAAAGGATATATCGCGGACAAAATGAAAGGATACCTGCTATCCTGCGGTATCGAAAGCGGGCTTATTAATTTAGGCGGCAATGTCTTGGCAATTGGGGAAAAGCAGGACGGCAGCGCCTATACCATAGGCATCCAAAAGCCCTTTGATAAAACAGGCGCAGCGATCGCTTCCTTAAAGATCAAAGACCAGACCGTCGTCACATCCGGCACCTATGAACGGTATTTTGAATTAAACGGCGCGCTTTACCATCATATTTTAGACACGCGGACAGGCTACCCTTATGACAATGGCATTTGCAGCGTTTCGATCATATGCGACAATTCGGTAGACGGGGACGGGCTAAGCACCGCCTGCTTTGCGCTTGGGCTAAAGGATGGGATGAAGCTGGTGGAATCCTTAGACGATACGGAGGCGATTTTTATCATGACGGATCTTTCGATGCACTGTTCTTCGGGGATTGGGGAGAAAGTCGCGTTTCAGGCGATCGAATCGGAATAGGTTTCATGTGAAATCGTATTAACCGGGCGTCGGACACCAAGTTTAATGATATCGATGTATTTGGATTTGATCGTGTCAGAGAGCTTTTTACGCAAGATAACCGGCAACAATTATGGGCTTACCGAGGTTATTGGAAAAGACAATATCTGGCCTGTAAATAAGCTAAGCAGCCAATTTCAATTTGCGGCGGACAATACATGGCATTCCAGTTGAGCTGACAAATATGGTTCCATATGGACTTCTGAAAATGTTTGATCCAAATTTTAAATCGTTAGACGGAAGCTATCCAGCGCCTTGAGATTGGCATTGCAAACTGCAAATCGGGAGAGGATCTGGTAAAAGCGATCATGGAAGCGACATCCCAAAGCCCAAGCTTTACAAACCATAGCAGAGAGGGTGTGCTTTCCTTACTTACGGGATAATGGGAATGACGAACATGGGATAGATTTTTAGATATGGATAAATTGTGATTAATCGTGATTAATTGTTGAAACTTTGATTAAAACCAATTTTATACCGATGATTAAAAAACAGTGTGGTTTTGTATTTCTGTAAACCGCACTGTTTTTATTGTTTAGGAGCCTTAGATTTTCTTTTTACATTCTGGCAAAGCATGTTCTGATTTACAAGTATTTTTCCGCTTCAACGGAAGATAGGCGATAGTTTTTCATTAGCGCTTCTTTTATCTGGCTGTCATTGGCTCCCAAATCCCGAAAGCTTTTGATTGCGCATGTAATATCATCCTCTTTTATTTCTGCTTTGATTTTATTAATTTCCGGCTCCATGATCTCAAGCAATGCCTGGCACATAGG
>CANDMI010000138.1 GCA_947385775.1 uncultured Eubacterium sp. | reverse complement strand
AGGAAATATGAGTGTCAGGTGAATGATTCAGAAGCTGTCAAGACGTGCAGGAATTTTCTCCGCATCCATGACGGAAAAACCGTCATGGATGCGGAGAGCCTGATTGCCGGAAACATTGAAGCGGCCAGACCAGGCAGAACCTTCCCGCGACAGAAAAGGCTCAAAATCCCCATGAGCTTCTGTTACCGCAGTTAGCAACAAAAAAATAATACATAATTAATATACACCTGTTCCCAGGCTGATTCAACTGATTTATAAAAGAAGTTTAATCAGTCTTTTTGTCATGCCCTCATAGCAAATGCAATTAAAGATTTAAATAGAAAAATCCCTATTTTCCCCGCTCTGTCAATTAATTTCCATAGTTTAATTCGAAAAATCTATTGCTGCAATATTAAGTTAAGCTGTTTTCCGGTTCTAATTGTAGTTTTTTGAAAGTTTTCTCTAAAGTTAATGGCATTGCTTATGAACCCAAACGCAGAGAAACTACGCAAAAAATATATGGATAATCCACCCGAAGGCATGACATCCGGGGACATTCGCCGCATGAGCGAGGATGACCTTCTCGATATGGATTATTTCTTAAATGAAGATGACCCATTTGATGACGGTTTTGGAGAAGAAGGCTTTTATATCTTCTAAACCCCTGACCGTCTGTTTTGTGTCCCTAAAACACAGTTTTATCCAACATACGTTCGACGAACATATGTTTCTTTTGTGCCTCAAAAGTCGGCATTTCCTATAAAGTAAGAAAAGCGGCGTCCCTGTCCTCCCGTTTGTGGGAAGCGGAAACGCCACTGTGCGGGTCACTCATTATTCTTTTTCGTCTGCGATTATGTCCTGCATGGCTTCGCCAAAGTCTGCCGTAAAGAAAAAAATGAAATATTCCAAAACGGCGGTGTCGGCGTCCATAGGCTCGGCTTCCTGCGAAAAAAGCAAGCCCATAAGCCCGTAGAGCATTTTTATGATTTTGAACAGCTTCCCCCGATCGGCGGGGGTGTTCATGGTAACAAGAATGTCCGTAAGGCGGTTTATGGTTTCCATGTCGCCGCCTGTCGTCACCCATACCATTTCCGCGAATGGCTGCGTGACTGCCCCGGCTACAAGGTTTATCTTATCCTTGCTGATTTCGCCGGACGCAAGTTTAATACCCCTATCTAAAAGTTCGTTTTTCATGTCGTCCTCCTATAATTTGTAGCGCTAAAATGGCGCCCGGTCTTACAAAACCAACTTATACGGGGATATGGCATGATAAAAAAGGATAAGCGAAAAACCTTGATTTTAAGCCATTCCTGCAAGAGGTTATAAACATTTACGGGGGCTTATAAGAAGATTTTCCGCTATAAAATCAATAGATAATTTCCTTTTTTCATCAAATTCTGTTTAAACCGCATTTTCGAAATAAGCGCCTTTACACAGCTGCGTTTTGCCAGTATACTCTATAATGAATATTGTGATCGACCGCACTCGTATGACAGGAATGGAGAAATTATGAAAAAAGGACAGATTGTAGAAAGCATTGTTGAGAAAGTGGAATTTCCAAATAAAGGTATTTTGCATTTACAGGATGGAGAAAAGATCATTGTAAAACATTGTATTCCCGGGCAGAAAATACGCCTTATGGCAAAAAAACGCCGGAAAGGGAAATGGGAAGGGCAGCTGCTTGAGGTAATAGAGCCTTCCAGTCTGGAGCTTGAAAAACCCGTCTGCATCCATGCCGGAAGCTGCGGCGGGTGCTCCTATCAGACCCTTGGCTATGAGCAGCAGCTAATAATAAAGCAAAACCAGGTCAAAGAGCTTCTTTGCCCGATCGTGAATCCAACCAAAAACTTACCCGGACAGATAACGCCAGACACAGATCTTCCTTGGTTTTTTGGGATAAAGCCAAGCCCAAAACAGTTTGGATACCGCAACAAAATGGAATATTCTTTTGGAGACGAGTATTTAAACGGCCCTCTGGCTCTTGGGCTGCACAAACGAAACAGCTTTTATGATCTGGTTACAACCGATCATTGCCAGATTGTGCACTCCGATTTCAATCAGATTTTATCGGCTGCGCTGCTATATTTTTCTAACACAAATGCCAATTATCTGAAAAAAAACACGCACATTGGCTATTTAAGGCATTTATTAGTCCGCAAGGCCGCAAATACAGGCGAGATACTGATCGACCTTGTCACCACAACTCAAAGCTGTAGCCCGATCCCTGAGCCAATCCTTTTAAACGGCTTTTGTAAAGCTTTGCTGCGCATTCCACTTTCTGGGACAATTGTTGGCGTCCTGCACACAAAAAACGACAACCTAGCGGATGTTATAAAGGACGAAGGCACACAGATTTTATTCGGACAGGATTATTTTTATGAAAAGCTGCTTGGATTAAAGTTTAAAATCACCCCGTTTTCCTTTTTCCAGACAAATTCGCTTGGCGCTGAAATTTTATACGATACGGTGCGTGACATGCTATTCCGCACAAAATCCGAGTCAAACCAGGTTATTTTTGACTTATACTGCGGCACCGGAACCATCGCCCAACTTGTAGCCCCTGCCGCGCACCAGGTCATCGGGGTGGAGATCGTAGAAGAAGCCGTAACCGCGGCACGGGAAAACGCGGCCTTAAACGGACTTACAAACTGCAAATTTATCGCCGCAGATGTGCTAAAAGCACTCGACGAAATCCCATTAAAACCGGATTTCCTAATCCTGGACCCACCGCGGGAAGGCATTCATCCAAAGGCTCTAAAAAAGATCATTGATTTTGGCGTGGAGCGGATGATCTACATTTCCTGCAAGCCAACAAGCCTGGCGAGGGATCTTGGGGTATTGCAGGAGAGTGGATATGAGGTGGAGGAATGTTGGTGTGTGGATTTATTTCCGGGGACTATTCATGTTGAGACTGTTGTCTTATTAACCCACGAAAAACCTACATCATATATTGAGGTCACAATGGATTATGATACGATTGTGTCAGAATATAAGCCAAAAGTGAAAGTAACTTATAAAATGATTATGGACTATATAAAAGAAAATTACAATCTTAATGTGCATAGTACCACTATAGCAGAAATAAAACGTTCTTTAGGACTTAATGTGGGAGATTATAATAAGAAAGAAGGTACAAATTACAGAAAAGAGAAGATTACACCTGAAAAAAGCAAAGCTGTAGAAGAGACATTGCGGCATTTTGAAATAATCCAATAATTTAAACATTAGCATAAAAGCACTTCCGATTGTAGAAATACAGTTGGCAGTGCTTTTATTTTTGTGCTTACAGATAACGGTGTGTACCTGTAGGTACGGGAAGTATAAGCACAAATGAGTGTAACTATATATTTCACTTTAAAACGAAAAACTATAGCATTGGGTTTAAACCAATCGCTTATAAAGGGTAAGTTTTTCACGGAAGTGGGAAAGAGTTTGTACCATGATGGTACATTACAAATTATGAATTAGTCCAGAGTGGTCTAATATTTATTCACTATATATTTAAAAATGCATTTTCTCTATTTGGCGGTGATGGAAATGTTTCCAGTACCACAGACATAAAATCGGAACGGATTGATTATGCGAGGCGGCTGGAACGGATTGAAAGTTTAAAAGCAAAGGAGAGAATGTCCGATGGTGGCAAAGGTAAGGAAAATTTTCCTGACCCTAAAGGACAAACTAGAGACATAGTAGCCACTAAACTAGGAATTGGTTCCGGCAAGCAATATGAGAAAGAAAAATACATCTCTGACAACCGCTCTTCCCTCACTCCAAAAGATTTTGCGGATTGGGATGAAGGGAAACTGTCAACCAATAAAGCTTTTAAAAAAATCAAAGCGGAAATGAAAAACTGCCCCTACTCAAATATTTTGGGAAAGTAAACAAAAAAATATATTGTAGAATCCCTATCATCATTGTTAGTGCAACAAATAACTGAATATATAAATTATAGAATAGGATTATCTCATCGATATCCTACATTAATATTTCCAAATTTAGAAGCATTTAATATCATAACGAAAGGAAGAAAAACTAACATGGCAAAAATAAACAACGCAGTCCGTATAATTGAATTTAACAATGAGACAGAATTTTATTACAAGATAGAAAACGATCTTACAAGCTACATGGATGAACCGGACTCAAGATGTTATAAACTGAAAAATATCCAGATGCTAGACAATACACATGCCTTGGCATACTTTGAAGAAGATTTAAACGTCATCATGGTAAGATTCTTTTCCA
>CANDMI010000137.1 GCA_947385775.1 uncultured Eubacterium sp. | reverse complement strand
TCATTTCTTCCAGTATACTGTCTTTATAAATATCCATCAGCGTTTTCGGCGTATACTGCGCCGAAAGCTGATAATGCTCTATGATCTTGACGCTAAGCTCCTGCTGCGGGAAAAGCTGCTTTTTGATGTTGCGCTCCAGCTTGAAAATATGCTTTTTGGGGATCAGCCTTGTCCCATCCAGATAAATGCGCAGCCTTGTGCGGTCTTTATTGGAAACGACCCTGCGCACCGTAGTATCGGAAAGCTGGCGCTTTAGCTCCGTCTCCACTTGCAGCACAGGAAAAACCTGAAAAAAGCTTCTTTCCATTGTAATCTACTCCGCCCCCACTTTTTATTCCCCATCCTTCCAATGCAGCAGTTTTTCTTTTAGTTCCGCTAACAGTTGATCCTCCGGTACTTTTTTTATAATCTCGCCGCGCTGGAACAACAGCCCTTCCCCGTTGCCGCCCGCAATGCCGATATCCGCTTCCCTTGCTTCTCCCGGCCCGTTTACGACGCAGCCCATAACCGCGATTTTTATATCCAGATCTGAAAACTCATTTGCTAAGTCCTCAACTTGATTTGCCAGGGAAATTAAATCGATCTTTGTCCTTCCGCAGGTCGGGCAGGAAACGACTTCAATACCGCCTTTTCGTAAGCCAAGGGTTTTTAAAATGAGCTTTGCGGATTTGATCTCTTCCACCGGATCTCCGGTTAAAGACACGCGTATCGTATCTCCGATCCCCTGGTATAAGATCAGCCCTAAGCCAATTGCAGATTTAATATTTCCGCTTGTTACCGTGCCCGCTTCGGTAATTCCTACATGCAGCGGATGGTCGGTCTTGCCGGAAATCAGCTCGTGGGCGCGCACGCACATGCGAACATCCGAGGATTTGATGCTGATCACAAGGTTGTCATAGCCCATATCTTCAATTAACCTGGCCTGGCCTAACGCGCTTTCCACAAGCGCTTCGGCTGTGACCCCACGATATTTCTCCAAAAGCTCTTTTTCTAACGAACCGCTGTTGACCCCTACCCGGATCGGGACGCCGCGCTCTTTCGCGGCGTCCACGACGGCCCTTACACGCTGCGGCGAGCCAATGTTCCCCGGGTTTATGCGTATTTTATCCGCCCCGTTTTCAATCGCCGTAACCGCAAGCTTATAGTCAAAATGGATATCCGCCACAACCGGGATCTCCACTTGCTTTTTGATCTCGGACAGCGCGCGGGCCGCTTCCATCGTCGGCGCCGTACAGCGTACGATCTCACACCCGACAGCCTCAAGCCGTTTGATTTGCGCTACCGTAGCCGCCACATCCTCTGTCGGCGTATTGGTCATAGACTGGATCAGAACCGGATTTCCACCCCCGATTACACGGTTTCCAATATGAACGATCCTCGTCTTAGTCCTGCTCTGATTTTCCTCCATAGTTAAATGTCCCTTCTATAAATAAATTTCTATCATATTTCTTTGCTTTTCTAATCTATATACTTCTGCAAATTACTGTCTAAAAAGCCATCATTTATATATCCTAAAAAAATATCTGCCTAATATCGTTAAACATGATCACAACCATAAATACCATCAGCGCGATCAGAAACACAAAATTCAGCATCCCTTCCTTATTCGGGTCAAACCGTTTTTTGCGCACCCCTTCCAACAGCAAAAACACCAGCCGCCCGCCATCCAAAGCCGGGATCGGAAGCAGGTTCATTACGCCAAGGTTTGCGGAAAGTAAAATGCAGATATTGAGCATATTCAGCAAAACGAGGAACGCTCCTTCTGATTTTGCTTCGGAATAAGTATCGCCGATGGTTTTTACGATCCCCACAGGCCCGGAAATATTATTGATGCTGACGCGCCCGGTCACAAGTTGCTTCAGGCTTTCGATCGTAGACCAGATCCAGTATTTCACCTCGTATACGCTGTAACGCAGCGTTTGGAGCACATTTCCTTTTGTGCGCACCGAAGAGCCCTGTAAGCCAAAGAGCTTTCTGCCGCTTTCTTCATCCAGCTTTGGAATCAGCGTGGCCTTTCGTTCTTCTCCCCCCCGTTTGTAGGTGATCTCAATCGCTTCGTTAGAATGAAACAGCGTATAGATCGACACCTCCCGGTATAAATGAATCCGTTTGTTTCCAAGCTTTACGATCTCATCGCCTTTTTGCATCCCCGCTTCCTGCGCCGGAAAGCCTTCCATTACGCCGGATAAAACCGGCTCGTCGTATCCCGCGGCGCCGACTAAAATAAGGGAGAACACAAACGCCATAATAAAATTAAAGATCGGGCCTGCCGCAACGATGGACGCGCGCTGCAATACGGTCTTTTCGTTAAAGCTGCGGTCGTCCGCGCTTTCCTCGTCCTCGCCCTCCATCATACAGGCTCCGCCAAACGGAAACAGCTTTAGCGAATATTTCGTTTCCCCTTTTTGGACGCCAAACAGGGTCGGCCCAAGGCCAAGGCAGAACTCATTGACCTTCACGTCGTTGTGCTTCGCCAAAAGGAAATGCCCCAGCTCATGGAATAAAATAATAATGCTGAAAATAATTAACGCGACTAAAATCCTCAAATTACCACCTGCTTTCAATCCTTTCATACACTTCTTTTTCGGTATCTAATATATCCGAAAGCTCCGGCTTATGGATATACGTACAGTCTAACATACATTCGTTAATAATCTGTGTAATTTCCAAAAAAGATATTTTTTTTGCTAAAAATTTCGCAACCGCCCGTTCATTTGCCGCGTTAAACACCGTCGGCATGTTGCCGCCCTTATTTGCCGCTTCATAGGCAAGCTTTAACCCTTCGAACGTATCCATATCCGGTTTTTCAAAGGTAATGGAGCCTAATGCAAAAAAATCCAGCCGCTGCCCGCTCATGGGCCTGCGTTTTGGATAGTAAAGCGCGTACTGGATCGGCAGGCGCATATCCGGCGCGCCAAGCTGGGCGATAATGCCGCCGTCTTCAAACTGCACCATGGAATGGATGACCGACTGGGGCTGCACCACCACCTGTATCCGGTCAAGTTCCGTTCCAAACAGCCATTTTGCCTCCATGACCTCTAACCCTTTATTGACCATTGTCGCGGAATCGATCGTGATCTTTTTTCCCATGCTCCAATTTGGGTGCTTTAGCGCGTCCTTTGGCGAAATTTCCGCCAGCTGCAAACGGCTCATTCCACGAAACGGCCCGCCGGAGGCGGTTAAGAGGATTTTATCTATTTTATTTTCGGATTCCCCATTTAACGACTGGAAAATCGCGCTGTGTTCACTGTCAACCGGCAAAATTGAAACCCTGTTTTCCTTTGCCAGCGGTATGATCAGATGCCCGGCTGTCACAAGCGTCTCCTTATTGGCAAGCGCGATATTTTTTTTTGCCCGGATCGCAGCCACCGTCGGACGAAGCCCCAGCATACCTACGACTGCCGTTACCAGCGTTTCGATATCTTTGTATGTGGCGGCCTGTATCAGCCCCTCCATGCCGCTTTCTATTTTTACAGACAGATCCTTTGTGCGAAGCCGCAGTTTTTTTGCGTCCTCCTCGCTCCAGACGCAGGCAAGCTTTGGAGAAAATTCCCGTATCTGCTTTTCCAGCAGATCAATGTTTTTCCCAGCCGTAAGCGCGCATACCTCTATATCCCCCTGCTCCCTTACAATTTCCAACGTCTGCGTCCCGATGGAGCCTGTGGAGCCTAAAATCCCTATCTTTTTCATGTTCGCTCCCTTATAATAAATATTCCGTAAGATAATAAATCGCCGGGGCCGTAAAGATCACGCTGTCAAAACGGTCTAAGATCCCTCCGTGCCCGGGTATCAGCTTCCCGTAATCCTTCACGCCATGATTGCGCTTGATAGCCGACGCTGACAGGTCGCCCACCATGGAAAACAGGCCCCCCGCCGCGCTGATGGCGGAAAGGCTCCATACCTGCGCCCCCGTAATCCCCATCTGCCCACGGAAAACGCCGCTGTACAAAGCCGTCAGTAAAAACGTCCCCACAATGCCGCCCACCGCGCCTTCGATGGATTTTTTCGGCGATAAGACCGGAGACATTTTATGCCTGCCAAACCGCACGCCAACGCAATACGCGCAGGTGTCGCATCCCCAGGAGCAGAGGAAAACGAGCCACACAATATATGCCCCCTTTTCCATATCCCGTATCTGATATATGCAGGATAGCGGGACAGCCACGTAAAACAACGCAAAAAACGCCGCCGTGATCTGTGAAATGTGATACTTTGGATATGAAAACACATAAGATCGGAAGAGCACACGTCTGAACTCCAGTCACTACCGAGGATCT
>CANDMI010000136.1 GCA_947385775.1 uncultured Eubacterium sp. | reverse complement strand
ATCCTCGGTAGTGACTGGAGTTCAGACGTGTGCTCTTCCGATCTCTGCATATTTTGTAAAATCCGCGTTTCAGCCGCAATTCGAGTTTGACGACGCGGTTCGTTTCGCGGACGAGCTGCAAGTAAGGCTGCGCGTCCTTTCGACAGATCTGCTTTCCATAAAAGAAATCACCGCCAATACGAATAAACGCTGTTATTTTTGTAAAAAGCTGATCTTATCCACGATACAAAAAGCCGCCCGAAAAGACGGCTTTTTTCTTCTGCTGGACGGCTCCAACGCTTCGGACGACGAGACAGACCGTCCGGGAATGCAGGCGGTAAAGGAGCTTTTCGTCCGCTCCCCTTTAAGAGAATGCGGCCTTACCAAAAATGACATCCGCCTCCTTTCAAAGGAAGCGGGCTTATTCACCTGCCATAAGCCTGCCTACGCCTGCCTTGCGACCCGTATCCCTTTTGGAACCCCTATCACCTCCGAAAAGCTTACGCATACGGAGCTTGCGGAGGATTATCTGCGCTCCCTTGGCTTTTTCGATTTTCGTGTCCGTTGTTACGGAAACGCCGCCAGAATACAGGTCGCAAAAGACCAGCTTTACGATATCCTCACCTACAGGGAACGCATACGCGAGGAGCTTTTAAAATATTATTCCGACGTTTTCCTGGATCTGAATGTTCGTTAAATTTTGATTTAAAAAGCGTAAGAAAGTTTCGTTTAATCCACATTTAATTCTACCGGGTCCCACCCGTAATCATGGTAATACCGGATATCCAGCTGATTATCGGAAACATACTGCTCCATCATCTTTTTTAGCATCTTATCCCGCAACTCATACCCGCTGTCATCAAAAAATTTCTGATAAATTTCCGGATGGCCGCTGCAAAATTCTTCAATCCCCTTTTGATAACGCTCTCCATCCCCGGTTCTTTGCACCTTTATGACTTTATATCCGCCATTTACCTTTTTCAAATGGATGCAGGCAGGCATTTCGCCTCCCGCATAGTTTTCTAACGTGTTCCCATTTTTATAATAGGACATCGCCCAAAAATTTCCAAACACTTTTATCTTTTTTCCATTGTCATATTTCACTTTTCCAAAAATAACCGGCGCAGGCACCACAACTATCTTTCTTAAATCAGCCTTGCTTATATCCCCCCACTCCTCTCTCACTGCGTATTCGCAAACCGCCCTCATGATCTCATTTTTCCCGGAATATACAAATTGTGGCAGCTCATTGGCTTTTTGGTTTTGCCTGGACGCTTCCTTAGAAAACTTCAAAGACAAGATTTCCTCCTGCCCTTCTTTTGCATCCTGCCTCCAGGAATAAAGCTTATATTCCTGCCTTTTTTTTGACTCGCAAAGCAGCAGGCAGGCGCGCATATTTTGGCCGGATTCTAGCCACGACACGGACTGCTCTGAGTATTTCACACTCTCCTCCTTTTTTTCCTGCCAGCCCAGCGCCGTTTCCGTGATCAGCTCAAACGTGTCCTCATAGCGCTTCCCCATTTTTTCTTCCCATTCGGAAATAAGCTCTTTCTTTGCCTTTTGCTCTAAAAACGGCTCTAAATTTACGATCTCCTCCTTCGTTTCCCGCTTTTTCGGCAGCTTGTAATAAAAACACTCCCCCTGCGGGAGCAAACCTTCCCGTTTCACATTAAATACGGTAAGCTTATCTTTATCCACAATGATTTTCGTTTCCATGGTATCGGTCGTAAAATAGTTGCATCCGATCTTTTGCAGATCGATCACAGCCAAAACCCCCTGCTCTTTTCTCCCATATACCACGATCCCACGGCTCGTCGCAAAAATGATGCGCTCACTGTCGCAGTCCAAAAGGATTGGCGCGTACACCTGGGCTTCCGGGGTCATATTTTCAATGATCTCAACGCTTTGCGGCTCTATGCCGCACATCTTTTGAATCGACTCCACCACCTTGCCCCCGCTTGCCGCATTGGCTCCGATCCCTCCGACAAACACAATGCACGCAAGTATCGCCGCCGCGCTAAACGCCTTTTTCACCGGCGCGCGAAGCTTTTTCACCTTCTTTTGGCGGATATTTTCAAGCATCTGTTCCTTTTTCTCATCCGTCAGATTCAAAAAACCGTCCATATAGGCTTTTACAGCCAGCCGTATTTCATCCGCAGGCTCCTTGTCAGGCCCGTTCGCCCCTTCGCCCAACCCTTTCCCACTGCAAAGATCTTCTTCCTGTTTTATGTCCTTAACTGAATTTCTATGCATTTCTTTCATCTGACGCTCCTTTCTTCGTAAACTGCTTTTTCAGCTTTTTTCGCCCAGCCGCAAGCTGCGACTGTATCGTGCTCTCTTTTCGGCGCAAAATCTTTGAAATTTCCTTTACGGAGTATTCTTCATAATAATATAAATACAAAACCTCCTTTTGCTTTATCGGAATCTTCGAAAACGCTTGGGCGAAGCTGCCACCGCCTTCCTCATGCCACGCCCCTTCCCACTCCTGTGTCTGTTTTTCCATCTGGCTTTGTTTCATATCATCCGGAATCTGCATGTCCACGCGCTTTTTGCGCCAGCCGCTTCGTAAAATATCCCTGCAATGGTTGCGCGCCACGGTATAAAGCCACGCTTCCTCATGCTTCGGGTCGCAAAACCCATCCCGCTTTTCCAAAAGCTTTATAAATACATTTTGCGCAGCGTCCTGCGCATCCGTCGGATTTCCCAGGTAAAAGCAGCAGATCGTATACACCCGGTCTGCCTGTCTCCTATAAATGTCTGTAAATTCCTGTTCTGACATAGCTGCCCCCTTCCTCTTTTTCGTATTTTACCCGTATTCCGCCCTCCTCTCTACTTATAAAACGATTTATCACGCGAAAATATCCTGCTTTTTCATATTTCCACAAATATAGGGGAAGATGCCTCTCCCCCTACTCGATTTCTTTCATCTTATTTTTGCCGGATATCGAACTCTGGATTAAAAGCATAGAAGTTTTTGGAGTCCAGATGCTCTTTTACGATATTTAGCCCTTCGCCGAAGCGCTGGAAATGGACAATCTCCCGTTGTCTTAAGAACCGGATCGGGTCGCAAACCTCTGGGTCTTTTACAAGGCGCAGGATATTGTCATAAGTGGTGCGCGCTTTTTGCTCCGCTGCGACCTTGTAAAGACAACAGCGGCAGAAAGCCTTGAAAAAGCGTTTCAGAAATGAGCGTCTATTTTTTACCCAAAACGAAAGGAGAATCATAACATTATGAAAAAAATCTTGAGAAGAGGGGTGGTTGAAAGCTGACGAAAAGACGGCTTATTGTATCCAACTAGGCGCAGCGTTCCAATCTGGAAATAAAATACGCAAGAACGCCACGGAACGGTTGAGCGAAGCGCAGATTAATGACGTGGCTCTCAATTTGGAATACGTCAAGAAACGACAATCTCCCATCAGCGCCGGCACAACCCACTATATCACACAGTTAGTAAATTCCTACAAGGTTTCCGGCGATAGCTTTTATATGCAAAATGGCTCTATCTGTCTGCCGCTTGGCACAATCACGGTAGAAGAAAAAGCTGCTCCGAAAGGCTATCTTCTGGACGATGCATATTTGCAGGTAAATGGCTCTTCCGAACGGGTGACAGAAGAATGAAGCGGTAAAGACAATCCATACAGGGATTGACGGTATCGCTGCAACTGCCGCTGACGCACTCCCCTACGGTCATTACAGGCTTGAGGAAACAACGCCGCCGGAGGGGTATCTGATAGACGGTGCGATTTCCCGTGAGTTTGACATTGTAAATAACGGGGAAATGGTAGATTTGACATCAGCGGAACAATCTATTTACAACCAGATAAAGCGAGGGGATATTGAGGGCGTGAAAATCGGTTCTGGCACACATAAGCGGCTTTCCGACGTGCCGTTTCAAGCAAAACTACAGGGAAAGTCATAGGATTGTAACCGATAAAAACGGTCAGTTTTCTACTGCCGCTGACTGGATTTCCCACAAGAACAATACCAATGCCGGAAAATCCAGCGAGGACGGTATCTGGTTCGGAACGTCAGAGCCGGACGACAGCAAAGGTGCGCTGCCCTATGATACATACGAGATAGAGGAACTCCGCTGTGATTCCAACAAAGGATTGACGCTGATTCCTGCCTTTGATGTGGTCGTATCCAGAAATAAAGTTGTAATTGACTTGGGAACGCTGACCGGCGAATACAAGCCGGAGCTTTCGATTCACACAACCGCTGCGGACAAGGCTATCGGGGATAAATCCATCATTGCAGGTAAGAAAGTGACGATTGTTGATACGGTTTCTTTGGACGGGTTAAAGAAAGGCACAAAATACCAGCTCAAAGGCTGG
>CANDMI010000135.1 GCA_947385775.1 uncultured Eubacterium sp. | reverse complement strand
CATTTTGCTCAAATGACAGATCCCCCATATATTTCTTAGCCACCCTGAGCATATTTTTTAAACCGATTCCATGCCCGCCGCCTTTTTTTGTCGTGCACGGCAATCCGTCCGCCGGATTAATAAAAAGTTTGCCCTCAAAGCTGTTGCTGATGATCAGCATAAAAACACTGTTCTTGCGGAACGCCTGAATCCGGATGTATGGATTTTCCCCATTTACCGACTCCATGCAGTTATTCAGCGCGTTATACAAGATCACGCTAACGTCAAAAGCGTCCAGTTTTGTATTTTCCGGATACTGAAAGTCGCTTTCAAACCGGATTCCGCGCATCTTCGCTTCTTTCTTCTTTTCTAAAAGGATCATATCCGTAACCGGATTTCCTGTCCGGATCTTAGGCGTAAGTTCCTGCCACTCTATTTTCAGCCGCCCAAGATACGCCGAAGCTTCGGCGGTGTTTTCCGTCCCCATCAGGCGTTCTATCATCTGAATATGGTTTCCCATGTCATGACGCAGGGCGCGAATGTCCCCATACAGCTTTTCAATCTCGCCGATATGCGTTTTTATCGTATTCATCTGGCTTTCCAAAAGCTCGTGCCCAGACCGTTCCTCCAGTGACGTTTTCCAGTTCTGGAAAAGAATGATTATCACAAGGACCGCCATTACGGATATCAGATAGTATAAAAAACAAAGCGCGTCATAAAATCCCGTCATTTCGAATTGGATTTGGTAAAAATGAAAGATCGCATAACCGGCTATTCCTGACAGAGACGGCACGGTCAGCATCACAAGCTCCCTTCTTTCCATATATCCGCCCTTGCTTTCATACGCCCTGTTGACCGCCTGTACAGATAACAGCAGAAGCAGAAAACTAAATAGTATCTCCAAAATCCTTACCGCCACATACAATCCATAATGCAGCCATATCTTCGCCGCGATCTGCGGGTTGAAAAGGAAAATATCAAAAAAACGGCCTATGATTCCCGCCATAGAAGCGGACAGCCAGCGCAGCGAAAAGAACGTGACGGATAAGAATATCTTTTGGTTGATATTGCGCCCATCCTGCGCGCACATCACCGCAAATGCCGTAAACGCGCCTATAAAATATGCAAGGATATTGTCTATCCGCGGCGGCATGATGTATAAAACCGTCATTGCCACGCCATACACTACGCCCGCCTTAACCGCTTTGCTTTTGCCCGGCATATAAGGCGATACAAAGATTCCAAGACATATGCCCGCGGCGGCAAGCTGCGCAATGATTGATATATAAGACGTAATGTTCCAACATATTTCCACCAGGCTCACCAAATCTCCCTCCCCTTTCTCTGGTTATATTTCAAATACTGTTTGACAAATTTCGGGTAATTTTGCTTTGCGATCAACGCTGTCCCGTTTTCCATAACAACAGACATGGCATCGTACCTTAGCACATATTTAAAATGGATCAGATATGACCTGTGCGGCCTGAAAAAATCCTCTCCAGCTTTTTTCTCCAGATCGGACAGCTTCCCGTAATATTCCGTATCGCCGTTTATGGTATGAATGATGACTTTGCGGTTAAACACTTCCGCATAAATAATATCCTGAAACCGTATTTTCGTATGGACTCCCCCTGCCTGCACCATCATGTATTCTCCATCAGGCGTTTCACTTTCCGTCTTTCTGCGCTTAATCTCCTGCACCGCGTTTCCAAAAACCTCGAAAAATTTATCCTCTGACAAAGGCTTTACCAAATAATGGAACGCGCCTACATCAAACGCCCCAAAGACATACTCAGGCGCTGCCGTAACAAATATGATCAGCGCATCCCTCCACTGCCTGCGCAAAAGCCTTGCCGTTTCCATGCCGTCCATCCCCGGCATCTGTATGTCCAGAAATAAAATGTCCGCTTTTGCGCCGCCTTCCAACAGCTCTCTGCCGGAAGAAAACCGTTCCGTTACCGCAGAAGGGAGCAGATTCTTTACTTTTTCCTCTAACAGGTCAAGCATAAATTCCTCGTCATCGCAGATGGCCACGCAAACAGCGTCTTTTGCGGCCCGCGCGTCGGCATCCGCCCTGTCAATAAAGTCCTCCATAGGCGCAATCTCCTTTATTAGATTTTTTGCAATCCATGCCGGATGGCAAAACAACATTCCCTATTATTATATCGTAAAAATTCTTTTTCCCAGATATGCATGTTGTAAACAGACCTTGTTTTGTTGTGAAAAGGAGAAAAAGGACTGCCAAAGCAGCCCCTTTGCGATTTCAAAATTATAAAAAAATGCGCTTCTTTTTCAGCCCGTTTTTCACCGATTTTTAGGCAGTCCAAGACAGTCCGCCCCATAATCCGGCCCGTCCTCCCCCGCCTGATCATAATACGGTCCATAAACTTCCGCGCAAGACTCTATGTCATCATCATCCACCACAACATAATATCCCCCGTCAAACAACAGTTTGACATGCGAAAAAACCGTATCCTCCACGTCGTACACGTCAAACCCTTTGATCTTTTCCCCCTGGTACACGCCGCTGTGGGTAAGAAACCAGACCGGTATCGCCCCGTGGCCCTGGAATTGCGGGTCGTGATACGGGGAATCCAACTGCTGTATATCCGAATACCACACGCGCCTGGCATTTACAAACCCCATATGCGGCGTGGAATCGCCCGCTAACGTCCAGCCATAATCTCTTGAATAAAAAGCCGTCGACCTTCGAATCTCCTCTTCGCTTTTCCAAAAAATAAACCGGCTTCGCCCATCCGTCGTATAAACGCACTCCTTTACCTGATACCCCGTCAACGTATACAGCTCCCGCAGCGCAGCCTGGGCAAGAAGCTCTCGCCGCTTTTTCGTTCCCCACGGGTTTTGCGAAAAATAATCCCAGCCGACCTTTGCATTGTCCACATAAGAAATCGCCGCCTCCTGATACCCCTCTTTAGACATGGCCTTCGCATGCGCCACGATCGACGCAACGCTTTCAGACTGCCGCTTATCTAACCGCTCATTTGCCGGCTCCTTCTGATCTTCATTCGCTGCCCCGCCTGTCCTTTTATCCTGTGCGGAATCCTCCTTTTCATGCGCCGCTGACTTTCGCCCTGCATTTTTGTCATCTATTGGATTTGTCAGAAAACAGACCGCAACCAGCACGCTTGCCAAAGCAGACGCCGCAACCAGCCAAAAAGCCGGCTTTTTATAATAAAGCGCCGACCGGATGCGCTCCTTTACCCCCGTTTCCCCAAACGCGACCGGACACGCCGATATCCGTTTCTTTTTCGCGCTGCAACAAAGAAGCGCCTGGCAGTAATCCGCCCTCTGGCTTTTATCCATATGCTTGATCGCCTTTTCGTCACAGGCGTATTCAATATCCCTGCAAAAAAGTATGTACGCTACCCAGCAAAGCGGATGGAACCAGTATACGGACAATACATAAAATCCAAACGGCTTCCAGATATGGTCCCACCTTTTTAAATGCATCCGCTCATGAGTAAGCACATACTGCGCCATGTCCGCATCGATCCCGGAGGGCAGATAGATCTTCGGACGAAAAATCCCGAAAATAAACGGGGTTTTCAGATCGTCGCAAATATACGCATCCTCCAAAACCGGAATAGACGGCGAAACCTTTTTCCGTAACCGCGCATAGCTTACAACCGCATAAAGCGCCATGACCGCGGTCCCAAGCATCCATACGATCGAGCAAACCTTGATCCAAAGCGGATTTGATCGGATTTGAGAATCCGTCCCTTTGTCCCACTGTTTCAAAACCGGATTTTTCGAAACGCCAGCCGCCTGCATAAGCTCCAAATCCAAAGCCTCTGGCGCATCCGATTCCGTAAGGCTTACGGTCATAGCGCTCTTTTTTGGCATAAGGCTAAGCGCGCTTTCCGGCTGAAAAGGAAACGCCAGCCGCGCCGCCACCAATCCCCAAAGCAGGCAGATCGTCCACTTCGGGGCTTTTTTAAACAGTATGCGAAGCGCGATCACAACAGCAATCATCCAGCCCGTCAAAAGCGCGCGGTCTAAGATATCTAAAAACGCCTGCTCCATAGCTATTCCTCCTTACGAAATTCGTCTATCATTTTTTGGATCTCATCCACTTCCGCCTGCGACAGCGCCCTGCGGGCAGTAAACGCCGCAATAAACGCCGGAAGCGATCCATTGAAATTCTCCTCTACAAACCGCTCCCCCTTTGACGCATAAAAGCCCTCCCGCGATACGAGGGACGTTACAACCCCATTCTGGTTTTGAAACAGCCCCTTTTCGCAGAGCTTTCGCAAAACCGTATAGGTCGTAGACTTTTTCCATTTCAGCTTCTTTTCGCAAAGCTTTACCAGCTCCCCGGACGGCACCGGCTCATGATCCCACACCAACTGCGCAAACTTCGCCTGCACCGCCCCCAATTCCAGATCCGACATCTCCCATCCTCCTAGTATAATAATGGTGTAGTCAAGAATGACTACTGGTTAATAGTTACA
>CANDMI010000134.1 GCA_947385775.1 uncultured Eubacterium sp. | reverse complement strand
TTAAAAACAGAATGCTAAGAGCTTCTAACATCCCTGCGCAAGTCACATCCGAACATGCCCCCAGCTTGTTTCCGGCTGGTTATCGAAAATTTATATGTTTCGAAACTGCATGCCAATAACTTGCGCCTTTTGCCAGTATAAAATTCCAGGAGTATGCAAGTGCCATATCGATTGAAAAATGGAGCTGTTTGGGAAAAATAATGGGAAGCTTATGAAAAACATCCGGACGGGCCTGCTGCCTGTTTCCAGCGTCCGGGTGGAATTTTCCCAATATTTTGCCGGATAACGCTCTATTATTTATCTTTATATGGTAAATCCCCACCCCATGAAAAGTAACTTCATGTTATGTTCTTATTTATTGTCTGCTTCTTTCAATTTGACCTCATCTTCTGACAAGACAGAGTTATCCCTTTCCATTGTTTCATCTATGGCACGATTGATAAAACTATTAACACCTTCTTTTTGTGAATCGGCATGGGCTTTGATTTCTAACTTATGACCTTTAGGTGTTCTGACTTTGATTTCATCGTAGTTATTTTTCATATATTTACTTACTGCTTTTTGTTGAGCTCTAGATACTGGCATGGAAATTCAAAATTTAGAACGAAAAATCAAAGATAAAAAATTAAGGATTGGGATTGAAAAATCAGCGGAACAAGGCATTGTATGTGGGAATGTATTGATATGCTGCATCGCTTCGTTAAATGACTATATCAACCGCAGCGAACAAAAGCAGGCGGCATATTCCCAAAGAAGGGCTTATTTGGCTAAACAGGCTAAAGATCTGTTGCGGATGGACGTTGGATACATCAAGGATAAGATATACAGGCTGTCACCGGAATGCCATCCATCCTTGAAAGTCACAGGCAGGGTGTGCGATATGCTTGCTGACAGCGGTAGGAAAAAAGCTATCGACAATTCATTCGTGCCGGATAAGCTGATGAGGTATCTATCTGATGAGGACGCAAAGAAATTCCATAATCGTAAAAGCAATCCAACGAAGCGAGGGCCAAAACCTGATTGAGAGCATGTCGCCAGACGTTTTAAAACAGATAAAACATGAAGAGGAGGAAGAACAGTCTTTTTGGATGCATAACGCAAAAGCTGTTCTTTCCGGCGATGAAACATTAGAATCTATGGTCCGCATCCAATGCGACGAAGACCCAAACACACTACATTATGGTCAGCTGCTCATTTGCATTTTCAAATATCGGAATCACAAAACTATATGAGATAACCAATAATTCGATATGCAGCTTTGTGCTTCATGTGGGAAATCGGAAAAGGCTTATCAAACGAAAAGAATTTGAAAAATACCTATCCAAAAGCATAGAAATCTGATTCAGACGTTTGGAAGACATGAAACCGTATCAGAATTGATTGCAAAAAGAGCCTGACTATTGTATGATTGATTCAGTGTCAGGCTCTTTTAGAAGGGAGCTAATATGGGTAAATCACTGAAAGGGAAAGAATTAGGCGCAGGGATTCCGCAACGTAAAGTACGAGGATTCACACGGCGATATAAGCGGTTCCGCCGATATGACGGTTGATGCATGGTTTAATTACTGGATCGCAGAGATTAAGGCTAAAACAGTTCGTTGGAGTACGCTTAGCAGTTACAAAGACCGTTATAATAAGAACATCAAAGAAATTGTAGGCGGTATGGTTAAGCTACATTGTCCGCTATGTTCTCTGATGCGTGTGAAAATGGCTTGATTTCCATGAATCCAGTAACAAAGTCTGTAAAATGCCCGAAGAAACCAGAAAAAAATACAAAGGTTTTAACACTGGATGAGCGGAAAGGTTTTTAACTGCCGCTAAAGAAAGCGTTCATTTCAATCATTTTCTGTTTATACTTCAAACTGATCATGAGCAAATAATGAAAACAGATTGGAAGGATATGGAAAACACTCTTTCTGATGAGATTGCGCATAAGAAAGATATAGAAACAGCCGAAAGGTTAATAAAAAAGGAAAAATGTCACTGGAAGACATTGCGGATTGTGTTCCGGATCCGTCTTTTGATGAATTAAAAAAATTGAATCCGAAGTCATACAGTTAGCATGATAAAAAACAACTCCATATCAAACTAACAGCGTAAAGATGTATGGAAACAGCAAATTGTAAAATCAGAAATAAAACATATCAGAAATAAAACATTAAAAACCCAGAAAGGAAAGCCATGCAGATTTTACTCGTAGCCATCAACGCCAAATACATCCATTCCAACCCAGCCGTTCACTCCCTAAAAGCCTGCGCCGGCGAATACGCCTCGTATGTATCGATCTGTGAGTTTACGATCAACCAGCCGCCCTCTTTTATCTTACAGGAAATCTATCGCCAAAGGCCGGATGTGGTCGCTTTTTCCTGCTACATCTGGAACCGCGCCGTGATCGGGCCGATCATTTCAGACCTTCATAAAATACTGCCAGACACCGATATCTGGGCTGGCGGGCCGGAGGTTACTTACGATGCGCATAGCGCGCTTTTGGAATGGAACCTGCGGGGCGTAATGACAGGCCCTGGAGAAGCGACTTTTGCCCGCCTTTGCGCCGCTTACGTAAACGGCAGCGCCGATAAACTGCCAGAGGTTTTAAATGGCATAACTGCAAAACGCACGCCTTTAAACGAAATCCCATTTTGGTATGAGCTCGAAACGGACGAGGACAACCGCATCGTCTATTATGAAAGCAGCCGCGGCTGCCCGTTTTCTTGCAGCTATTGCCTATCTTCCATAGATAAAGAGATGGACTTTAAAAACACAGACCGCGTTTGCAAGGATCTGGATTTCTTTTTACGCCGTAAACCTAAGCAGGTAAAATTCATTGACCGGACATTTAACTGTAAAAAAAGCCATGCCCTGCCAATCCTTTCCCATATTTTGGCGCATGACAACGGGGTGACAAACTTTCATTTTGAAATTTCCGCGGATTTATTAGACGAAGATTATTTTACCATATTAAAGCAAATGCGCCCGGGAGCCGTCCAGCTTGAGATCGGCGTACAGTCCACCTGCGAAAAAACCCTAGCCGAAATCCGCCGTCAAACAGATTTGGATAAAATAAAGGATGCGGTCACCCGCATATGCTCCTGGAAAAATATCCATGTCCATTTGGACTTGATCGCGGGGCTTCCTTTTGAGAACCTGCAAACGTTCCAAAACTCTTTCAATGACGTTTACGCCCTCTCCCCGGAACAGTTGCAGTTGGGCTTTCTGAAAGTTTTAAAAGGCTCTCGCATGGAAGCTCTTGCCAAGACCTATGGCCTTTCTTATTCCAGCACGCCGCCATACGAAGCGCTTTCAACGAACTGGCTGTCGTTTGAGGATATCTGTGAGCTGAAGCAAGTCGAAGAAATGGTGGAAACCTACTACAACAGCGGACAGTTTGCAAAATCACTGGCATTTTTATTGCGCTATTTTCAAACGCCTTATGAAATGTTTAAATCCCTCGCGTCCTGGCACAAGACGCATAAGCTGTTTGGCATCCAACCCTCACGGATACGCAAATATGAAATATTGTTTGAATTTGGCGCAGCGCATATGACGCGCACGGCGAACGCGCTCACAAAACCCGCTTACCAGAATACGAATTTACGCCAGGATGCAGACTTGTCGATCGAAGCATGGAAAGAATGCCTCACATACGATCTATACCTTCGGGAGCATATGAAAAACCGCCCGTCCTTCGCCCGATCAGCCCGCCAATGGAGCGACGCTATGCGCGACCTTTTCTATGAAGAGTCAAAATCCCATGCCCGCTTCCCGCAATTGGCGCACTGTAACTACAGAGAGCTGACCAAAGCCCTGCATATGGAAGCCTTTACCCAGATTTTTCCAAAGCCGGCAATCGTGATCTTTTACTATGGCAAACGCGATCCGTTGACAAACAATTGTATGACAATGTTAGAAAAACTGCGTATTTAAATCAAAACACAACAAAAGAGGCATCGCAGGGATGTCTCTTATTGTTTCTTATTTTTATTATTTTTATTATCGTCCCCTTATTTTCTAACGCTCCGCCTGCGACCAAAATCAACAGCCCCTTCGGATCTGGGATCAAACGAAGCACGTCAGAATACAGTTCGTCCTTATCCTCCAAATCCACCATCAGCCACCTCTGCCCATTCCCCTCCGCCGTTTTATGATAAATCTCCTGCAACGCGCTCGTACACTCCGGCAATATGTTTTCCACAGCTTCTTTTTCTTTCCTTCCGACAACCGTCATAACGGTGAAATACCCCTCCCTCGGATAGATCGTGCATAAGTTTTTTCCAGACTTTTTAAACTTCACATTCCAGCCCTTTTCCCAGCTGCATGAGCTATATTCTATCTTTTCGTTACAATTATATGTATCTTTTATTTCCTGGCAAAATTGCAAAAAGAACGGGTTTTTAATATACTGGCCTATTTCTTCTAATGCTACAGGGCGGCAATCTTTATCCTTTAGATCGATCATAACAAAATATCCTCCTTGATTTTTATACTATTTCATATTATTTCACATGAATAGTTTCAAAAACGCGCGACTTCAAGTTATGTCACGTATAACCATATCCGTCCTCACAGCTATAATGGATACTTTGCCATACACAATGATTCCGGCATATCCTCATACGGGCCATAATTCGGAATC
>CANDMI010000133.1 GCA_947385775.1 uncultured Eubacterium sp. | reverse complement strand
GCAACAGGCGGAAAACAGTACAAAGTATCCGAAGGCGATATCATTACCATTGAAAAGCTTGGAGAAGAAGCAGGCTCGAAAGTGACTTTCGACCAGGTGTTAGTTGTAAACGGCGATGAATTAAAGGTTGGGAATCCAACCGTAGCGAATGCGACCGTTGACGCAACTGTCATCAAAGAAGGCAGGGCAAGAAAGGTCGTCGTATACAAGTACAAAAGAAAGACCGGCTATCATAAGAAAAATGGTCACAGACAGTCTTTCACGCAGGTTAAAATCGAAAAGATCAACGCATAAAAAAGTGCGTAAAGCAGTATTTAAGTAAGATGTATTTAAGTAAAATGTAATTGTAATTGCGCTTGCAGGCGGGAAGTTTTATGATAACGATTACCATGTATCAAAATAAACAGGGACGCTATACAGGTTTTTCCTGCATTGGACATGCGGGGTATGCGTCCGCCGGAGAGGACATTGTGTGCGCGGGCGTATCTGCCTTAGTGTTAAACACAATAAACGCGGTTGACGCGTTTACGCAGGATGCTTTCGACGCGAATACAGATCAAAAGACCGGGCTTATCGATATCCGGTTCCATCATCCGGTGGGACATGACGTAAAGCTGTTGCTGGATACAATGGCTCTTGGCCTGCGGGACATACAAAAAAATTACGGAACTGATCATTGTTTGATAGAATTTAAGGAGGTGTAGGACATGTTTGAATTAAACCTTCAATATTTTGCACATAAAAAAGGGGTAGGCTCTACCAAAAACGGCCGTGACTCAGAGTCCAAGCGGTTAGGTGCAAAGAGGGCGGACGGGCAGTTTGTAAAAGCTGGCAACATCCTGTACAAACAGCGCGGCACGAAAATCCATCCTGGGAAAAACGTTGGCAGAGGCGGAGACGATACGTTATTCGCAAAAGTTGACGGAATCCTTCGGTTTGAACGCAAAGGCAGAGACAAAAAGCAGGCTTCTGTTTATCCGGTTGCGGCTGAATAATCAAATAGAAAAATATGCAGCGGCATATGCTGCGGATAATCTGTGTAAGCAAAACGGGCTGTTGCAATGGTTGTAACAGCTCGTTTTTATGCACACGGGCGCCCAAGTGAAATTTGTCAGCAAAGCTGACGGGCGCCCAGCGCGCGAGTAGGGAAGACGCTCCCTGCTCGATTTCGATAAAGGGTTATATCATAGGAGATTCCATATGTTTGCGGACAGGGCAAAAATCATCATTAAGTCAGGAAAAGGCGGCGACGGCCATGTAAGCTTTCGCCGTGAAAAATACGTACCAAACGGCGGGCCGGATGGCGGCGATGGAGGAAAAGGCGGCGATATCATATTTGAAGTGGATGAAAATGTAAACACGCTTTCTGATTACCGCTATAGGCGAAAATTTGAAGCCCAGCCAGGACAGGAGGGGAGCAAACGCAACAGCCATGGAAAAAAAGGCAATGACCTGATCTTAAAAGTCCCAGCCGGGACGATCATTAAGGATGTGCAAAGCGGTAAGATCATTGCGGATATGTCAGGCGACAACCATAGGCAGATTGTTTTACAGGGCGGAAAGGGCGGACTTGGAAACCAGCATTACGCAACCTCAAAGATGCAGGCCCCAAAATACGCCCAGCCAGGCCAGGAAGCCATTGAACTAGAGGTCCAGCTGGAATTAAAGGTGATCGCGGACGTAGGGCTTGTCGGATTTCCAAACGCTGGAAAATCAACGCTATTGTCTAGGGTTACAAACGCTCAGCCAAAAATAGCCAATTATCCGTTTACGACCTTGCAGCCAAATCTGGGAGTGGTAGAATGGGACGATGGCACAGGGTTTGTTATTGCCGATATCCCGGGGCTGATCGAAGGGGCGAGCGAAGGCGTTGGTTTGGGCCACGAATTTTTAAGGCATATCGAGCGGACAAAAGTAATGATCCATATCGTGGATGCCGCGTCTATGGAAGGACGCGATCCGGTCGCGGACATTTATGCCATAAATCGGGAGCTGGAAGCTTATAACGCAAGCCTGATGCAAAAGCCACAGGCCATTGCGGCAAACAAGATGGATGCGGTATTTGGCGAAGAATCGGAAATTATCGAGCGGTTAAAATCGGAGTTTGAGCCAAAAGGCGTGAAAATATACCCAATTTCCGCCGTCAGCGGACAGGGCGTTAAGGAATTGCTTTTTGCCGTGAAAAAAATGCTGGACGAAACGTCAAGTGAGCCGATCACCTATGAACCGGAATTTGATCCGTCCATCCGCGACGATAAGCCAGAAGCCTTTACCGTTGAGGTGGATCCAAAAGACGGCGCGTATTTAGTAGAAGGGCCAAAAATCGAAAAAATGCTTGGATATACAAACCTGGAATCGGAACGTGGATTTTTATTTTTCCAGAATTTCTTAAAAGAGCAGGGGATATTAAAGGCTTTGGAGGAAAAAGGGATCGCCGAAGGCGATACGGTGCGTATATACAATCTGGAATTTGATTATTATAAATAAACGAGGAAAAGAAATATGAATTTAACAAGCAAACAGAGAGCATATTTAAAAAGCCTTTCCAATCATATTGAACCTATATTTCAGATTGGGAAATCCAGCTTTACACCAGAAATGGCGCAGTCTATCCATGAAGCGTTGGAAAAAAGGGAGCTGGTCAAGCTTTCTGTTTTAAAAAACTGCATGGATGACCCAAAGGAATTAGCCGAGCTTGCCGCGGAACGCACCCGTTCCACGGTCGTTCAGGTCATTGGGAAAAAAATCATTTTATACCGGCCATCCAAAAAAGACCCAAAGATCACGCTTCCAAAAAGCGCAGGCAAGGTTTAAGGTGAACCGGTATGGAACAAAAAGGCGGTCATAAAATCGGTGTGATGGGCGGCACCTTTAACCCGGTCCATTATGGGCATCTTCTGATTGCGGAAAACGCATTTGAACAATTTTCATTAGATAAGGTTGTCTTTATGCCCACAGGCCATTCCCCCCATAAAGACGAAGCGCAAATATTAGATGCGGCGCACCGCAGCGAAATGATCAAGCTTGCGATTGCGGATAACCCGCATTTTTCCTGCTCAGATTATGAAGTGCAAAAGGACGACGTCAGCTATACGTACCTAACCTTGCAGGCATTTCATGAGCGATTTCCGGGAAATGAGCTGTATTTTATCATGGGCGCGGATTCCTTGGCATATTTAGACCGCTGGCAAAATCCAAAGGAGATCAGTGAGCTTTGCATTGTTTTAGCGGCAGTCCGGGACGGGTTAAATATCCGGGAACTGACGAACATCCAGGATTTTTTGCACAAAAAATATGGCACAAGGATCGCCTTTATTAATACGCCAAATTTTTCTGTATCCTCCTGCATGATCCGCAGCCGGGTTGAAGCATCCGAGTCTATCCGCTATCTTGTCCCGGACGCGGTAGAGCAGTATATAAAGCAGCATGGCATTTATTCCTGTAAAGGACATGAAAACCAGAAGGTGGAAGATGAAAGATTTAGAAAAATACCAAAAAAAATTACAGCGATATATGGATAAGAGCCGCTACCAGCATACGCTTGGCGTTATGTACACCGCCGCTTCCTTAGCGATGGCGTACCAGTACGATATCGATAAAGCGATGCTTGCCGGGTTGCTCCACGATTGCGCCAAAAACGTTCCGCATGAAAAAAAATTAGAGCTGTGCAAAAAATACCAGGTAGAGGTCACAGACATCGAACGCGAAAACCCGTTTTTGCTCCATGCAAAGGTCGGCGCGATCATCGCGAGAAAAAAATACCACGTAAAGGACGAGGAGATCCTCCATGCAATCGCGGTGCATACGACCGGGGCTCCGAATATGAATACGCTAGACATGATCCTTTTTATTGCGGACTATATTGAACCGGGGCGAGACAAGGCAAAAAACCTGGGCCAGGTGCGTAAAATGGCGTATCAAAACCTGGAGCATACGGTAGAAAAAATCCTTTCCGATACGTTAAATTATCTAAATGGAAAATCAGGCAGGATCGATCCAACCACGGAGCTGACCTATCAATATTATAAAAACAGGAGGGAATTAGCCAATGAGCATTAGCAGCAAAGAAATGGCAAAGCTTGCTTACCATGCATTAGCCGAAAAAAAATCATCCAACACCCAGATCATCGATATCAGCAATATCTCTGTATTCGCGGATTACTTTATCATCGCGGACGGCTCCAACCAAAACCAGATACAGGCGATGTGCGACGCGGTGGAAGAGGCTTTGTATAAATCCGGCGTTTCTGTAAAGCAGATTGAAGGGAATAAAAATTCCAGCTGGATCTTAATGGACTACGGCGAGATCATCGTCCATGTGTTTTCAAAAGAGGACCGCCTGTTTTACGATCTGGAGCGGATCTGGGGAGACGGCAAGTTTATCAGCGCAGAGGAGCTGGAGTCTTAACGGTTCGCGGGTTTTTATATTTTCAGTTTCATCAAATATACGCATACGCGCTTGGGGAAGACCTGGGCGCTTTTTTCTTTCATCTTTTTTTGCAAGTTCTTTTTCTGATTCTAAGAAGTTATTCGTTACAGTGAGGGTTACTTTTCATGAGGTGGGACTCTAACGTGTAAATCATCAATAATAGAGCGTTATCCGGCAGTTGAGTTTTTGGGATAATTTGAAGGTTTATGCTACCCGGACGCTGGAAGCAAGCCGGGGGCCTGTCCGGATG
>CANDMI010000132.1 GCA_947385775.1 uncultured Eubacterium sp. | reverse complement strand
CGGTCCTGTCGGAAGCGTATGGGGAAGCGTTTGGTTTTACGGAAGCGGAAACGTTTCAGGCGTTGGATGAATTTGGACTGCGGGGCCAGGAGCGGGATGTCCGGTATTGGTATGACGGGTTCCAGTTTGGAGGAAGCAAAAACATTTACAATCCGTGGTCGATCATAAACTTTTTAAAGAAAAGGAAGCTGGCGCCCTATTGGGCGAACACAAGCTCCAACGGGTTGGTCAGTGAGCTGCTGCGAAAAAGCGGCAACCGGATGAAGAAAGCGATGGAGGATTTATTGCAGGGAAAGACCTGCAAAGCGCATATCGATGAGGAGATCGTGTTCAACCGTTTGGATATGGAGCGGGACGCGGTCTGGAGCCTGCTGTTGGCAAGCGGCTATTTAAAGGCGGTAGGCGTGGAGGAGGACGGGGAGATGGAAACGGAATATGAGCTTGCAGTGACAAACTTTGAGACGATAAAAATGTTTAAAAAGCTCATTTCCGATTGGTTCAGCACAAGGAGCTACTATCTGTCCGATTTTTGCAGGGCGCTGCTTGCCGGGGACGTAGAGGGGATGAACCGGATCTTGGGGGATATCCTGTTAAAGGTTGTAAGCTATTTTGACACAGGAACGGAAGCGTTTTATCACGGACTGACGCTGGGGCTTATTTCCTGCGTCGGGCATAGATACATCGTTACGTCAAATCCAGAAGCCGGGCTAGGCAGGTGCGACACCTTGTTAGAGCCAAAGGAAAAAGGAAAAGGGCATGACGGGATTATTTTAGAATATAAAAAGTTTGACGGGCGCGTGGATAAAGATCTGACGGACACAGTAAGGCGGGCGTTAGAGCAGGCGGCGGAGCGGAAATATAGTGCGGCGTTGGAGGCGAAAGGCATCGACCGGGAGGATATAAAGGTTTATGGATTTGCGTTTCGTGGAAAGGAGACATTGATCGACGGCGGGGAGCTTTTAAAGTTTGATAATTTAGATATATGATTGAATATATATGATTTAGATAGACAATTTGAATAGATAAAAAACGGTAAGGGCGTACTCTTTTGTGGGTACGCTCTTATTTTATGCGCAGGCCCACATATGGAAGTTTGCTGCTGACACAGCTACGGGCCGCGTGACGAGTAGATGTAGATGGTTTTCCCTCATTCGATTGTTTTAAACTACGGAACAACGCAAATACATTGCCAGATATGTTACATTTTTATGTATAAAATGCATAAACAGAATGCATAAATAAAATGCAAAGAAACATGCATATGAAAAAACAAAAGACAAAATGAAAAATGGAGGCAAAAAATGAGCGAGGTAAAGATATTTGGTTATATGCGCGTATCCACCAGGGAGCAAAATGAGGACAGGCAGAAATTGGCACTATTGGAAGCAGGCGTGCCAAGCGGACGGATTTATATGGATAAGCAGTCAGGCAAGGATTTTGACAGGGCCCAGTACAAACGGCTGTTGCGCAGGCTGGATGGAAACTCTGTGCTGTTTATCAAATCCATTGACCGGTTGGGCAGGAATTATGCGGATCTGAACGAACAGTGGAGGGTGATTACGAAAGAAAAGGGCGCGGATATTGTAGTGATCGACATGCCGTTGTTAGACACCAGAAGGGAAAAGAATCTGCTTGGCACGCTGATCAGCGATATTGTGCTGGCGTTGTTTAGCTATGTAGCGGAAAATGAACGCACAAATATCCGTACACGGCAGGCGGAAGGCATAGCGGCGGCAAAAGCCAAAGGCGTGCAGTTTGGCAGGCCGTCGCTTCCGCTGCCGGATAATTTTGAGGAAGTGCGCAAAATTTGGCGTATGGGTGAAATCTCCATGAGGGAAGCCGCGAAAGCCTGCGGGCTGAACCCAAAGACATTTTATAGTAAGGCGGTGCGGTATGAAAAATCGCAAGTGTAATGGGATGTGATATGACGCATCTGAAACTGAAAAGGTATACTTTTATAGATAATAAAAAATACATAAAAATATACAAAAAATAAATCCAATGCAAAAAGTATATCGGTTTATTTTGCTAAAAACTTAACACATTTATAAAAAGAATCGCATTGACTTAAAAAGTATACCTTTTCAGTCAGTGCGATTCTTTATGAAGGGCTTCTGGTGACGGATGTGCATGGGAGGGGGGAGAGACTTATGTGTAAGATCAGGCATTACATAATAATTTAACGATATTCTTAGAATATTCTAAATTATATGGACAAACAATTGTATATGTACAGGAGGTACGAAATGAAAGAAATAAAAAAAGGATTATTTCAATTTGTTTGGCATTATTTCTGTTTGTTAGCAGCGGAATGAATTTAACACAAGTAAACGCCATGAAAGTGGGAGGCGTTGTTTATGTAGACAGACTAGCGGATGTTGTATTTGTGATTGATGGAACGGGTTCCATGCAGGATGATATTAACAGCGTAAAAGATAATTTGTCAAAATTTATAGATTTGTTGCATAAAGAAGGAGTAAAAGTACGGGTAAGATTTTCCGTATATCGAGATGCGACGAAGCAGGGTCAAGAGACAGAGGTGTCAGACTGGTTTCAGGCTGTCGATGATAACGGTGCGATTGATGAGACTGCTTTAAATAACGCGAAAGATTTTCTGGGAAAGATTAAAGCGAGCGGTGGGCCGAATGAAACGATTTTGAATGGGTATGGCAAAGCGCTGCTTGATAATCCAGGGTTTCGTGATGGCGCGGCAAAATTTGTAATTGCGTTGACAGATGAAGAGTATTATGTAGACCCTAACGATACCGTTAACACATTAGAAAAGATATTGGATGAAATTGCGAAAAAGTCTATTAACAGTTCTGTTGTAACATTAGGCAATCTGTTTACGCAATATGGGGACTTTTTATCAGAACCATCTTCAGACGACGCGGACGATGGCGGTATTTTGGCTGACATTAAAGGCGATTACAGCATTCTTTTAAAAGATCTGGCGGATAAAGTAATCGATGTTATCGACGACAATCAGGCGGTTAAGATTGGCGCAAACATGATCGTTTTGAAAAAAAGGCCGGGGCAGAAATTTTCTATAAATGGAGGCGCAGAGCAGGAAAGCTGTGTATTTAAGGACTTAGAGCCAGATACAGAATATGAATTTACAGTTAAGGATGCCACTGCGGGTGACAAGACATTTAAACTTAGGACGGAGAAGGTAACTGGAGCCCAAATGGGTAAGATACCAAGTATTGTATACGAAGGGGAAACTTATCAGATCCGCCCAAATGAAAATATGAAAATGATGCTTGCGACGCCGGGCGCAACCGTAAATTGGACGAGTGTATCGGATTGTCTAAAAATTGAAAATAATGTTGTCGGAAACGGTTGCGAGATGAAGGTCTATGATTGTAAATATAATGAAAATAGACTGATAAAAGTGACTCTGGTTGCCGATGTGGAATATACTGTATGGCAAAGAAACGGTACCTATAAAATGAAAAGCGCGAGATTCAAGCAAAGCTTTAATATAAAAAATGATATAGATGCTATGAGCATTACGGGCTTTCATGGTACGGCAGATAATACATACGAAAATGGAATTGTACAGTTGTTGACAAATGAAAAAGTTTGGATGGATATTCAATTTAATCAGGGTGATACAGGAGACGTGGCGTCGAAGCAGAAATTAAAATATTTTATATCAGATAAATATGGAAACGCAAATCCAAATGGAACAAAAATTGCGAAAGTGAATGCAAGGGGGCAGTTGTATGGCGTAGGTCCCGGGCTTACTTATCTGACGATTGCGGCTTCCGATTCCTATAATAAATATTCACGGATATATGGATATTATGTGACGATACCAGTTGTATGTCCGTCGGTGACAGAAGCAGTGATTGATCTGCAAAAGGCTGCGACAGAGAATCCAACAATCGTGACAGAGCAGTCGGGTGAGAAAGATGTTTATGCTGTAAAGAAGGGCGAATCTTTAAATTTGAAAGAATATATCAAATTTAGTCCGGTAGATGTTTTCAACAAGGATAAGATGAAGTGTAGCTGGTCTACGACAAACAGAACGATTGCCGGCGTATCTAGTACAGGAAATATTAAATTTAAAAATGAAGGTTATGTTACTGTTTCAATGACGCCAACCGGAGGATATGAAATAAATGCTGTTACGGGAAAAAGAGCTGGCAGCGCAATACCTTGCAGCGTTACCTTTAAAGTTGTGGAAGATATCAATGCGAAATAGTATATAGTTGAATGTTCGTATGATGTATGTAAGTTGTGTATCAATATGGAACCATAATACTTTCAAGAAAGAGGAATAAATGGTTCCTCTTTCTTGCTTTATATAAGTAGGCATGTGTTAGGGATGGAATAACTATAGTTCATACAAAAGCAATGGATAAGAAAGTGGCTTCCAAATAGTCAGTAGTTACAGTCCAAGTTTATTTTAAGGAAAATCGGAAATGAATTGTTAAAGAAAAGGCGTGACGAACTATAAGATGAGCTAAAGAAAGGAAATGTGTATGAAAAGGTATGTGAAACGAAGCTTGGCATTTGGGTTAAGCTTGATGATTGGAATAGCTGCGAGCATGGGAGGATGCGATTTTTTGTATGGCGCGACAGTCGATGAGATATATGCTGCGAAGATACCACAGGATAAACGATTATGAAACTGGGTTGTACAGGTGATGAAAGGGTGGGAGGGGAATCCTCCTGATTACCTTCACCTATATCA
>CANDMI010000131.1 GCA_947385775.1 uncultured Eubacterium sp. | reverse complement strand
TCCAGCTCTGCATAAAAAACAGTATTCCCTGCTGTAATTTTCACTTTTCCTTCCTCATTTCCTGATGTGCTTTGTGATTGATTTTCCCCGATAATTCCAAGCCTGTCGATCCACCTGCTTACATCATGCCGCGCATTCCCAGCAGATGTTCCCTGTATCCAGAAGCCTTCCAGCGCTTCAGCGCCAGTTACGGACGCCCTCACGCTTTCATAGCTTGTCTGCGGCGAACTGCTGCCTGACGTGCAAAACGGAATGATTTTCTTTCCGGTAAAATCATAGCTTTCCAAAAAAGAATGAATCGCCATCGGGGTATCGCCAAACCATATCGGATATCCTAAAAATACCGTTCCATAATCAGACATATTTTCCACACGCCCCTTTAAAAGCGGCCTTGCATTCTGTTCTCTTTCCTTAGAAGCCTGTTCAAGCGTTGCGCTGTAATCCTGCGGGTATGCCGTTTCTGTCTCAATCCGAAATTTTGTTCCCCCTGTTTTATCTGCTATCATATCAGCGAGCTTTTCTGTATTGCCGCTGCGCGTAAAATATGCAATCAGTATTTTCTCACCAGATTCGTCCGGCAAAGATGGTTCCGGTACAGGCTCAGGCTGCGGCGTCCCGCCTGGCTGCTGTGGCTTTTCGCCCGGCTGTTGAGGCGTCTCGCCTGGCTGTTGCGATGTCCCGCCCGTCTGCTGTGGCTTTTCGCCTGATTCCTGATCTTGCTGAACGGCATTTACTTTTACTTTCATCCATGCCGTTCGGTTTCCCCGGTTTGTTTTCACTGCTGCCGTAATTTTTGCTGTTCCGGATGTCTTTGCACGGATCACGCCATTTTTCGTAACAGAAGCTATTTTCTTATTACTGCTGCGGTACTGGACAGCTCTTATTCTGACTGATTTTTTGTTTTCGAGCGCCTTTACCTTCAACTGTCTGGAAGCGCCCTCTTTCATTTGAAACGTTTTCTTTGTCACTTTCTTTTTTCCAATCTGCATCTGTACAGAAATTCCTGTTTTTGCTGACAGTGGCATGGAATAAAAATTACCGAACGGCAGCGCTGTTAACAACAGACACGCCTCTAAAAACATCAGAATCCTCTTTTTTATTTTTTGATACATTTAAAACTCCTCCTATAATCTGTATACACCTTATTTCTATGTAATCTTATTTTTCAGCCTGTTTGATACCCTCCTTTCGCTCCAGAAACAAACAAAATATAATCTGTTTCACCATTCACAAAAAAATCTCTGTTGAATTAAAGTTATTATAGAATGAGTTTTGGCAAAAATCTAATACCTATATTAAATGATCAAAAATACCTAAACTGCATAACTTCATAAAAACGGAGAGCCATCAGACTCTCCGCCTTCTATCCTTCCCCTTACAATATGCCACCGCCGTAAGCGTACTAACAAACGTAGCCACAATCGCCGGCCCAATGATCCCCGCCGGGTTTACGCTCCCATACTGCTGCCGGTACGCGATCATATTTATGGGTATCAGCTGTAGAGATGAAATATTCAAAATCAAAAACGTACACATCTCATTACTGGCAACGCGCTCCCGTTTCCCCTTTCTCCTATCCACGCCTGCCAGCCCATCTGCCGCGCTTTTTCCACCACGTCCGCCAATCGCTTCAGTTACCTGTCCCCCTACCGTCGCAGCATAATATCCTCTTGCCCAAAATATCTACTGTAGTTGTATTTATACTCTAATGAATGTCAAAATTAAAAGTAACTTTTGATATTCTATTGTCATCTGTAATCAATATATTTAAATGACAAGACTTAGGCATATTCTACCTCTGATTAGATAAATTCCTATAATTTTATATACCGTAGACAATATCCAGCCTACTTCTTCCCTGAATTTCTCATACATCGCTTTCCGTTGATATTTTATGTATAAAAACAATATGATATTTTCAATTATACTTTGGCCGAGTAGATATGCCCCTTACGGGACATATTCAGCATGGAACTGGACGTGCAGCGTTATCACATCCAGTTCTTTACAAGACTGATTATTCAGCCGTTATCAAACATAGATACTAACATATATCCTAGGCGAAACTAATGGTTTCATTTTCATGAAATCCCTGAAGCCCTCCCATGTATAGCTTTTGCGCTGGCTCCTACGGTTTAGCCAGTAGAATAGAAGTTTTCTCATGTTAAAGTGAAACTTCCACCAGTTTACAACTTTTTACAAAAATTAAATACAAACCCATCGTTTCATAGTATAATTTAAGCGACTAACCAAAAATCATACGAAAGAAGATGCGTTTGTATTTACCGCTTATTATACATGAAAAATTCCATCTTGGACAGACTGAAAAATTATTTTAATGAATATTTTTCGGACGCAACGAAACCCACTGCCAGAAACCTGTTTCTTATTGTTGTTTCCATACTGGCGCTGGACATTTTCCGTTCTGTGCGTTTTGCCCACAGGCATGTGCTTTCAAAACTGTCAGACACATCACTGAATGCGTATTACTATGCGCTTAAAACTGGCAGGCTGGATCATGAATCGTGGAGGGACATGACATTATCCAAAGCTTCGAAGGTAATTCCCAGCCGGCTGGATGCCCAGCCTCTGTTCCTTTCCATTGACGATACAATGGTTGAAAAGGAAGGCGAAAAATTCGAACTCCGCTCAAGACTCTTTGACCATGCGGCGCATAACGGATCTAATTACCTGAACGGGCTGCATGGTAAGCATCCTGCTGTCATTCCCGGTTTTAGCGGACGGTTTCATACGTTATCTGTCCATCCCGCTTGGATACCGGATCTGGGATAAAAAGCAGACAAAGCTGGAAATCGCCGCTGAAATGGCGCGCCATGCTGTGGACAGCATCGGTCCAGACAGGCAGGCGTTTCTGCTCTGCGACAGCTGGCATCCAAAAGGATGTGTTGCAGGCCTTGTGGGCGAATTCCAAAATCTTGACATTATATGTAATGCAAGGATAGATACCGTCATGTATGGCCTTCCGCCGGGACGCACAGGAAAACGGGGCCGCCCAAAGAAATATGGCGAGCGCCTGTCGCCGGAGGATTTTGAACTGGAATCCCCAAAAACCGGAGACTGTAAGATTGGCGTGCGCCCGGTTCTGACCAGGCTCTGGGGAGAGCGGGTAGTTTATGCCGTTGTCACGCTCCCGAAAAGCGGGAATGGAAGCCACAGGCTTTTCTTCTGCACAAAAAACCCGGAAAGCGTCATCATAGACTACAGCAGCTGCGAAGATGAAACAATCCGCAGCTATGGGAAAGAAAATGAAAAGTTCCTCCCAGTCGCCTGTTATTCGCCGCGCTGGAACATTGAAGTATCGTACTATGAAAGCAAGACTTTCTGGTCACTGGAAGAATATCGCGTACACAGCCGTGAAGGCATCGAACGTCCGGTAAACCTGGAGCGCATCGCTTACGGCGCCATGACGCTGCTTCCATACAGTGATGGATCCTTTTCACGCTACCAGTCTGCGAGCGCACAGGAAACCCGTTTTGGCATTGGGCAGCAGATTCAAGCCAGCATAATATTTAGCAGTTTCGCAGAATCCCTCGAAACTGTAAAAAAAGCGCGGCCATTTATTAAAATAATAGAGAGCCACGTTTTATCAGGGTTCAAAAAAATCCAAAAGTTGTAAACTGGTGGCGAAACTTCTGTAGGCTGACATAATTATCTGTAATGCCATAGTAATGGTCAGACCCAATAAGCACTTCATTCCGCTTTCTGATGAGCATGTCCGTCAGCATATAGCAGTTTGCCCGTATATATCCCCACATCTCTTTGCACTTCTTCTTTACAAAGTATCCCCATCCTCTTTTTCAGCTGTTCGTAAAACTGTTCCGCTTCCCATTTATACTGAAAGCAAGCCACAAAATCATCCGCATACATCACCAGTATACAGAATCCTTTAGCTGTATCTTTTCCTTGAACCACCACACCAGCACATAGTGCATGTGAATATTCGCAATGATTAACGAACAGACAGAGCCTTGCCCGAAACTGGCTTCTGTAGCCGAAAACTGGCAATCTTCCATAACCCCAGCCTTCCCGTCTTGCAAACCGTATGATGTTCGGGTCTTTAATCTTCGATTCGATGAACTTCACTGCCCATTCATAGTCAAGGTTATTGAGGAAAGACTTGATATCCGCATCCTGTACGTATCCTGTGAATCTCTTCTCGATATACGTGTTTAACAGCCGCGATACCTGTGGCATCCTCTCCCTGGACGGAACCCCATCATCTCCTCATAGAAATGCGGTTCAAACACGGCTTCCAGTATGCGCTGGATTGCCTCCTGCACCACTTTGTCTTCATAACAATATTTGCTTAGCGGTCTTGTCTTCCCATCTTCTTTCGGTATCTCTACTTTTCCTTGCTGGCTTGGGCCTGTAAAATTTGTTCCTTATCCGCCTTTCCAACATCTCCAGGTGCGTGCTGTATTCCTCTTTGTTTATCCCACCGATTCCTACCTCTTTCTTCCCATCCATCTTCTCATGACGCCCCCCTTAACAGTTCTTTGTTAATCAAATGCCCTATGGATGTAAAGACCATGTCGGTTTCTCTCTTGATAACTGCGATATTCTCTCCAATTTCTTTCCCATTGCTTTTCCACCTCTGCGTATGGCCAATGTTTCCTCTTCGATACCTTTCACAGCAGGGGATTGAGGATTTGCCCCATAAGCGCGAACTTAACTAAGCAGTCCTGGTAAAACTGCTGTGTGAAACTC
>CANDMI010000130.1 GCA_947385775.1 uncultured Eubacterium sp. | reverse complement strand
GACGGAATTGTATAGACATGATGAAATTTCGGTTTATAGTGTTCCGGTTTAATGTGTAAGATTATTTTTGCGGTTTAGGCAAATGTCGTTATGTCTTTGGCGTTATGGCAGAGGTTTGCCGGTCAGAGAAACAGGCGTATTGCATATAATATCATAACGAATTAACAGGGCAGGTATGCCAATGCGCCTAAGAGAGCTACAGGAAAAGAAAGTGATCAATGTAAAAAACTGTAAATGCCTGGGGAATGTCGTGGATATTGACTTAGATGAGGGCGACGGCTGTATCCGCGCGCTGATCCTTCCGGGGCCGGGGCATTTTTTTGGAATATTTTGCAGGGAGTATGAGCTGTTTATCCCATGGTGCGACGTGAAAAAGATCGGGCCGGACATTATACTCGTGGATGTAGATGAAAAGGAAGCGACACACAAATTATAGTGGTTTGGGGTCTGGGTTATAACAATATATTCGATTTTTGAGAAAAATTCATTGACAGGCGTTATCCTAACGGTTAAACTGGATTTATATGTAAAAGAATCGTTTATATGAAGGAGAAGACCGGCTATGAAGTGTCCATTTTGCAGCAGCGATAATACTAGGGTGATCGATTCAAGGCCAGCGGACGATAATAATTCCATACGCCGACGCAGGCTGTGCGACGATTGCGGGAAACGTTTTACGACATACGAAAAGGTAGAGACGATTCCTTTGATCGTAATTAAAAAAGACAACAACAGGGAGCAGTTTGACCGATCCAAAATCGAGGCGGGGGTTTTGCGCGCATGCCACAAGCGGCCGATTTCCGTAAATAAGATCAATAAGATGGTAGACGAGGTGGAAACAGAGATTTTCAATATGGAAGAAAAGGAAATACCAAGCACGGTGATCGGCGAGATGGTTATGGATAAATTAAAGGATCTAGAGGCGGTGGCCTATGTGCGTTTTGCGTCTGTTTACCGCGAATTTAAAGACATCAATACGTTTATGAACGAGTTGAAAAAGATTTTGGACAAATAAGGATGGGCGAACATGTTACAGACATTTTATCCGGGGGAATACTTAGACAGCGCGTACGACATCGATTATAAAGCGTTATACGGGCAGGGGTACCGGGGGATTATTTTTGATATAGACAATACGCTTGTCCCGCACGGCGCCCCGGCGGATAAAAAGGCGAGGCGACTGTTTGAGCGCTTGAAAAAGCTGGGCTACCAGTGCTGCCTGCTTTCCAATAATAAGGAGCCTAGGGTAAGGACGTTTAATCAGAAAATAAAGGCGCATTATATTTGCAACGCAAAAAAACCGCGGGTGGCGAATTATCAAAAAGCCATGGAGCTTATGGGGACGGATACGGGCAGCACGTTTTTTGTCGGCGACCAGATTTTTACGGACGTATGGGGCGCAAATCTGGCAGGGATCCGTACGTTTTTGGTAAAGCCGATCGATCCAAAAGAAGAAATCCAGATTATATTAAAGCGGTATCCGGAGAGGCTTGTGCTGTTTTTTTATAAAAGATATTTGCGCAAAAAGAGAAAGCGGGGATAGGAAAAAGAGATAAGAAAGCATGGCTTTGACGTTGAAAAGGCTTTGCGTTTTTTTAGGCGCATATGGCATTTTCGATGGAAGAGCTTTTGTAAATATAATTAAAGATAAAATGTAAAGGGAATGTACTTAAGGAGGGAGCAGGATGAGGATTATTATTGGAAACGACCATGCGGCGACAGATATGAAGATGGAGATTTTAGCGTATCTAAAGGAGCTTGGTCATGAGGTTGTTAATTTTGGCGTGGATACGACGCAAAGCTGTGATTATCCGAAAATCGGCGAAAAGGTAGGCCGGGCTGTAGTGGCAGGGGAGGGCGACTGCGGCATTTTAATATGCGGAACAGGCGTGGGGATTTCCATTGCCGCCAATAAGGTAAAAGGCGTGCGGGCGGCGGTATGCTCGGATACGGCGACGGCGCGGCTTGTAAAGCAGCATAACAACGCGAATATCCTGGCGTTTGGGGCCAGGATCGTGGGGCTTGAGCTGGCAAAGGATATTGTGAAAGCGTATCTTAACGCGGAGTTTGAAGGGGGCAGGCACCAGCTTCGGATTGACATGATACACGACATTGAAGCGGGTTCGTAAAAAATGGTTGAAATATCCGTGTATTTATTATATGATAAGGTAAGTGGGAGGCAAGACGCAGCCCCAGACAGTTTTAAGGAGGAAAGTTCCAATGATTTCAGCAGGAGATTTTAGAAACGGTATTACAATTGAACTGGAAGGCAATATTTTTCAGATTATTGAATTTCAGCATGTAAAGCCAGGAAAAGGGGCGGCCTTTGTAAGGACGAAGTTAAAAAACATCAAGAGCGGGGGCGTGGTCGAAAAGACATTCCGCCCGACGGAAAAATGCCCGCAGGCGCGTATTGAGCGCAAGGATATGCAGTATTTATATTCGGACGGGGATCTGTACTATTTCATGGATGTTGAGACTTACGACCAGATTCCGATCGCGTCTGATATGATCCAGGATGCGTTGAAATTTGTAAAGGAAAATGAAATGGTAAAAATCTGCTCTTACAACGGGGAGGTTTTTGCGGTTGAGCCGCCATTATTTGTTGAACTTGCGATTTCTGACACAGAGCCGGGGGTTAAGGGCGATACGGCTACAGGCGCGACAAAGCCGGCTACCGTGGAGACGGGGGCGACTGTTTATGTGCCGTTATTTGTCAACCAGGGCGATGTGATCAAAATTGACACAAGGACAGGAGAATATTTATCTAGGGTATAATTGCCAGTATAAAAACAGATCCAAAATGAAAAATGTTTGTGGAGGGTGTTATGCTTACCGTGGGGATTAGCAATGAGATAGTGACGGAAGTGACAAACGAGAATACCGCAGCAACGATGAAAAGCGGGACGCTGGAGGTGTTTGCGACTCCGGCTATGGCAGCGCTGATGGAAGAAACCTGTTTTAAGAGCGTACAGGGAGAATTGGAAGAGGGCTGGGGTACGGTTGGCACCGGCCTTAATATTGGGCACTTATCGGCTACGCCGATTGGCATGAAAGTGCGCTGCGTCAGCAAACTGGTGGAAGTGGACGGCCGCAGGCTTGTGTTTGACATACAGGCGTTTGACGATGCCGGGCTTGTTGGCCAGGGGACACATGAGAGGTTTATTATCCAAAACGAGAAATTTATGGACAAGGCGAAAAAGAAAGTCAGCATGTGACGCGTTTTTGCCTGTCACTTACATAAAGAACTGTGGAAATTATTTCCACAGTTCTTTTGTAGTTTATTTCAAATTCAATTTTGCGATCAGATCCCCAAGGGAGGTGGAAGCTGTTTCGTGGGAGGAATATTCCTTCGCCATTTTGCTGCCTTCGGCGGAAGGCTCGGCGGATTCCTCTAATGCGCGCATGCTTAACGCGATCCGGTTGTCTTTTGTATTTAACAGCTTTGCCCGGACTTTCTGCCCGATTTTTAAAACCTCGCCCGGTTTGCCGATCCTGCGCTGGCAAACCTGTGAGACATGCACCATTCCGGTTAGCCCGTCTCCAATGTTTACAAATGCGCCATAATTTGTAAGGCTTTCTACAACGCCCTCCACGATCGTGCCAGGGGTGAGCATTGCGATGCGGTGGTTTCTGGCTTCTTCTTCCCGCTCTTTTAAAATTCCTTTTGCGGATAAAACCAGCTTCTTTTTCTCCGCGTCCGCGGTAATGACCCGCACTTCCAGATCTTTTCCAACCCATGTGGAAGCGTCCTCTACGTAGTCCAGGCTAAGCTGGGATACCGGGATGAATGCCCGAAGGCCCTCTACATAAGTAATGACTCCGGCATTTACGGCTTCTTTTACATGTACGTTTAAGATCGTCTGATGTTCCATCGCATCTTTTACTTTTTCCCATCCAAGAGTCTGGTTCGCTTCTTTTTTGGACAGGAGGATATTCCCGTTTCCATCGTCCATGCTGACGATCGATGCGCTGATCTCATCTCCCGGATGCAGGTTTTCCATAATGGAATAATCCGGGTCGTCGCTTAATTCATTGGCTTTGATGATCCCAGGCGCATAATATTTGAGATCTAAAGATGCCTCGTCCTCGGATACGGCAATCACGGTGGCGGTCACAATATCGCCTTCACTCAATTTGCGGAAGGATGCTTCCAGCTCTGCCTTGTAATCGTCCATAGTTTCTTTACGTTCGTCCATTGTAAATTTATCCTTTCTTATTTTGTTCCTCTAAGTTAACAGTTTATCAATTTTTGGGGGTGGATACAAGCCCTATTGTTTTATTTTTTTTAGCGATGTCTCGACGATTCCCTTTGTTAGGTTTGGGATGTACTTTTTTTAAATATTCAAAAAACTCTTGACATGTTTAAACAAGTGTGGTATAAAATAAGTAACATGTTTAAACAAATTTTCAATCAAAGGAGAGGGGTAAATATTATGGGAAAACGAAAAAAATTTGCAGCATTATCACTGGCGGCTGTGATGGCGGCTGGCATATGTCTTGGCGGCTGCGGGGATATTGGCGGCAAGTCGGACCATTCAGAAGAAAAGGAGCAGGCGGCTGCCGGAAAGAAGGACAGCGATGGGGGCGCTTTAAAAAAAGGCGGGAAAATCACAGTGTTCCAGTCAAAGACAGAGATTATGGAAGATTTAGCCGCCCTTACGAAAGAATATACAAAAGAGACCGGGGTGGAGGTGGAATTACAGGAGACTACCGGAGACAGTTATTTTTCGGAC
>CANDMI010000129.1 GCA_947385775.1 uncultured Eubacterium sp. | reverse complement strand
AGCGGAGCGCCCGATTATGAGCAAAGTTAGCTGCAAAGCAGCGGGAAAGCGCCGCAGGCGCCTCCTCGAATGGCGCGGGCTAAACTGTTACAATTTGGGCAATCGATGTGAATTAAATGTTAAAAGATAAACAGCGCGCACAAGCCACTAGGACACCCGGATCTCCTTAAAAATCTCCCCAATGCTCCCCTGTATCAAAAGATCCGCCCGTGCGTCCATTGGCGTAGCGGATTTATTGATCAATACCAGCTTGTTCCCTCTGTAATAATCGATCAACCCCGCCGCCGGATATACCGCAAGGGATGTCCCCCCGATGATCAAAACGTCCGCGTTTGCAATATAGCGAACCGCGCTTTGCATCGTATTTGTGTCTAATCCTTCTTCGTAAAGCACGACGTCCGGCTTGATATCCCCGCCGCATTCATCGCAAAGCGGCACGCCGATATGGGCTTTCATGTACTGCGCGTCAAATTTTTTGCCGCATTTCCTGCAATAATTCCGATGCACGCTTCCATGCAGCTCTAAAACCTCTTTGCTCCCCGCCAACTGGTGAAGCCCGTCGATGTTTTGGGTAATGACCGCTTTTAACTTTCCCGCCCGCTCTAATTCAGCCAGCTTTTCATGCGCTGGATTTGGCAATGCGTCCAGGCACAGCATTTTATCATGGTAAAAGCGATAAAATTCTTCTGTCTTATCCATATAAAAGGTATGGCTTAAAATCGTTTCTGGAGGATAGTCGTATTTTTGGTTGTACAGCCCGTCCACGCTGCGGAAATCCGGAATCCCGCTTTCCGTTGACACGCCCGCGCCGCCAAAAAATACAATATTATCTGATTCTGTAATGATTTTTTGTAAATCTTTGATCGTTCCTGCTGGCATATGCTTCCCCCTTTGTCTTTTTATTTCATCTGATCCAAAATATTACTTTAGAAAATGCATCCTGTCGTATCCCGTTGAAAAGCTGTGGCTGCGGCTGACGCTTTGCTGCTCTGGCTCTCCCCATCGCCTTGCGCCCCCGCCGTCTAAAATAATGTGAATATGTTCCCTGCTGATGCCTGTTTCCCTTGCCACCTGAAATACGGGAGCCTGACCGTGCTCTTGGTAGTATTTTTTTATTTTTCCATAATTGTCCAGCATTTCATTTCCGCATTCTATGCACTTATAACAGCCTAATCCTAAATATTCCAGCCCGCCCTGACATTTTTCACACTTTTCCGGCTTTGCCAATGCGAGCTTCTCTAAATTATCCATACTCTCCCTTTCTGAAAACATATCCCCTGCATGATTTTACGAAACACGCCTAATGCTTTCATTATAAGGGCGGAAAGACCGTTTGTCAAAAGCTTTTTATATTGTATAGGCAAGTATTAAGCTTGCGACAGTTCCAGCGATAGTTGCCGTCAGCGCGCCAAACAAAGTCCAACGGGTTTTTTTCACTTTTACCGACATAAAGTAAACCGACATCGTATAAAATACCGTTTCTGTAGAGCTTAGCATTAATGAGACCATCGTTCCAAGCAAAGAGTCTGTGCCGTGTTCTTTAAAAATATCCAGCGCAAGCCCGGTGGCCGCAGAGTTGGAAAACAGCCGCACGACAAATACCGGAATAATTTCGGCTGGAATAAAACGGCTCCCAAGAACGCTTCCAAGAAACGCGGATATCGCATCCAAAAGCCCGGAAGCGCGTAAAATCCCAACCGCCGTCATAAGCCCAATCAGCGTCGGCATGATCTTAATGACTGTATGAAAACCGTCCTGCGCGCCCTGGATAAAGTCCTCGTATACGTTCTGCTTTTTCACCAGCCCGGTTGCAACGATATAAAATATCAAAAGCGGGATGATCGTGTTTGATAAAAATAAAAGAAGCTTCATTTTTATATACCCGTTTCGTTCCATCTGTTCTTTTATTTTTATGCTGTATCCTGCCGTTTTATTTGTGTTTTGTTCAAGCTATTTTCTTTTCTGCCATTTTGATTCTGCATTTACAAATAAACTGCGTCTCCCGTATGCATGTAGATCAGCCTATCCTTCATGATCTCCTTCATAATCAAAAACGCCGGCGCGCCGGTACAGTGGCCTGTGTAAAACCGCGTGTTTGTAAAGCCGGACAGCTCTTTTGCCACATCCTGGATCAGCTTTATTTCTTCCATATTATAATCTCCGCCCTTTACCATATGAAACCCGCTGATCAAAACGTCAGGGGCGCTTTGATATATTTCCATATATTTATCTAAAATATTCAAAATCCCATTGTGCGCGCACCCGGAAATAAGCGCCCTTTTGCCGTTTTCTTCCACGACTACGTACTGCTCATGAGAAAACGAATCCTGCACATATTCGCCGCCCTCTTTCTTTTTCAGCTTCAGATTACTCTTTGGCCACTTCCTCCTGCCTGTCACCCCGGAATAAACTGTAACCTGCGGATTTATCCTGCATCCATCTTCCAAAAGCCGGATATTTGACAATTCCAATATCCTTTTATCGATGCCGATGTACTTTTCTCTGCTTCCTTTCAGATGATAATAATCCCCTCCCGCATCCGCATGCATATAAATCTCTGCGTCCGGGTTTTGCTTTGCAAATGACAATATGCCGCCAGAATGGTCATAGTGTCCATGGCTTAATATGACAAAATCCACATCTTTGACATCAACTCCCAGCCGTTTTGCGTTTTCCCATGTTTTTTCAGACGCGCCTGTATCCACTAACAATTTTTGCGTGAGATTTTGCATGGCGCTTTGAACGGTTGTTTGCGCGGAACTTTCTGTGCAGACTTCTATGTAAACGCAAAAACCGTGTTCTGCAAATAGATCCTTTTCGCCCTGCGTGTCTTCCATTAAATTTATGATCTTCATATGCGTCCCTCTTTCATTGTTAAATCTCTGTTTTTTGTTTTCTATTATTATACCCGCCTTTTTTAGGAATCGCAAATATTTGGAAGGGAAATTTAATGAAAAGTAATCAAAAGAAAATTAAGGTTGTAAAATTTTGTTTTGGAAGACCAAAATTTATGATATGATGCAAACAGCAACCGTGTTAAAGGGTGTATTGACCTCATTCTACATAAAATGGGGGTAATGCGGATGAACAGAAAAAAGAAGAAAAGTAATAAGAATGACAAATTATTTGACTTCAAAGTCCTCATGGCATTCGGTACGCTCATTTTAGCATTGCTGACATTCATTTACTTGATTTGTCATTAGCAATGTCTTAGCATAGCAAAAGCCACACTCATACTTTGGCCAGTGGACGGGTGGCAATGCTATCTCATTACAAGTCAACCCCCTTGTACCCCGTAGGGTATGTTACGGACGGTTGCTTTTTATTTTATGCTTTCACTATAGCCTATCTTAGGTTTAAATATAGTAGCCTTTTCGCATTTTGCGTCAACAATTGAATCAGGGAGTTACTTTTCTCGGGTTGGGGCGCTAACGTGTAAATCATCAATAATTTACAATCTTCCCAAAGTTCATTGCATATCACCCAACAATCCCTTGATTTTACTTGCTTTTTTGATTCATGGAATTCCTTCGTTTAATCGATTATGATAGTTTTTATGATAGTTAATTCATATTCTATCATATGGAACTGGACATCAAATCACTATTTCCTGACCTTTATAGTCTTCAAAAAACCTGTTAAAATCCTCTGCTGTTATCAAATACTTCTTTCCAACTTTAATAGCATACTGCATTTGGAATAGAAGTTTTAGAAAATTTAACGCTTTCTGGTTTCCACACTGAAGCAATTCCATTATTTCATTTTTACCGTATAATTTCTTATTCGCTAATTCTCCACTGAGATTATCCGGCAAAAGCTCCTTGTCTTCATCGTCAAGATCAAACAAGTCAGAAGAAAACATCTGGGCGATATCTGGGTCCAAAAATCTATCCTTCACCTCATCAACTTTGACAAACAGTTCCCCATTTACCAAGGTATATGTTTTAAACTTATCCCCATTTTCCCTGACCCATTTAAATGCTTCCTCTTCCTCTGGGGTTGGTTCTCTTGGTGTAGGAGGCGTATTCACATCATATCACCTCTTTCTTGTTTCTTTTGATAATAAAATATATACTTTTTAGATTATACCATAGTTTTTATAGATGTTCCAGTCCTAATTCTTATCCATACCATTCTCAGGCAGCAAAATGAAATGAGTCCGGTACGGAACTCTTCTCCGTCCCCCTCATATCCTGTTCCCTCCAGCTTGTCAGTAATCTCTTTTACTTTTTGCTTTTCTGTTTTTGCATCTGCCATATTTGATTTTCCTTTCTTTTTTCCACACAAAAATACCGCCCTGAATATTTACAAGACGGTATCTCCCATACAATGGAAATCCCGTTTTATGGTCTTTCTATTATCATAAAATAAAAAAAGTGCATGATATTGATTATCTCTCTACCATGCACCTAAAGTTATCGCTACTATAAAATTTTAACTTCTAAACCAACCTTAACAACTGCACCAGCTCATACGGTTCAGATTCTTTTGATACGGTCTGTCTTGTATCAAACTGCTTAAAACCATAACTTTCATAAAAGGAAAGCAGTTTTGCTTTATTTTCCGTTTCTACGAACGCCACCATGCCGCCCGCCTGATACTGTAAAGCCTGTATCTGCCTGATTGCCGCTTCAAGCAATTCCTTTCCGGTTATTCTGCCTATTGCCCTGTCATCATAATTTTTTCCGAGCTGTGCAATTAAGTAAGCCGCCAGATTATAGGTCTGCTCTCCTTGGTCTATCTCACTAAACCTGGCCAGTTTACGCTTCACCGTATTGCTGAACGGCTCCGCCCTTACAACAAGCGGCTTTATTGTGATAGAAAAATATCCCAACAACTCCGCATCTTCCAGCGACAACACTAAATATGTAACTGCATGATGTTTCTTTGCAAATTCGACTGACTGCTGTTTCAAGAAACGCCCAACATCCCTATTCAACGGACAGAAAAACCCGGAAAGGAACTGTAACAGCTTATCCTCTCCGAGCCGTCCATCGTCATTCTCCAAATACTCACGAATGT
>CANDMI010000128.1 GCA_947385775.1 uncultured Eubacterium sp. | reverse complement strand
ACAACGCTATGCTCCTGAAGGTTGTGGCCTTCGCCCGGGATATAGCTCGTTACTTCGATGCCGTTTGAAAGACGCACTCTGGCGATCTTTCTAAGAGCTGAGTTCGGTTTTTTCGGAGTCGCTGTCTTTACTGCGGTGCACACGCCGCGCTTCTGTGGAGAAGACGCATCGGTCGCTTTCTTCTGCAAAGAGTTAAAACCTTTCTGGAGCGCCGGAGCCGTAGATTTCTTTACAGCGGTTTTTCTTCCTTTCCTTACTAACTGGTTAAATGTTGGCATTATTTTCACCTCCTGCGTTTTAAATTGCGTGATACTTATATTGTCACATGCTAGAATATTATATATACTGTTGATGGGAATGTCAAGGAGAATTTTTGAAAATTATATTTCGAATGCCAGGTTATAACAAAAGATTCCGGCAAAAAAGAAATCCTTGACAAAGACTTTCGCCGTGCTATAATTAAACTATAAGTTCAATTATTCAAGGAGGAATGCATGGGACGAAGAAAAAAAGAGCCTAGGAACGTACACCGGGAAAACATCGCGGCCGCGGCATCCGCGCTGTTTCTGGAAAAAGGAATCGCCGCAACTACCATGGACGATATCGCAAAAGCTGCCGGATACAGCAAAGCCACATTGTATGTATATTTTGAAAATAAAGAAGAGATTGTCAGCATCATCGTATTAAACAGCATGAAAAAGCTTTCTGATTATATTTCCTCTGCTTTAGAGCAGCACGAAGGCACGCAGGCGCGGTATCACTTTATTTGCCGCGGGCTGGTGCAGTATCAGGAAGAATTTCCTTTTTATTTCAAGATGGTGTTGGATAAGATTAATGTTGACTTTGAGGGCCGCGACTATCTTCCGGAAGAAAAAGAAACCTATTTGATCGGAGAGGAAATAAATGAAAAGATAAAGCGTTTTTTATTATCCGGCATGGAAATGGGGGATTTACGGAATGATCTGAAAATCATGCCCGCCATATTTAATTTTTGGGGCATGCTTTCCGGGATCATCCAGCTTGCCGCGAACAAGGAAGAATATATAAAAAAAGAAATGGGCATATCAAAGAATGAATTTTTGGAGTATGGGTTTTCTCTTGTTTATCATTCAATTGCAAATAAGAAAAGATTGTGAGGACTTTTAAATGAGATTACCACGAAAAAGAATCCTGTCGCTTACAACAATCCTGCTTTTCCTAATTTGCTTAATTTTTACAGCTTATCTAAAAAGCGTGGCAGATTACAAAAAGAAAGTAAAAGAAACCACATTTCACAATTTAGACATTTCCAACATCCCCGACGGTATTTATACCGGAGAATATGATGTGGGCTTTGTCTATGCCAAAGTGGAAGTTACCGTTCATCGCGGTGCGATCACAAATATAGCCATTCTGGAGCATAAAAACGAGCGTGGAAGCTCCGCGGAAGTTGTAGTTGACAGAATCATTAAAGAACAAAAAATCAACGTTGATGCAGTGTCGGGAGCTACAAATTCTAGCTCCGTCATTAAAAAAGCTGTGGAAAACGCCTTAACGCGCATATAAGTCTGCGTTATATCCGTGCAACTAAAAATGCCAGTATACAAGCTTCTATTTCTCAAAACCTGTAAACTGGCATCATTTAAATATACCATTGTTTATTCAAATCACAAATTAATAAACAAATTCATTACTCTTCTAGCTGTCCTTCATCTTTCATAAGATCTGCGTCCGAAGCGTCGGAATCTGTATCCGCAAAATCCTCCGTGTCCGCATATCCAGCTTCATCGCCCTGTTCCGTCTCGTCGGATTCCGCTTCTTCATCGAATAAAACGTCCGCCTCACCGTCTATATTTTCCGCTTCCGCCAATTCGTCTGGCGCCGCTTCCTCATTTTCAGATATGGCAATGTCTTTTTCGGAAACTGCGGTATCTTCCTCGGATTTTGCAGCGTCCTCTTCTTCTGCGAAAGCGTCCTCCTGGAAAAGCTCCTCCTCCTGATTTAAATCAGAATCTAACTTTATATTGCGGTAACGGTCCATACCGGTGCCGGCTGGGATCAGCTTACCTATGATCACGTTTTCCTTTAAGCCGATCAGCGGATCGATCTTGCCTTTGATCGCAGCTTCGGTAAGAACCTTTGTCGTCTCCTGGAAAGACGCGGCTGACAGGAAGGAATCGGTAGCAAGGGAAGCCTTTGTGATCCCAAGTAACACCTGGGAGCCTTCGGCTGGCTCCAGCCCTTCTTTTTCCAGCCTTTCATTTTCATCCTCATATTCCAGGATATCCACCAGCCTGCCCGGTAAGAAATCAGAATCTCCGTTATTTTCAATACGGATCTTCTTTAACATCTGGCGGACAATGACCTCGATATGCTTGTCATTAATGTCCACGCCCTGCAAACGATATACGCGCTGCACTTCCCGAAGCAGATAATCCTGCACCGCGCGCACGCCTTTGATCTTTAAAATATCGTGCGGGTTTACGGAACCTTCCGTCAGCTCGTCTCCGGCTTCTAACACCGCGCCGTCCATGATCTTGATGCGTGAACCGTATGGGATCAGGTACGCCTTCGTTTCCCCCGTCTGGTCATTCGTGACGATGATCTCGCGTTTCTTTTTTGTATCCTTGATCGTGGCAACGCCGCCAAATTCCGTGATGATCGCAAGACCTTTCGGCTTTCTTGCCTCAAAAAGCTCCTCGACACGAGGAAGACCCTGCGTGATATCGTCTCCGGCAACGCCGCCTGAGTGGAACGTACGCATCGTCAGCTGGGTGCCTGGCTCCCCGATGGACTGGGCCGCGATAATGCCGATCGCTTCCCCTGTCTGCACCGCCTGTCCCGTCGCCATATTCGTGCCGTAGCATTTTGCGCATACGCCGATATGGGCGCGGCAGGTTAGGATCGTACGGATCTTAACTTTCGTGATCGGCTGTCCATCTTTGTCTACGCCGATGCTCATGATCTTTGCGGCGCGTTTTGGCGTGATCATATGGTTTGCCTTTACAATGATGTTTCCATCCTTGTCACAGATCGTTTCACAGGAAAACCGTCCAGTCAGACGCTCCTGCAAGCTTTCGATCTCTTCTTTTCCATCCATAAACGCCGATACGACCATGCCAGGGATCTCCCTGTCCTTGCCGGCATTGCAGTCGGATTCATGCACAATAAGCTCCTGAGAAACGTCTACCAATCGCCTTGTCAGATACCCGGAATCGGCGGTACGAAGCGCCGTATCGGACATCCCCTTTCTTGCCCCATGAGCGGACATGAAATATTCCAATACGTCTAACCCCTCGCGGAAATTAGACTTGATCGGCATCTCGATCGTACGTCCGGTCGTATCCGCCATCAGCCCGCGCATACCGGCTAACTGCTTGATCTGCTTATCCGAACCACGGGCTCCGGAATCCGCCATCATGAAAATATTATTGTATTTATCCAAACCGGACAACAGCGCGTGGGTCAGCTCATCGTCCGTCTCTTTCCATACTTCGACTACTTCTTTGTAACGTTCTTCCTCCGTGATCAGACCGCGGCGATACTGTTTTGTAATCTTATCTACCGTATCCTGGGCGGAATTGATCAATTCCGGCTTTTGCGGCGGCACCGTCATATCGGAAATCGACACGGTCATCGCCGCCCTTGTGGAATATTTGTATCCCATGGATTTAATATCATCCAGCACCTCTGCGGTCTTTGTCGCGCCATGCACGTTGATGACCTTTTCCAAAATCTGCTTTAACTGCTTTTTCGCCACATGGAAATCCACCTCCAGCACAAGGTCATTTTCCGGGTTTCCGCGGTCTACAAATCCCAGATCCTGCGGAATGATCTCGTTAAAGATAAACCTTCCAAGCGTGGAATCGATCACGCCGGATTTGATGCTCCCATCCGGCAGCTTTTTGCTGACGCGCACATGAATCCTGCTGTGCAGGGTGCATGCCTGGTTTTCATAAGCTAGGATCGCTTCATTTACATTTTTAAAATATTTTCCTTCGCCTAAAGAGCCTGGGCGCTCCTGGGTCAGATAATAGATCCCAAGCACCATATCCTGGGAAGGAACCGCCACAGGGCCGCCGTCCGAAGGCTTTAACAGGTTGTTTGGCGAAAGCAGCATAAAACGGCACTCCGCCTGCGCTTCCTGGGACAACGGGAGATGCGCCGCCATCTGGTCGCCGTCAAAGTCCGCGTTGTAAGCCGTACATACCAAAGGATGAAGCTTGATCGCCTTACCTTCCACAAGGATTGGCTCAAACGCCTGAATGCCAAGCCTGTGCAGCGTAGGGGCGCGGTTTAACATAACCGGATGCTCCTTTATAACCTCCTCTAAAACGTCCCAGACTTCTGTCTGCAAGCGCTCCACCATCTTTTTCGCGCTCTTGATATTATGCGCCGTGCCATTTGCCACCAGCTCTTTCATTACAAACGGCTTGAAAAGCTCGATCGCCATTTCTTTTGGCAGGCCGCACTGGTAAATCTTAAGCTCCGGCCCTACTACGATAACGGAACGGCCGGAATAATCCACACGCTTGCCCAAAAGGTTTTGCCGGAAACGCCCGCCCTTTCCTTTCAACATATCCGAAAGGGATTTTAACGCGCGGTTTCCAGGGCCGGTTACCGGACGCCCCCGCCTGCCGTTGTCAATGAGCGCGTCTACGGCTTCCTGGAGCATACGCTTTTCATTTCTTACGATAATATCCGGCGCGCCAAGCTCCAACAGCCTTCTTAAACGGTTATTGCGGTTTATGATCCTTCTGTACAAGTCATTTAAGTCAGAAGTTGCAAAGCGCCCGCCGTCCAACTGCACCATTGGACGAAGATCCGGAGGAAGCACCGGGATTACGGTCATGATCATCCATTCCGGTTTGTTACCGGATTCATAAAACGCGTCTACAACCTCCAGGCGTTTGATAATGCGCGCCCGCTTCTGGCCCGTGGCATTTTTTAAAGCTGCCTTTAACGAAGCGGAATCACGCTCTAAATCTATGGCCTGCAAAAGCTCCAAAATGGATTCCGCCCCCATGCCGACGCGAAACTCCATGCCATATTTTTCCCTCGCCTCCTGATATTCAGATTCGGACAATATCTGCTTATAGGAAAGGTCTG
>CANDMI010000127.1 GCA_947385775.1 uncultured Eubacterium sp. | reverse complement strand
GTTTTAAGCCATTTCCAGGAGATTTTTTTGTCAAATTTTCGAAAATTATTTGTTGTATGGGGTTGTGTTTCACGTGAAACTGTGCTATACTATAAAGATGAAGATTTGGTATGACAGAAAATCAAAAGATCCAACCTATTTTGTCCAGAAAGGATACCGAAACGGAAAAAAAACAACAACCAAAAATATCGCAAAGATAGGGAAGCATTCGGAACTTCTCAAAATTACGGATGACCCACTGGCCTATGCGAAAGAACAAGTTTTAAAGTATAATGAGGAAGAAAAGAAAAATAACAAGATCTCTTTGGAGGTTAAAATTAATTTCGCTGAAAAAATAAAGGCGTCAGATGATCTTGTATCCTCAAGTACCAACCTAAATATCGGCTATCTTTTCCTGCAGCAGATTTATCATGACCTGGAAATTGGCGCTTTCTTTAAGAAGATTACACAACCTTTAAAGATAACCTTTGACCCAAATACCGTCAATCGTTTCCTTACACTTGCAAGAATTCTTGAACCAGACTCTAAACTTGGAACCTTCAAGCACCTTGCTCGCTTTTATGAACAACCTGCTTTTGAGTACGTCCATATTTTAAGAACAATGGATATTCTAAAGGAGCATTATGATGAGTACATTACGCATCTCTATGAAAAAAGCAGCAGCATAGTCAAGCGTAATACGGCAGTCTGCTTCTATGACTGCACAAACTATTATTTTGAAATCGAATCTCCAGATGATGACTATGTCGATGAGGTAACCGGAGAATTCATCAAGGGCTTTCGCAAATATGGCCTTTCCAAACAGCACCAACCCAATCCACTGGTGGAAATGGGGTTGTTTATGGATGCAGACGGAATACCTCTGTCGATGTGCCTTACTTCCGGATCGGATAATGAACAGACCACAGCGATTCCTTTAGAAGAACGGCTGACAAAAATGCTTCGGGGAAAAAAATTTATTTATTGCGCAGATGCTGGACTTGGTTCTCTTGACATACGCAAGTTCAATTCCATGGGTGGAAGGGCATTTATCATCACACAGTCCATAAAAAAATTGTCCGATACCATGAAAACCGCAGTATTTAATGACTGTGATTACCGACTGCTCTCTACCAATGAGCCTGTTTCCATCAATGATTTAAAAGCATTTGACAAAAATGTCCCTAAAAACAAGGATTTATACCTGGACAAAGCTTACAAAATCATCCATGCAGATAAACTCTGTGACCTTGGATTTTATGAGGAAAAAATAACAAAAAATGGAAGACAGCAGACCGTTAAGGCAAAAGGAACATTAAAACAACATTTAATTATTACTTTTTCCAGAAAAATGATGGAATATCAACGATTTATCAGAAATCGACAAATTGAACGTGCAAGAAAAATGCTCATTGACCTTGACCCAGACACCTATAAAAAGGGTCCTCATGATGTTACCCGCTTTATCAAAAGAACAGCAAAAACAAAATCGGGTGAACAAGCAACAGATTTGTATGAAATTGATCAAAGTGTCATTGACGAAGAAGAAAAATATGACGGTTACTATGCAGTAGCTACCAATCTTGATGATTCTGCTAAAAATATCCTTGCGATAAGTTCAAAAAGATATAAGATTGAGGATTGCTTTCGTATCATGAAAACCAACTTCTGCGCACGCCCTGTCTATCACCACAATAAAGAACGAATTATTGCTCATTTCATGATCTGCTATACAGCTTTACTTATCTTTCGTTTATTGGAGAAAAAACTTGATGCCTATGGAACACACTTTACGGTGGAAAATATCATCGAAACACTTAAAAACATGAATGTGGCGAATATCGAAGATCTATGTTATATGTCAACTTATACCTGTTCGCAAACCTGTACAGCTCTGAATGCAGTATTTGACCTGGAATTAGATAAGAAATACTACCAACCCAAAGAACTAAATAAAAAATGTAAAAAAATTTCAGGATAGGATTTCCATACAACATTCTTAAAAACGCTAAAGAGGCTAGAACCCGCATAAATACAGGGTTTTTTGCCTCTTTTTATTCTACAAGTGTCGAAAACGGGATTATACATGCAAAAGTTTTACTTGTCAAGCATGAAATATAACTAACTGCCTTCCATATGCAATTTCCATATGCAATTCCTTTTTCATCTTTTTCGTAAAATCTATCCTATGTGTCTATTTTCATTTTTATTAAATCAGGAATCTTTTATCCTTTACCAATCTATCACATCAAAAAATTCTTCCATGTTACTGCCTTTGCGATCAAGCAGTTCCCATGTCACATCGGTTCGACGAATAGCAATTTCAAAATTCTTTTTCTTTACAGAATATGTATTTTTCACAAACTTATCTTTGTTTTGAATCTTCTGAATCAGTACCTGATAAGAGCGTTCACCATTATTCAGACACGTATAGACTTCTGTATTTTTCTTAAACTGTTCCAGGGACTGGAATCCAAGAACGGTCTGCAAAAAGCTTGTTACTTCCTGCCCCTTATACGCAGGCACATGCAGACAGGCAACATACTCAAAATTCGGATTATTCACAATCAAAAAATGAGAAATGATTCCTTTCTTATTCTGAAGTCTGCAAAATTCTGCCAACTGCAGGAAACTGTCTTTTTCTTCATAATGCTTCACCAGACGATCAGCATCTACAATAATAAATTTTGCCAAACAGTTGGTCTGTGATTCCGTCTTTATTTTCTTTAAAAAGTTGCTGTAACCACCGCCGTGCATATTGATTGGTTTTAATGCGATCTGCTCGTCCTGCCGTTTTATACCACGCATTTTATCAATATAGTTATATTCTGTATCGCCTTCACAAAAAACAACAAATCGCTTTTGTAATTTACGCTCCGGTCTACTCAAATGCTGTACCTCCCAAAATACCTTTCATATAAAACTCGTAAATCTTCGTCGTTTCATAACGAACTTCCGGAAAATCAGACAAGGAATACATTTCCGAAGTCAGTTGTTCCCTGTTCTTGGTAACAAAATAAATCTGTTCTTTCATATAGGTCTTTAAGTCCAGATGCAGCACATTATGCGTGGAGAAAATAAACTGTCCGTTATGTTCTGCTCCGTTTACAAAAGCAATCACTCTATCCGATAAAATCGGATTCAACACTCGATCCATTTCATCAGCAAACACTACTTTATTTTCATAGACCACACGAAAAATGTGCACTGCCCATGCAAAGAACTCACGAACACCTGTAGAATCCATCTGCAGTTCTCTTTTAAAACAATTTCCGTTTTCACCCTTACGTATAATCATTGTCTTGCTATATGGTTTTTCCTTATCAAGTTCGATACCACAAATGCTGTAATCAACCATACGAAAAATTTCTAAATATTTTTCATCCTCTAAAATACGAATATCTGCATCCTGCCTGATAACATCACCGTTCATGTCAGAAGTCAAAGACTCCGGATATAGCTTTTCTGTCATCCATTCCACAACGGCTAATGCATCCCTATCGCCCAGCAGCGCAAATTTAGATACCAAAAGACCAATACTGTCTTCAGAAAGAAATTTATCCGCTCTCTTACTTAAACCATTTTCTTCTTTTACATGAACAAGCCAAGCCCCATCCCTCTGCTTCTCCGCTTTAAAAAGACTTAAAGCTGCTGCATTTCTTTTCTTTAAGGTCTGTAATTCTTCATATACAACCCCAGACGCATTCAAATGCAGATGATAGACATAAGCTTTTCCGTTATCCGATTTAAAGCACATTTCAAACTTCTGAACAGGATTTTTTTCGTCATTCAGACTTGCAGCGTTTACATAGGGGCGAACAGACTTCACCTGGCTATTGGTTACAAACAAAGATTTTAAATATTTTAAGCTATTGATGAAATTAGATTTACCACCGGCATTCTCACCAACGATTATTGCAGACTTCAGCAAATCAAATCCTTCTGCGGTTTCAACATAATTGTCCGGGAAACGCTTTTTCACCTTTCCAGTCGGTGCACTCATGGAAAACTCACTTTCGCAGTTAAATGAGCAAAAATTATTAAAACGATAATAAATCAGCATACAGCACCTCACAATTTGCTTACTCTTCTTTTCCGCTAAAATGCAGAACCGCACTAAATTGCACCAGCCGCCCTCACCAAATGCTTCGCCAGCACCGCCGTTGTCACCGCGCCCACGCCGCCCGGCACAGGGGTAGCCATGGAAGCAGTGTCCTGGATCGAGGCAAAATCCACATCCCCGCAGAGCTTCCCGTCCTCGTCCACATTAATTCCCACATCAATCACCACGGCATCCTGCCCGACAAAATCACCACTTAGCATCTTTGCCTTTCCTGCCGCGGCAACTAAAATCTCCGCCTGTCTGCACGCCCCCTTTAAATCCTTTGTTCGTGTATGGCATATGGTTACCGTAGCATTTTCCTTTAATAAAAGCATAGCTAAGGGTTTTCCCACCACCATGCTCCGTCCGACCACAGTCACCCTTTTCCCGGTAATGGGAATAGCATTTGCTTTCAATACTTCGATCACAGCCTCCGCTGTACACGGCGCAAATCCTGTTTCATCTCCGGCAAAAACCTTGGCAATATTTTCCGGTGAAATCCCGTCCAAATCCTTTTTCGGATCAATCATCTTTTCAATATCTTTTTCGCAAATCTGCTTCGGCAGCGGACGAAGAAGGAGAATCCCGGCAATATCCGGATTTTCATTGATCTGCGCAAATGCAGTCTTAAATTCTTCGTCGGAAATATCCTGGTCAAAGACAAAGGATTCCACCCGAAGTCCAAAATTTCCCATCCGCTTTAGCGCACCCTTTTCATAAGAAACATCATCCGGCCTCTCGCCCACCCGCACAATCGCAAGCTTCGGTACCTCGCCTTCCCACCCGGAAAGCGCGTCCTCCACCTGCTGCTTTATCCTTGCAGTTACCTCTGCTCCTTTTAATACAATCATTTTTTCCTCCGCTCCCGTATACTGGATTTATAAGATTCCAGCCCGCTTTTTCCATTCATCCTGTCTGCAGTCCCTAGGGCATTTTTGAAAATTCATTCCCGCCATCTGCAATTTTCAAACACGCCCTAACGCAGTGCATCCAAAACTTCCTGATAAATCCTATCTGCCTTTCTCGTCCCTCTGGCAACCATGCTGTCCGCATAGGCATTTAATTCTTCAGCTTTTTTGCGAACTTTCATGGATTTCGTGTTAATATACACATTCATTACCGCCCCCAGCAGAGCCGCACGCACAAACTGCACGCCTACACCCACATCGCTGATTGCCATCCGGCTGCCCTTCTTCCCAAGAACCTCTAAAATATCAAGCATTTGGATTGATTTTTCCATAATTTCTATCGGAATAAGGGTGGCCGCAAGAAGATTTTTTTCCATAATTTCATCCTTTTTGGCCTTCTCCTCCTCTGTCCCAGAAGGAAGGCTGTAAGCTGCCGCCAGAGGTGCAAAAACCTCAGCGTCGGCATCCGCCAGACGCATAAATTCCTTCTTAAGCACCTCCATTTTTCCTAATAATTCCTGAATTTCCGGTTCTGCATCCTTATATTTTTTCTTTCCAATCGTAAGATTAGCCACCATCTGTCCCAGCCCGTTTCCTATAGCTGCACCCACTGCCGACGCCCCGCCGCCGCCCGGAACCGGTGCCTTCGATGACAATTTTTCTAAAAAATCTTCTACCTTATCCTGTCCAATCTTTTGTTCCATTTTCCCTCCATTAATTAACAATTCGTACATGGTTGCCTGTACTTTTTCATCCTACTGCTCGATGAACTTCACTTCCAACATTAGAAATCTGA
>CANDMI010000126.1 GCA_947385775.1 uncultured Eubacterium sp. | reverse complement strand
TATACGCCGAAAACGCTGATGGATATTTATAAAGACAGTATACTGGAAGAAATGAAGGCGTACAGTCTTTTAATTTACAATTTATTTCGCTGCGCAAAGCTGGAATTTGATACCGACAGCCATATGAAGATATTTTTAGAGGATACCTTTTTATCCCAAAAATGCTACGATGAGCTGGCGGAGATCCTTTATAAGATTATGAAAGACCGGTGCGGGCTGTCTGTTGAGATTGAGCCGGTGTTTGAAAAAAAGAAAAAAAAGGACAGGCAAGACGAACCGCTTATGTTTGCTTCCGGCGTTGGGGCAGAAGCGGTGTCCGGCAATCCGGCCGGGGCGGTTATCGGCTCCGTGGAATCCGGCTCTGGATATATGACGCAAGCTGGAAATCGGGTGGATACGCAATTCATCAATCTGACAGATGCCCATCCTGGCAGCGTGGCGGGGGAGGCATACGGTTATTCTATGGGAGAAGCGTCTGGCGCGCCAATGAATCCGGCGTATGGGAATCCGACGATGTCCGGCGGCGCGATGGGAATGTCCCAAAGTCCGGCGCAGGAAGCGATTGGGTCTGGGGATGCTATGTCGGCAAATGGATCAGCCAAAGACCATGACACCCATAAAAAAACAGATTTCAGTAAGAATAAATCTAAATTTAAAAAATCTGGTTTTGAGAAATCCTTTTCCAAACGTCCGCGTAACCCGGATGTGATTTACGGGCGGGATTTTGAGGGCGATGCGATCCCGATGCATGAGATTACAGGCGAAATGGGGGAGATCATCGTCCGTGGAAAGGTGATCGAGCTGGATACGCGCCCGCTGCGTAACGGGGATAAGACGATTGTGATCGTATCCTTAACCGATTTTACCGATACGATCGTGTTAAAGGTGTTTTCCAAAAACGAGCTTTTGCCGGAGCTGACGGGCGGGCTTAAGAAGGGGGCGTTTTTAAAGGTCAGGGGCGTTACGGCGTACGACCGTTTTGACAGCGAGCTGACCCTTAGCTCCATTTCCGGAATAAAAAAAATTTCGGATTTTACAGAAAAACGCATGGACAATAGCCCGCAAAAGCGGGTGGAGCTGCATTGCCATACAAAGATGAGCGATATGGACGGGATTTCTGATATCGCGGACATTATCCGCCAAGCGGACGCATGGGGGCATAAATCCATTGCGATCACCGACCATGGGACGGTGCAGGCGTTTCCCATCGCAAACCATGCGATACCGGATGGCTCGGATATCAAGGTGATTTATGGTGTGGAAGCGTATCTGGTTGACGATTTAAAAAGCATCGTGTTCTATTCTAAGGGGCAGGCGCTTACCGGAAACTTTGTGGTCTTTGACTTGGAGACCACGGGCTTAAGCGCGAATGTAAATAAAATTATTGAGATCGGCGCCGTAAAAATTCAGGATGGGAAGGTTACGGATAAATTTTCCAGGTTTGTAAACCCCAAAATCCCGATTCCATATGCCATTGAGGAACTGACGGATATCCACGACGATATGGTCGTAAATGAGCCGGGGATTGAGGAGGTTTTGCCGCAGTTTATGGAATTTTGCGAAGGCTCTGTGATGGTGGCGCACAACGCGGAATTTGATATGAGCTTTATCCGGAAAAACTGCGGGGATTTAGGCCTGAAATGTGAATTTACGATTATAGATACAGTGGCAATGGCTAGATACCTGCTGCCGCAGTTAAACCGTTTTAAATTAGACACGGTGGCAAAGGAGCTTAATATATCGCTGGAGCATCACCACCGGGCGGTGGACGACGCGAACTGTACGGCGGAAATTTTTTTGAAATTTGTGGAAATGCTGCAAAACCGCGGCATAAAAACGCTGGATGAATTAAACGAAGCAGGAAAAGCGACTCCGCAGCAGATTCAAAAAATGCCGACGTACCATGCGATTATATTGGCTTCCAATGATTACGGGCGCGTAAATTTATACCGCCTTGTTTCCATGTCGTACCTTACTTATTTCCATAAAAGGCCCAGGATTCCAAAAAGTGAATTTGTCAAATACCGGGAAGGGCTGCTGCTTGGCTCCGCCTGTGAAGCAGGGGAGTTATATCAGGCGATTTTGCTTGGCAGGCCCCAGTCGGAAATTGCAAGGATCGCGAATTTTTACGATTATCTGGAAATCCAGCCAAACGGAAATAACGCGTTTATGCTGCGGGATGAAAAATCTCCGGTAAGTTCTATCGAGGATTTACAGGAAATCAACAAAAAGATTGTAAAATTGGGGGAGGATTTCCACAAGCCTGTGGTCGCCACCTGCGACGTGCATTTTTTAAATCCGGAGGATGACATTTACCGGAAAATCATTATGGCCTGCTGCGGGTTTAAGGACGCGGACCAGCAGGCGCCGCTATTTTTACATACCACCGAAGAAATGCTGGAGGAATTTGCTTATCTTGGCAGCGAAAAAGCAAGGGAGGTGGTAATCACAAATCCAAATTTAATTTCAGATGCCTGTGAGCGCATCTCCCCGGTGCGCCCGGATAAGGCCCCGCCGGTCATTGAGGACTCTGACCAGCAGCTGCGGGATATCTGTCACCGAAAGGCGCACGAAATGTATGGGGATATCCTGCCTAAGGTCGTGGAAAAGCGGCTGGAGCGTGAGCTGAACTCCATTATTTCAAACGGATATGCGGTTATGTATATCATAGCGCAAAAGCTGGTTTGGAAATCAAACGAGGACGGCTATCTGGTTGGTTCAAGGGGGTCTGTAGGCTCGTCATTTGTAGCTACGATGGCGGGGATTACGGAGGTGAATCCGCTAAGCCCCCATTATTACTGCCAAAAGTGCCATTACAGCGATTTTGATTCTAAGGAAGTAAAAGCGTACGCCGGGCGCTGTGGATGCGATATGCCGGACCGGGCCTGCCCGAAGTGCGGGGAACCGTTAGTAAAAGCAGGATTCGACATTCCGTTTGAAACCTTTTTGGGATTTAAAGGAAACAAGGAGCCGGATATCGATCTGAACTTTTCCGGTGATTACCAGAGTAAGGCGCATAAATATACAGAGGTTATTTTCGGCGCAGGGCAGACCTTCCGCGCAGGAACCATCGGCACGCTGGCGGATAAGACGGCTTTTGGCTATGTAAAAAAATATTTTGAGCAGCGGGAGATCCATAAGCGCAACTGCGAGGTAAACCGTATCGTACAAGGCTGCGTCGGCATCCGCCGCACAACCGGGCAGCATCCGGGGGGCATCGTTGTACTGCCTATGGGGGAGGAGATTTTTTCCTTTACGCCAATCCAGCATCCGGCCAACGATATGGAGACGGATATTATTACGACCCATTTTGAATACCATTCCATTGACCACAATTTATTAAAGCTGGATATACTAGGGCACGACGATCCTACGATGATCCGTATGTTAGAGGATCTGACTGGGCTTAACGCCACCGATATCCCATTAGACGACCCGTCTGTGATGTCGCTGTTTCAAAGCACAAAAGCCCTTGGCATCAGCCCGGAGGATATTGGCGGATGTACGGTAGGCTCTCTTGGCATCCCGGAATTTGGGACGGAATTTGTAATTCAGATGTTAGTCGATACAAAGCCCCAGTCCTTTTCCGACCTGGTGCGGATTTCCGGCCTTTCCCACGGCACGGACGTATGGCTTGGAAACGCCCAGACTTTAATCGAAGAGGGCAAAGCTACGATTTCCACGGCTATTTGCACCAGAGATGATATCATGATTTATTTAATCGGAATGGGCTTAGAAAGCGAGCTTGCTTTTACGATCATGGAGTCGGTGCGTAAGGGCAAAGGGCTAAAGACAGAGTGGGAAGAGGCCATGAAGGAGCACGATGTTCCGGATTGGTATATCTGGTCCTGCAAAAAAATTAAATATATGTTTCCAAAAGCCCATGCAGCCGCTTACGTTATGATGGCATGGAGGATCGCGTACTGCAAGGTGTTTTACCCGCTTGCATATTACGCCGCCTATTTTTCCATCCGCGCCACCGCCTTTAGCTACGAGATCATGTGCCAGGGCAGGGAGCGGTTAGAGTATTATATGGCGGATTATGAAAAACGCAGGGACACGTTAGCCAAAAAGGATTTAGAAACCATCAAGGACATGAAGATTGTCCAGGAGATGTACGCCAGGGGGTTTGAATTTATCCCAATCGATTTAGCTACCGCAAAGTCCAGGGAGTTTCAGATTATCGACGGAAAGCTGATGCCTGCCCTAAGCGCGATTGACGGTCTGGGAGATAAAGCGGCGGACGCGGTTGCGGAGGCCGTTAAAGACGGGCCGTTCTTATCCAAAGACGACTTCCGCCAGCGGGCGAAGGTCAGCAAGAATCTGGCGGATCTGATGGGAAAGCTGGGGGTTTTGGGGGACATCCCGGAGTCGAACCAGCTTTCGATCTTTGATTTTGTGTAGGGGGTGGTTGCTATCAATAAAATTAAAGTTTACCTTGACACTTCTGTTATAAGCTATCTGGACCAACATGATGCGCCAGAAAAAATGAAGGAAACAAGGGACGTATGGGATTGTTTGAACAAGGGACAGTATGACATTTTTATTTCAGATGTAGTATTGGATGAAATAGGGCACTGTAAAGAAGAAAAGCAAAAAATTTTATTGTCTTATTTAAAGCAGATAGATTATACATTGCTCCGGATTAGTGAAAATACAATTGAATTAGCTGAAAAGTTCATAGATTTTGGAATCTTAAAACGAAAGAGCTTTGATGATTGCAGGCATATCGCATCGGCTATATTAGCTGGATGCGACGTAATCGTTTCTTGGAATTTTAAGCATATAGTAAATGTAAAGACAATGCGTGGGATAAAGGTGATTACAACATTGGAGGGCTATAAAGATTTGCTGATATATCCGCCGTCTGCATTGTTAGAGGAGGAGAATGATGGATAGAAAACTGGAAATTAGTGAGCGTTTTGATGTGAATGATATACGTAAAATACGTGAATATAATGCGGAACGCTTTTTAAATATGCCCCGGTCTGAAATTGTGGCTGAAACAAAAGCCGGAGCTGAAAAGGTGTTGAAATTATTAGAAGCGCAGAAAGCGGATGTGTAGGATATGGATACAGATAATGAATTAAGACAAAATCTGGATAAACTGCATACTGCTGTTTTTACAAGAAAAGGTAAGAATTGGTATGTGGATGCGGATAATTGTGTGATAACGGTGAATGCGTATAGTTTTACAATTATTACGGCGCATAAGAAAAAAGGATGCTAGATTTGTGGATATGCCGGACGCGTTTAGTATGGTATTCATTACAAATTATGATACGCAATTTCTGTCAGACAGATGATGCAGGGAGGGTGGTGGAATGATAGATATAAAAAACATATCAAAAACAGTGGCCCCGATTGCGCAAAAATATGGCGCAGACAGAGTGGCATTATTTGGCTCCAGGGCAAAAAACATGGAAACGGACACGAGCGATTATGATTTCATTATATCTAAGGGAAAAATAAAATCTTTATTTCAATTAGCGGCTTTCATTGACGAGCTTGAAAAAGCATTTGGAAGGAATGTCGATGTGATTACAGATACGTCGAATGATGCGGTATTTTTGGAGCGGATTAAAAAAGATGAGGTTGTCGTGTATGAATCAAAGAGATAAAACTATACTGTATAAATAATAGAGCGTTATCCGGCAAAATATTTGAAAAATTCCACTCGTACGCTGGCAACAGGCAGCAGACCCGTCCGGATGTTCCGGCTCCGGGATGTAAGAAGTTCTAGGCATTCTGCGCAAGGATTTCGATACCGGACGGACCGGGAATTAACCGCCATCCATGGCGCAATCCCCTTTTTCGGGCATCCCCGCCCGAAAATCCTGTACAGAAAGCAGAATACCAAGAACTTCTAACATCCCTGCGAAGTCACATCCGAACGGGTCTGCTGCCTGTTTCCGGCTGTTTTTCAAAAGCTTCCCATTATTTTTCCCAAACAGCCACA
>CANDMI010000125.1 GCA_947385775.1 uncultured Eubacterium sp. | reverse complement strand
CGTATACCGGGCGGATGATTTTTCAGAGGATAATCCGGTTTACCTTGTGAAAGGCATTGACAAAAACGGAAATGAATACGAGCAGACGGTGGATGTGAGCAAGGTGAATCCGGATAGCTGCTCTTATACGGAGATGCTTGCGTTAAATGCGCCTACCGGGAATAAGTCAGACAGCAATTTCATGATCATGTCGATACTAAAGGATAAGGTGGACGGCGCTTCCTACCACGAAATTGAAAACAGCCTGCCCCCATGGCTGCATATCCCCGATAAGCCACAGTCAGACAACGCAGGGTAGGCATCCCCGGCTTTCCGGCAGATTGGGGAATCGGGGAGCAGGGAGAGGAGGTGAAGCTGTCGATGTGGATACATAAAAAGAAAATAGTTGATGTTTATGTGACAAGCGCTTTCAGCAAAAACGGTGGAGGCGGAAATAGGGCTGGTGTAGTTTTGAGCAGGTCAGATTTTGCGTATTACCAAAAGATGGAGATAGCTAAGAGATTGGGATATTCTGAAACAGCTTTTGTTTCAGATTCCGACAAGGCAGATTTTAAGCTGCAATATTTTACAACAACAGAAGAAGTCTCGCTGTGCGGTCATGCTACAATAGCAACATTTTCTACTCTTAAACTGTTAAATATGCTGGATAAAGCAGACTGCACCATTGAAACGGGAGCTGGAATTTTCAATATCCATATAAAAGAGGATGGCCTGGTATTGATGGAGCAGAATTGCCCGACATACCTTAAAGTCCTTAATTCAGATGTTTTTATGGGATGTGTGGAGACTGATTTTATAGACCATATGTTTCCGATACAAATAGTTTCTACAGGATTAAATGATATTATGCTTCCTGTTGATACGGTAGAGCATTTGAAAAGGTTATCTCCTGATTTTGAAATGATAGCAAATTTGAGTCGGGAAAAAGATGTTGTTGGAGTCCATGCATTTACTTTAACCACGGAATCCGATGTAACAGCTATATGCCGGAATTTTGCCCCTCTGTATGGAATTGACGAAGAATCGGCGACAGGGACGGCAAGCTGTGCTTTGGCATGTTACCTTTTCAAATACTTTAAAAAGCAATCTCAATACATTTTTGAACAGGGACATAACATGGGAGAAATTTCAAGAGTTACTGTGAATCTTTCTTATCATGGGGATGTGATTAATTCTGTTTTTGTTGGCGGGTATGGATATCTGCTTGAGCGGAAGTCTTTGCCAGTATAGAAATTCAAATGAACACACATCCCCAATAAGTAACAGTCCGACAAGGCAGGGCAGGTATCCTCGGCGTTCCGGCAAAACAGAGAGAGGAGATTGAACATGGATACGATAGGAGTAGCAAAAAGCCATCAGGCAAAAAGCGCCGCAACAGGAAAGCCATTATCAAAAAGGAATGGAAACTGTCTGACTCCCTCTGGGAGCAGATAGCCAAATATGCCAGGGAGGATGCAGAGCCGGAAGTCGGAGATGTTCTGGAAATAGAATATGACGGTTCGATTGAAGAATCATATCCTGCACAAATTACTAATGTGCATAGCATTAGTGTTGTCGAATAGCGGAAGATTCCGCTTTGAAGAGTGTAGGGCGGATCGTGCGGTGCGATAATGTGAAGGATGTGGCGCAGTATATGGAAAGGATCGGGGAAATGATCGAGCGCAAAAGACAGCTTTTATGTGATTTCTGATCGGATTTTTTCAACTTTCGAAGCAATATGTGATATCCTAAATTGCCAGCCAGGGGATCTTTTCGAATATAAAAAAGGGGATTGAAATAAGATCCTGCGACGCAGTAAAGCAGCGAATTGTTTTTTATTCAGAAAAAACAATTCGCTGCTTTTCGGAACTTAATCTGCTAAACCAACGCGTCATTGCGCAACGCCTCGCTCAAGTCACACTGTAAAAGACGCTTTCCGCCAATATAAAAGCCAAGCGCGACAAACAATACGATCGCAGCCTCAAATATCAAAATAGGCAGAACCGGGGCTTTGGGCCAGAATGCCATCGGGTCTAAATAGCTTGCGGTTACGGCAAACTGCACAAACAGTACGGTAAGCGGCAATGTGATCAAAAGCGGCTTTCCTGCTATCACAAACGCTTCGATACAAAATATTTTCCTCATTTCCTGCGGTGTCAGGCCAATGGACATATACCTTGCAAATTCCCGCTTTCTTTGTTGGAGAAATCCTAACGTATTCGAAAAGACATTCGCAATCCCGATCATGGCAAGCAATACACAAAAAGCTCCAAAAATCATTACCATGCCCTGGATTAGACTGTCATTGGACAATCTTTCCTGTACGCGGTTTTCGCTTTCAATTACATACTGCTCCGATACAAGCTGTGCGATTTTTTGTTCCAGACCATTTAAATCCGAAAGATTGGCGGCTCCGTTTGAAAGAATGCGGATATAACTGTTTGATTCTTCTTCACATACTTCTCTCAAAGTTTTATTCCACATCGTAAGCGGGATAAAATGCACAAGGGCGTAATTATCATATTCTTCCCTTAGCATAGGGGATTTTTGCGTATAAGATAATACTGGGATTTTTACGGATTTTTCATTTTTATAAAGCGTTGTCCTCGAATTATCCTCCTTTACAAAGGGAATGTATTTTTTATAGCGGAAATTGCTGTTTATACTGTCCCAGATCTGATTTAATACGATTGCGCCATCAAGACTTGGCGTGATCCCAATCTGTGAACAGAAGTTTAAAAAGCTCTTGTCATCCAAAACAACAATCGGCGCGGACACTTGAAACTGCCCATTTTCATTCAACGTTCCAGAAATTGATCCAAGCCCGCCAAGTGATAAAAGCGCACCGCTTTGCGATCTCTTAGGCAGAAATGTCAAAGCTTTGGCCTTTTGATATACCGTTGTCTCCCGTATCCCCGAAATATCCTGCAATTCATCTGTTAAGCCAAAGTCCGATATTTCCGTATCTTTTAAGGTTATCATAATATCCCACGCATCCTGATACCGTTCAAAATAAGTATATCCGGTACTGATATCTGCAAGGGCGGTAAAGCAGAGCATGATAGAAAAGCCTAGAAAAGACAGCGTTAATGAAACAAAAGATATCCGTAAGTGTTTCTTTCGGGCTTTTAACGCGTTTCCAGCAAGCTCTCCTTTTATGCCAAAAATATAAGATAAAAACCGGGAATGTTTCTTTTTCTTTAACAAGAAACCGCTTGTGTTTCGGATCGCTTCAAGTGGCGTCATCCGGCTTAGTTTTCTTGCGGGAATCCACGCAGAAAAAATTACGGTTAAAAACGAAAGAAAAACAGTGGCCACAAATATGGAAGGATGATACTGAAAAACTGCTTCGTGTCGTCCAGATACGTCCGCGGCAAAAAAATTGATCGCTTTTATAACGCAAAAGCTTATGAAAATCCCGGACATACTGCCAAGCAATATTGGAAATATGCTTAAAGCCATCGCTTCTTGCAACAGGCAGGCTCTGATCTGCTTTGGCGAGGCCCCGATGCTTGAAAATATGCCAAATTGATGGATTCTGGCATTCATGGATAATTCAAAAGAGCCTCGAATGATCAGCATCAACGATACTGCCACGATCATCAGTATTGCCACATACAGCGCCAAAAGCATTGGCGGATTTTCATCCTTTGGGTCATGTATAAAATAGCGGGACAGGAGCAGGGAGTGATATCTGATGGAATCACCGGTTAGCCCAAGCTGTGCCGCGATCAATGGCATATCGCGATAAATCGTTCTGGGATTTTTAAAATAAACATCCACCACAATTTTTCCTTTTTGGGACAATTCCCTGTTTCGAACGGCTTTTTTCACATTCGCAAATTGACCTATCAAAGATAAGAAATGATCTTCTGATCGATCATCGAAATTCGATGTTTCACAAGCAATGCGTCCCTGCCAGCCGCCCTCTTCCAATAGGATTTTTTCAACATCATACGCCCAAAAATTGTAAGCTGTGCTGCAAATAAGGGACAAAAACAGGGTGGCGACAAAAGCAGCCGCCATAATTGATATGCTGGATGCACGGTTATTTTTTATATAGCTTTTCGAGTAGTTTTTCCACATGCCGCTCACCTCCGCTCTTCCGCTTGGATTCCTATATGTCTTTCGGCAGAATCATGGAAATGCCCTTCGGGCATATCTTTTTGCCGTCCGGCAATATCAAGGAAATGGTCGTTTACGATCTGCCCGTCTTCCAGGGTTATGATTCGGTCCGCTTCCAACGCGATTTTTTCATCATGGGTAATTAGAAGTATGGTCTGTTTTAAATTTCGGTTTGACAGCTTTAATAGGTCAATAATTTCCTTTGAATTTTTTTGGTCAAGGTTTCCGGTCGGTTCATCGGCAAAAAGGATGGCGGGGCGGTAAATCAAAGATCTTGCGATCGCGACTCGTTGCTGCTGTCCTCCAGATAGCTGGCTTGGCAGGCTTTCCAGTTTGTCTTCGATCCCCAATGTCTTTACGATCATTTGAAAGTAATCCGGATCCGGCTTTCTTTTGTCGAGAAGCATAGGCATTAGGATGTTTTTTTCTGCGGTCAGAGTGGGGATCAGATTGTAAAACTGGTAAATCAATCCAACCTTTCTCCTTCGGAAAATTGCGGCATCCGTAGCGTTTAGCCCGCTTAGATCAACGCCGTCTATTGTCACAGCGCCGCAGGTAGGCTTGTCCACGCTGCCCAAAATATGCAAAAGCGTTGATTTTCCAGAGCCAGATGCCCCGATGATCGCGACAAAATCGCCTTTTTCAATAGACAGGCTGATTCCATTTAAAGCGGTAACCTGATTGTCGCCTTTTCCAAATACTTTTGTTATGCCATTACATCTTAGTATTTCCTTATTGCTGGCGTGCTCCCCACGCCATAGAGGGATACCTTGCGGTATTTCATTATTTATGGCGTGCTCCCCACGCCATAGAGGGATACGTGTTTGCATATTGTCAGATCCTCCTGTTTGTGTCCTTATTTTTGGCGCGCCCTTCACGCCATAAAGGGATGCCCTTGTGGTATGTCCTTATTTTTGGCGCGTCCTTTACGCCATAAAGGGATGCCCTTGTGGTGTTTTCTATGATTATAACAAAGGAAAGTGACATCCTGGTGACTGCGCCGGAGGTTTTTCTTATTTTATGCGCTTTTATAAAAACGAATCTCAAAACAGGCCCCGCCATTTGAAAGATTAAATGCCCGGATGATCCCGTTTTGCATTTCTATGATCGCCTTTGAAAGGGAAAGCCCGATCCCGATTCCAGTATTTTTCGCATTTTTTCCACGATAGAACCGTTCAAACAAATGCGGCAAGTCCTCTTTTGCAAACCCCTCCCCATCGTCCCATATCCGTATCTGCACATAGAGAGGATTTTTTTCATAGGAGCAATGGACCGCAGCGCCTGCCCCTGCCGCTTCCATACAGTTTTTCATCAAATTCATGACCGCTTCCATCGTCCAGTTTAAATCCACATGGATATTCATCTCACCCATTTCCGGAATATCGATCACAACGCCGTCTTGCAGGAACAATTCATATAAATTATCCGATGCCAAAGAAAGGAGTGTAAAAACATCGGTTGGTTTTTTGTCAAATACGAGGGTTCCCGCATCGATGCGGGACAAGAGCAATAACGCTTCTTCTAAATGCGTGAGCCTGTTTATCTGTCGTTCTATATCTGCGGCGCGCGTAGCTTCCAAACGCTCTTTCTCCATCTGGACAGTTAAGGAAATAGACGTAATCGGCGTTTTAAGCTGATGGGCGATATTAGAAAGATTTTCCGCAAAATTGTTTCGGGCGGTTAGGGCTTCTTCCCTTGTCTGGTAAAGTTCCGTTACTGTTTTGTATATTTCATCTTGCAGTTTTGAAAATTCATCATCTGAAGATTCAAAAACCAGTCCCGAAACGCCGGTATTTATTTTTTCCAGATATCCCGTCAATGCCCGGATGCGGGCATCCGATTTCCTATGCCAATACCAGAAAGTGAAAAGGAATAATATGCCGCCCGCCAAAAAACTGAAAACGGCGATCCAAAGGGCTGGCGTGTCCGAAATCCCTAAATTCGATGGAGAATAACCAAAGCTTGATGTTACATGCGTCACATGGAAATCCTGTGTTTTCAGCAGTTCCAAAACAGCCTGCTTGGAATCTGGATTTTTGGCGATCATACTGTCACATAATCCTTCCAATATATAAAAACACACATGGCGATAGTAAATAGTTAGAAGGTATGCGGTCATGGACGATACGATCAAACTGACTGACAGCGCAAACAGAACCGTCATTTTTAAATTTGATTTTTTGCTCATATCTCATCCTCCATACGGTAGCCAAAGCT
>CANDMI010000124.1 GCA_947385775.1 uncultured Eubacterium sp. | reverse complement strand
TATGTTTTATCTGGTGTCTATCAGGAACCATCAGACATGATAATTATTTAGGATAACATCTGATGAAGGAAGAACACCTTCTTTTGTTATCTGATTTATAGGAACTTATTAACCAAGTGGTCTTATTGACTACACCATTATTATACTAGGAGAGGATGGGATGGGCCCGGTATTAATGAGAATTATGGAGCCTGAATTACAGGAAGCAAAAAGGAAAGGGATGGAAGAAAGGATAACAAAGGGATCGATCCATGGAGCGGTGGATATACTGCAAAACCTTGGGCTAAGCAGGACAGAGATAAAAAAAGCAGTAATGGAGCGGTATAACTTAACCGAAAAAGAAATAGAAAAGTTTCTGGGTTAGGGCGCTCGAAGTTACGTTCACGGATTGTTTGTTGCCAATAGGATACGTTTGATGTCATTGGAAGCGGTATGTTTTATGAAAGGGGGCTGTCCAGGATGCTGGGCAGCTGGTTTGCTTGCTGTTAAAATAGAAATTGTCAGAGATGCCGGACTATACGAAGTATATCATCTTTTCATTCATTGCAGATCTAATAAATCAATCAGTCTAATGCCAGTAAAGTAATATTTTTATGTTGTATCCTATACTTATGGATCGCGATCAAGGAGTTTTATTCAAACGGCTTTGCCACAAGAGAGGCAAGCGTCACGAACGAGCTGACCGCCTATACGGGGCAGAGCATGGATATTATCTATAAATGGCGGGATAATTTTTTAAGAGAGGCGCGCAGCCTTGCGAAATGCGCGCGCCTGCCGGGGGTGGTGGGCGTTCGGGACTTTTTCCAGGAAAATAACACGGCTTATATCGTCCAGGAATACATCGAGGGGATGACGTTAAAAGACTATATGCTGTCTGAGGGCGGAAAAATCGCGCCGCGGCAATTGCTGCCCTCTGTTGAGCCGGTGTTAAAGGCGCTTTCCCAGGTGTATAAAGAAGGGATCATCCACAGGGACATCAGCCCGGATAACATTATGCGTATGGAAGATGGGCAGATGAAGCTGCTGGATTTTGGGGCGGCGAGGGATTTTGCGCAGGGAGGGGATAAGAGCCTGTCCGTATTGCTCAAACCCGGCTGCGCGCCGGAAGAGCAGTACCGGACAAAAGGGAATCAGGGCCCGTGGCGCCTTGCGTACCGCATCGAATGTCAAAAGTTCTATAAATGGGTCAGAACAAATGGCCGCGGCCGTCGGCCAGGAGCAAGGGACTAGCGGATGTAAGCTGGAAGCAGGCATATCAAAGATGCCTGGACAGAGGCGGATACCTGGCGCGTATCCATACAAAGAAAGAATTTGACGCTATTGCAAATTAAATACTCACAGAAGGAAAAGAGAAGGTTACATTCTGGGTAGGGGCAAAACGCAAACCTTCCGCTGTTATCTGAATGACGCGCCTAATGATATTATAAAAGCGGCATCTTTTTATGCCGGAAGAGTCGGGTATATTTTTGAATATGAGGAGGATTAAAAATATGGCAGGAAAAAGCAGGCGGAGAAAGAAAGGGAAAAGGAAGTTCGCGGCAGTGATGCTGTTTTCTGTATTTGTATTTTTAGCGCTGGGCTTATATTATAGCGCAGGAAAGCTGACGGGGCTTTCTGGCGGATGGCGGCAGGACGGGGAGGAGCAAAAAGCGCGGCAGGAAGCCAAAAAGCGCACGCAAAAAGGCAGCGGGCTACAGCAGGATAAAACTACAAATAAAAGTAAAACTGCAAAACAGGAAAAAGCATTAAATCAAGAAAAAGCAACAAAACAGGAAAAAGAATCAAAACAGGAAAAAGAATCGAATCAGGAAAAAGCATCAAATCAGGATATGGCATCAGATCAGGCGGGAAATAAGCTGCCTGCGTCAGAGGACGCTGGCGACGCTGCACAACAGCGGGTGCAGGAGCTGTTAGACCGGATGACATTAAAAGAGAAGGTGGCGCAGATGTTTTTTATAACGCCGGAGTCTGTTACAGGAATGGGTACGGTTACACAGACCGGAGAGGTTTCGAAAAAAGCCTGGTCAGAATATCCGGTAGGCGGGTTTGTTTATTTTGCTAAAAACCTGATATCCCCGCAGCAGACAAAAGAGATGCTGTCCGGCATACAGGATTATGTAAAAGGACAGCAGGGCCTCCCGGTTTTCCTCGGGGTGGACGAGGAAGGGGGACGGGTGCTGCGCATAGGGAGCAATCCTGCGTTCGGTGTGAAAAAAATCGAAGCGATGGGGAAGCTGGCGCAGGGCAAGGATACTAGGCAAATACGCAAAGCGGCCGGATATATCGCCAAATATTTATCACAGCTTGGATTTAATGTAGACTTTGCGCCGGATGCGGATGTGCTGACAAATCCCGACAATCAGGTGATCGGGGACCGTTCATTTAGCAAAGACCCGTCCGTCACGGCGGATATGTCGCTGGCGTACAGCAAAGGGCTGGCGAAACACGGTATTTTAGACTGCTATAAGCATTTTCCGAGGCATGGCGGCACGATAGAAGACTCCCATGCAGGATATGCATATTCCTATCAGACATTAGAAGAGCTGCTGCGCGCAGAGTTGGTTCCGTTCCAGGCCGGAAGTGACCACGGGGCTGCGTTTATCATGGTATCGCATATTTCCGTACCAAAAGTGACAGGCGGTGACGTGCCGGCTTCGCTGTCCCAAACGCTTGTGACAGACGTGCTGCGTGGCCAGATTGGCTACCAGGGGATTATTGTCACAGATTCTTTGAACATGGGAGCGGTCAGCGAACATTATCCGATGGAGCAGGCGGCCGTTTTAGCAGTACAGGCAGGGTGCGATATGCTGCTAATGACCGGAGAGTTTCAAACCGCGTATGAGGCGCTGCTTAAGGCTGTGCAAAATGGAACCATTACGGAAAAGAGGATTGATGAGTCCGTCAAAAGGATTATACGGGCGAAGCTTGAATTGTGATGTGATTTTAGGCATTGCCAGTTTCATATTGCCGGAAAGATTTTTATGCCGCCGGAAAGGGGGATTTTATAGCGGCAGGCGGGGCAAGCCCGCATCAAGAAGACAAATATAATAAGATATGAAGAAGGACAGCGCTGCAAGTGTAAAAAAGTCTTCTTATGAAGGCTGGAATTTTGATACGGTTTGGATGATAAACCGCGGCATCAATAACGGACGTCCAGTTCCAAGATGGATATTGCCAGATGTTGGAATCAGCGCGACGTATGCAAATATGAGCGCGGGCACATATGACCAGGAGTTTCGCGTGGAGCTTGGCAGCGATGTGGAGAATGCACAGATTTATTATACAACAGACGGGACGAAACCAACGGCAAAATCAAAGCTGTATCGGGGTGGGATTAAGCTGACGAAAAACACTGCGCTCAAAGCGGTAACGGTGAAAGACGGATGTCTGTGCATTCGGATGGAAAACCAAAAGGAGGGCTGGAATGGGAAAGCGATGGATTTGGATGTTTGCGGCGCTTGCCGTATGGATATTGGCGCAAGGCTGCACGGAGCCTTCCGCAGACAGCAAAAAAGAAAACTCTGTTCAGGCGAAGCAGCCTGTCAGCCAGGAGTATGAAGCGGTGGCACACCAGGATAAAGCGGCGGCACAGCAGGATGAAAAAAAGGAGGCTGAAACAGGATCGAGACAGGATCATGGGACGCAAAAAGAAGAATCCACTAAAATCCTGCATTTTGTAGACGTTTTTGGCAAGAAATATAAGACGAAGATCAATCCGAAAGTCAAAAAACATGATTATGATCTAAATGCGTTTTCCCGGAAAGGAGGAAAGCTTTTTTATAACGGCGATGCAAGGTATGCCAGCAGGCTTGGCGTGGATGTGTCAGAACATCAGGGCGCGATTGACTGGGAACGGGTGAAAGCGGCAGGATATGAATTTGCATTTATCCGGATTGGATACCGCGGGTATGGGCAGGCGGGGCGCGTCTGCCTGGACCGGCAGTTTGTTGATAACATCCGCGGCGCACAGGCGGCGGGCATTGATGTAGGCGTTTATTTTTTTTCGCAGGCAATTAATGAACAAGAAGCAGCGGAAGAAGCGGAGTTTGTCTTAAAGAACCTGGCAGGGTACGGGCTACAGCTTCCGGTCGTGTATGATCCGGAAAGCATTCTGGACGCAGAGGCGAGGACAGATGACGTATCCGGTTCGCAATTCACCAAAAACACAAGGGTATTTTGCCAGATGATAGAAGATGCAGGCTATGAGCCGATGATTTACAGCAATATGCTATGGGAAGCCTTTGAATTTAAGCTGGCGCGCCTGTCAGGATATCCGATCTGGTATGCAGATTATGAACCGCTCCCGCAGACGCCGTATCATTTCATATACTGGCAGTATAGTAATGAAGGGAGCGTGGATGGAATTGAGGGGAATGTAGATTTGGATATTGAACTGCTGCCTCTTTAGCGAGGAATGCGCGGCCATCCAGCCTGGGAAAGAAAGATCTGCTCTGCTGGACCGATTCTTTTGAGACAGCGCTTCATCTGAACTGTAGGACTGGAGGATTAATAGCATATAACGGGTAGAACTGAAAGGCATAGAAGAGTGTGTGAGTCCCACAGGTATGGACTTTAGGCCAGCAGGTCAGTAGGTATGCACACCGGCATATCATCGCTGCTGAAACGCTATAATAAAATTGTAACAGGAGTGGCTAATCAGAAATACTGAAAATAATTAAGAAAGCGTATGATTATAACCCAAATCAGAGGTTGTGGCGCAGATTGAAAAAATCCGCCGCAGTCACAACAATGGCACAGTAATTTTCGTAGAATAACGCACTCTGCGAAAAGAACAAACCATTTATAAACACTAATTGTATTATAACCATTGCAGGATAAATGTCAACCCCTAATTTTTTACATTACAATCAACTCGCAAAGCCCGCAATATGCGGCATTCTCCGGCATTGGCGCATTTTTATCAAATCATAATTTTTTATGGAACATCTTCGCGGATAAAATAGCAACATAAAAATTATGGCTGCAAAGGGAGGGAAGATTGTAAAAATAAGGTGGTATTTTAAGTTGGTAAAGCGGTATTTTAAATCGGTGGCGAAAAGCCGGAACCCATATAATAACTGGGCTCCGGCTTTTTTTCGCAGAGTGCGTTACTCTACGAAAAAAGCGCCGGATAGGATCGCTCGTTTTCATCGCTTAGCGTTCCCGTCTGGGCGGAAGACATAAGGATGATTCATGGAAAGCCAGGGATACCATTACAGCGTCCTGTTCACCAGGACGGAAAAACAGTCGGAAATGCAAAGGGCGCTCTCGGACGCGTTCCCAAAAGACAGGGGAAAAATCTTCCTGCCGATGCGGGAATACTACCGGCGCGACAAAAAAGAAATCAGCTTAAAGCCGCTTTTCCCTGGATACCTGTTTGTCCATTCCGATATGGGCAGGGAGGAGCTGCATGAGTTTTTGCTGGCGCACAGGGGAAAGGTCGCTTCCTTCCTAAAAGAGCTTGGCAGGTCTGGACGCGATTTGTCAGAAAGCCGGGGCTGTCTGGAAAGCCAGGGCCGTTTGGAAGGCCAGGGAAATCCTTTAGAGGATGCGGCGGCTGACCTGACCGAAGAGGAAAGCGGTTTTTTGGACACGGTGTTAGACGATGATGGAGTTCAGCGGATGTCCGCAGGCTACCGGGAAAGCGATGGGAAGATCACGGTCATGGAAGGCCCGCTTGTGGCTTACGCCAGCCGGATTGTGAAAGTGGACCGGCATGAGAGGGCGGCGTATCTGAATTTAAGATTCCGGGAGATCGGCGTCGTGGCGGGGCTTGAGGTCAGGCCGAAAAGCTATTACTTCCCGGATGGAAAAGACGTTCCGGTGACGCTTGGCGATGGGACGGAAGTCGATCTTTTAGAGTTGAAAAAAAGGATGATGGAAGGGCAGTCGGTTTACCGCTCCCTTGGCGGATTTCGGACATAGCGGAAGCGGGAGCGCAGGGCCGTAAGCCTTGCGTATGGCGAAGCTATGCCCAAAATTGGGCAAAGCCGGTTAGAGGATTAAAACAGCAATAAGATCAGAAGCGATAAGATCAGATAAAGATCAGACAATCAAATAAAAAGATAAAATCAGACAGAGTGAATTCGATTTTAAGCGTGGGCGTCCCACGCTGTTTTTTGTTTCCAATTGTCAGAATGAAAGGGCGACAGGAAAAAGAGGGCTTAAGATGACAGACCTTGCGGCAAAATGCATAAGGGAAGAGCCGAGATTTTTGGGGCTTAAAAAGTTTGAGAAAAAAATCTGGCTGTCCTCCCCAACGATGCATGGAGATGAATTGAAATATGTGAATCAGGCGTATCAGACAAACTGGATGTCCACAGTCGGGGAAAATATTGATAAGCTGG
>CANDMI010000123.1 GCA_947385775.1 uncultured Eubacterium sp. | reverse complement strand
CTTTGCCATACACAATGATTCCGGCATATCCTCATACGGGCCATAATTCGGAATCACCTGAAAACCCAGCCTTTTATATACAGCGCAGGATTCAGCCAATAACTCCCCGGTTTCCAGAACCATTTTCTTATATCCCAGTTCTACGGCCCATTCCATCAACAGGGAAACAAGCCTGCTGCCTATGCCCTGTCCCTGATATTCCGTATGTACAAACACCCGCTTCAATTCTATCGTTTCATCATCATATCTTCTGATAGCCCCACCGCCAATTACCCGGTTCCCTTCATACACAACGATCGCTTCCTTAATTTCATCCAACTGGTTATATTTTTTGTATTTGTCTCTTTCTATCTTTTTCCCGACACGTCTGTCCAGATCCATATCAAGAAGCCGGCAGTTTTCTATAAAATCTTTATTTTTGCCATCTGTTCTTTGAAATGTCATAATAAAATCCCTCCGGAAATTGAAAGCCTAAAACTCGTACCTTGTCCCATGTGAAAGCAGCAGCCCATCTGTCAATTCCACACATAAAATAACCGTGTTCTCATCCCCAAAATCAGTATGCCCGTTATCAATCCATTCAGAGAACACTTCTTTCAGCCTCTTTGCAATCCTATGGTTTTCTTCCTTTCCAAAATAACCTAAATTTATCCCCCTGCCATGCCCGGTAAACCACTCGCCAGCTATTGCAATCACAGGATTGTTTTCTAAATGTTTTATTTTATTTGAAAGCGCATAGGTAATAACATAAAACGCTCCATTCTCATAATAGGCATTTACATACCGTACATAAGGAACTCCCTTTTCTACTGTTGCCAGCGCAATCACCATATCTTTTCCAAATCGCTCTGTCATTATTTTTTCAGCTTCTTCACACATTTTTTTCATATGCCCCATCTCCTTTACCCCTTCCAGGCCGGAAGACCAGAATTTATATTGGCCTTTCAGCCCCTCACCCCCGTCTGTAAGCGCTCTGTTAATAAATTAACAGCCAAGCCTTGCCGCCAAAGCTCTTGCCGTTAAGCCTGACGCTCCGCTTTCTTTCGTGATATTCAAAGCCGCCTTTGTAATTTCATCTTTTGTAAATTTAAATCTCGGTGGCATTTGTCAATCTCTCTTTTAAAAACAACGAATGTTACGCAACATATATTACTTATTATACGCGAAATTTTGTAAAAGTCAATCGTTTTGACGGGCGGTATTGCTATGCACGAAAAAACATAACAGACCCTCTCATCTGCGCCATTTCCCTAAATCCTCCAGCACAACGCCAATATCCCCATCTATGCAGACAGCCTGCCGCTCAATCTCCTTTGGACACATCGCTTCTCCATTGTTTATGCAGGCATACATGGCTTTCGAATTCTCCGCCGTCATCTGCCAGAACGGATATTTAATAATCCCCGGCGTATTGTATCCTACGCCAAGCTCTAAAAATAATATCCGAAGCTCCTTCTTAGAGCGCACAAAATCGTTGTGCCTTTTTGCCGCCAGATGCCACCCTTCATCTTCCACAAATTTGTCGTCCGAACGCAAGTTCATTGTCAATGGCTTTCCGCAATGCGGGCAGGTCGGCAAAAGTTCGGAAGGGATCCGCATATCCTGCTGACTTTCCATCATCTTGCGTATACTGCGCTCGTTTTCAAAGGTTTCCTGGCAGCACGGCTCGCTGCATTGGAACAGGCCATAATCCCCCTGGGTATAAAACAGCCTTTTTTTGTCAAAGCCCGCTTTCTGAAAACAGTGGTCCACATTTGTAGTGATTACGAAATAATCCTTATCCTTTACAAGGTCAAATAGCCTGTCGTATACCGGTTTTTGCGCGTCCATATACCGATTGATGTAAATATAGCGGCTCCAATACGCCCAATGCTCCTCCAATGTGCGGTACGGATAAAAGCCTCCTGAATACATATCCCGAAAACCGTATTTCTTTTCAAAGTCAGAAAAATAGCGCGCAAATCTTTCCCCGGAGTACGTAAAGCCCGCGGCGGCTGAAAGTCCTGCCCCGGCTCCAATGATCACCGCCTCTGCCCGCGCCAGCTCTTTTTTTAGTTTTTCAATCTGCTCCAAGCCGTTTTTGGTAGATCTGGTAATCTTCGTTTGTAAAAACATTAAATACCACCTCCATTTCGCTATGCGTCTGCTCCCGGTATTCCTTTACCGTTCTTATGGCAATATCAGCCGCCAGATCATTTGGAAAATGAAACTCCCCTGTGGAAATGCAACAAAACGCAATGCTTTTTATCTTGTTTTCCTCCGCCAGACTAAGGCAGGAACGATAACAGGACGACAGCCGCTTACAGTCCTTATCAGTAAGCCTTCCCTGTATCCTTGGCCCCACTGTATGAATGACATAGCGGCAGGGCAGGTTATAGCCCTTTGTGATCTTTGCCTTTCCCACAGACTCTTCCCGCCCCTGCTCCTCCATCAGCTTCGCGCAGGCAGACCGCAGCTGGATTCCTGAAAACGTGTGGATCGCGTTGTCAATGCAGCCGTGGCATGGGCAAAAGCAGCCAAGCAGCTGGCTGTTTGCCGCGTTTACGATCGCATCCAACGATAACGTCGTGATATCTCCCTGCCAAAGATAAAGCCCGTTTTGCACCGGGGTCAGATCAGAAAGCTTTGTGATTTTCTTTTTCCTTATCTCTTCCTTTAAATAAGCGTCCTGTATTTCGAAAAACCGATCGCTTGCAGGCAGGGGCATGCGGATATTCAAAAGAGAACGTAAGAGCCTTTTTTGCCCGCTTTCATTTTTTGGAATCTGCAAGTCCGCTGGAACCTGCAAATCCGCGTATTCCCGCCGCTCCAGGCGCGATTCTTCTATTAAATATCGGATCAGATAATCTCTTCTTTGCTCCTGATTCATTCTCCACCCCGCTTCCTGACCGCCTTTACCGGACAGATTTCAAAACAGCTCCCACAGTGCAAGCAATGCTCTTGTTGGATGTAAAAGGGCGTTCCTTGTTCGATACACCTTTGCGGGCAGCTTTTCTGACATTTCCCGCAGCCAATGCAGCCATCGGAAATAAAATACCCTTTTTTTGAAATCGAATTCATCCCATCCCCAAGCGTATAGCTTTCCCGGAAGATCGGATTTACGCCAAGGTGGAAATATTCTATCTGCGCATGTTTCACCTCAAAAATAATCCCAATCTTCCTAGTGTCGCCCGGATAAACATTCGCTAAATAAGGCTGTTGCGCAAATATCGCATCGATTTTTTCCTCCTGCTCCGCTTCCGGAACAGGCGTTGCCTTCGCGGACAGCCGTATCATTTCCTTAAAGCGGGTATAGCCAAGTATCTGAACCTTCCCGTTTTCCAAAAGCTCATGGCAAAAGCTTTTTCCCCTCGCCGTAAAAAAATAAAAACTGTCCTCCTCAAAATGGATCGCGCTGATACAGCGAAGCTGCGGATTTCCTTCACGGTCAACTGTCGCAAACGATAAAACGCCGACCAGCTTTAATTTCTCCAAACAGGTTTTTGCATCCATATATCCATCCTCCTATCCCTTTCTTTTATGAAACGCGCACCACGATCTTTCCATTTACGCTGCTATCATCAAGCGCGCAGCAGGCGTCTTTAATATGCGAAAAGTCATATTCCGCGCCAACTCCGGGCTTTATGCCGTGCCGATCTAAAAACGCGAAAATATCCGTCATCGCTTTCTTCGTCGGATCATTGGAAAAAAAGCCGGTAAGGTAAACGCCGTTTGGAATATCCTTGATCGGGTCAAAGCCGTTTAACGCGTATACGCCGCCTAAAATGCCGCTATCGCAGACGATCCCGCCTTTTTCCACAAGGCGGAGCGTATCCGCTAACATTTTTGGGCCAACAAGCTCTAACGCTTTTGTCACGCCCTTAAATTTCCCTGCAAGCCTTTCCGTATCAAGCGCCGCTTTGTCCGCATTTTGCAAAAGCGGCAGCTTTTCGGCCTTATGCGTTGTCGCGATCACCTTGCATCCGATGGCTTTTGCAATCTGTATGGCGGCATACCCAAGCGCGCAGGTCGCGCCGCGCACAAACAAAACGTCTTCCGCTTTTAGATCAAGGCTTTCAAACAACGACCCCCATGCCGTGAAATAAGTTTCGGGGACCGCCGCCATCTGCGCCCAGGAAAGCTTCGACTCTACCGCAAACACATGGTGGGCGGGCAAAAGCGCATATTCCGCGTAGCTTCCGTGAAAACTGCGCCCCATGCCCCCCATAAGCGCCACGGCCTTTTGCCCGGCTAAAAATCCGCTGTCCGATGGGTCTACGATCTCTCCGACGCACTCAATGCCTGGGATAATGGGCTTTTTTATGTAGCCTGCGTTAATCTCATAAAGCCTAAGGAGCTTTTCGGAATGATTCATGCCAAAAGCCCGCACCTTCATTAAAACCCAGCCGGGCTTTGCTTTTGGAACCGAAACCTCGCTTAGCTCCACATCCATGCCCTTTGTCGGTTTAGATAACAACACTGCCTTCATTTTCTCATGCATAAAAACCCTCACTTTCCAAACAGCCCGCTGTTTTCATCCGCCCAGCACTGTGGGTCTGCGCTGTAAAAATCCCCGTTTGTCCCTTTCGCCACCGCAGGGCATCCCCGGCAGAACGCAAGCAGCTTACATTTCGCGCATTTGCTGAATTTGCCATAATCCCGGTAGCGCTCCATATCGGTTATCCAGATGTCGGCAAGGCGGTCGGTAAAGACATTCCCCACAAGGCTTTCCGCCACCCTGCGGCAGGCATACACTTCGCCGGTGGGAAGAATGGTGATATGGCAGTTTCCGCAGTTGCAGCCGCCATAGACCATGCCTGGCTTCGCGGTTTTTGGAATCTCAAACGCCCCCGTTTCATATTCATACAGCGTCCAAAGGTGGTCTTTTTTATTAAAATAGGTATCGCAGCCCGCCGCCTCATATTCCTTAAATTTCTTATCGCATACAGATAACAGCTTTCGGTACTCCTGTGGCGTCATGCCCGCGTCCAGATCGCCGCCGCTTGGAACATAGCGTGAAAACGCGAACACATTTACGCCCGCCTTTACCGCCGCATCGATGATATCCGGCATCTGCGTCTGATTGGTTTTGGAAACCGTCGTCATGATCACGCTTCGAATCCCCGCCCGGTTAATGCAGCCGACTTTTTTTAATGTGCTCTCGTAAGAGCCAGGCTTTCGAAACCAGTCGTGGGTTTTTCGATTCCCATCAATGGACATCTGGTATTTTTCACAGCCATATTCCTTAAGCTTACGGCATATTTGATCATTGATGTGAAACGGGTTTCCAAGGATCGTAAACGGCGCGCCGTGTTTATGAAGCAATTCCAACAGCCTCCAAAAATCCGGGTGCAGGATCGGATCGCCGCCTGTGATATAAAAATATGGCAAGCGGTCATAAACTTCGCAAAAATCAAGGCAGTTATAAAACGTATCCTGCATCTTACTCCAATCCATAGAATCTATTTTTTTTGAGGAATCCCCTGAAAAAATGTAGCAATGCCTGCACCGCTGGTCACACGCGTCCGTAATGTGCCATTGAAAAGAAAAATATCGCTTCATTTCGCATGCCTCCTTTTTTATTTTTTCTGATCTTATATGTCCCCGGGGGATTTCTCCCGCCGGGAACACATCCATTTTTGATGAAACCAGGCGGTTTATTTATCCCCCGCTCCGCAGGCAGAACCGCATGCCGATGGTTTTTCATCCGGCTGATCTCCCGCCCCACAAGCAGAACCGCATGCCGATGGTTTTTCCTCTGGCTTATCGCCCGCTCCGCAGGCAGAACCCGCATATTGATCGTTCCATCCAGTTAAATTTGTAAGCGCCATTTTAACGCCCTCCTTGAATTAAGTATTCAGTGAGCTGTCTTGCTCTCTGTAATTTTCATTATAAGAATTTTCCACAATCCTACAAGTACGCACTTTTTTATAACCCAGGTTACTTTTTGGAAACTTATTCTCACGAGAACTAAAATTTGCCAATAACGCCGACTCACGAGCGTTGTTATCTTGAATCATATGGTAAACTTTATCGCTCGTGAGTATATACGCATTTACAGCGTTTGAAAGCATAAAAAATGTTCCATTTTTTTATCCGTATTTTTACAATGGTCTATAATCGTCCACAGTAAACGTATGATTTTTATCGTAATCATACCGTTAAAATCGTCTAATAAATGTAAAAAAGGCCCTGCTTATAATCGCAAAGTCTTTTTTATAATTAAGATGTTCTATTTTTATCCAAATTTATCAATAAACAGCGCACCTATCCTTTACTATATCAAGCAGCTTCGAAAACATATCATAAATGACAGAAAGATCATAGTTGCAATCGTGAAATATAAACACAAGTTCTTTAGGCTGAATCCAATATGCCAATGATATTTTTTTGCGAAAAGTGGATTTGATTTCTTTCAGCTACATCTCCTAAAACGTCTTTTAACAGCAGCATTTCTCCACACTTCGACACTTCGTAATTCCCTATATTTTCACTTATGTATTTTCGAATACATTCCAAATCACTTTGCGAAATGGTGAGGTTTTTACAGAATTTGAGTTCCTGACTGTTCCATCCTTTTTTAATCAACTCCTGTGCTCTCTGCGGATTAATTGTTGACAACAACGGTATTGGCAATCCCTCGGTACAATATTTATCAGACGCAAAGTGCATCGACTGACGGACGACCGCAGCCGAAATTTTATCGAAACCATTTAAATTAGCTATATTCGGTATAACTCCATTACCATCTGAAATCATCGCATCATAAGGAACTGGGCGCATCAATATTTCTATCCAGCTACGATAGCGAGTGTCACGCCCTTTTTCTCCATGGTATTCTTGCTTAAATAATACTCTGAAAACATAATCGCCACAGGCTGAACTTTTCTTTTTACTCTGCTTTGGTAAAAGCCCTGCTGATCTTGCCCTTGCTCTTGTTTGCCACGCCAGTCTCCCCTTCCCCGAATCCATCCTGTATTTATTATACATAAGCGCGGCGACATTATCTGTCTATCTTATAAAAACGCCG
>CANDMI010000122.1 GCA_947385775.1 uncultured Eubacterium sp. | reverse complement strand
GAACAATAAAGTGAAGCTGCAAGAGGAATTAGGGCTTGCGGTGGACAAAAAGAAATACATGATCGGACTGATCTCCCGTCTGACCGACCAAAAGGGGCTGGATCTGATCAATTATGTGATCGACCGCATCGTGGACGATTACACGCAGTTTGTAGTCATCGGCACCGGCGACCCGGGCTATGAAAACATGTTCCGCCACTATGCGTGGAAGTATGGCGACCGGATTTCCGCAAACATCTGCTATTCCGATGAGCTGGCGCATAAGCTGTATGCGGCTGCGGACGCGTTCTTAATGCCGTCGGCGTTTGAGCCATGCGGGTTGACGCAGTTAATTTCCTTCCGCTATGGCACGGCTCCGATCGTGCGCGAAACTGGCGGGCTGAAAGACACCGTTGTGCCGTTTAACCAGTACGACAATACCGGAGACGGCTTCTCCTTTAAAAATTACAACGGGGAAGAGATGCTCAATGTCATTAACTATTCGAAAGAAGTGTTCTTTGACATGAAAAAAGAATGGAACCATATGATCGACCGCGGTATGCAAAAGGATTATTCCTGGAGCGCGTCGAAGTTCCGTTATGAAGGATTGTACAATTATTTAATTGACAGACAATAAAGCGACAACAAAGCGACTGGAATAAGGGCGTGTCTGAAAGCGGTTATCAGCTTTCAGATACGCCTTTGTATATATTGCGCCCAAAATACACATACTTTACAAAAAATAAAAGAGGTGTGTGAAATGAGTGATCCGGAAAAGAAAAAAGAAGAGCTGGAAGTGCAGGCGAGTGAAAATGAAAACATTAAAAACAACGGAGAGGTGACGCTTTCCGAAAATAATCATCATCACAGGATCTATCTGCTGTCGGTCATCGGGGAGATCGAAGGGCATGAGTGCCTTTCCTCCAATACAAAGACTACAAAATATGAGCATGTGCTGCCAAAGCTTGCGGAAATCGAGGACGCGGACAATATCGATGGCGTGATGCTGCTTTTAAACACCGTCGGCGGCGACGTGGAATCGGGGCTTGCGATCGCGGAGATGGTCGCGTCCCTAAGCAAGCCTACCGTATCGCTTGTGCTGGGGGGCAGCCATTCCATCGGCGTGCCGCTTGCGGTGTCCACTGATTATTCCTTTATCGTCCCGACTGGAACGATGGTCGTCCATCCGGTGCGCATGAACGGCATGGTCATCGGCGCTCCGCCGACTTATGAGTATTTTAAGCAGATGCAAAACCGGATCATCGGCTTTATCGCGTCCCACTGTAAGGCAAAGGAAGACCGTCTGGAAAAGCTGATGATGAACACGACGATGCTGACAAAAGACTTAGGAACGATTCTCGTAGGCAAGGAAGCGGTGGAAGAGGGCATCATCAGCGAGGTAGGAGGGATGAAAGAGGCGCTTGGAAAGCTGCATGCTCTGATCAATTCAAACAGCAAGCCGCAGGGTTAGAGTGAAGAGATGGCTTAAAGCGACTTGATTGAAAAAAAGAATGACATGCGCCCCAGTTTATGGTAATATAATATGGTAACTGTGAAAATATGGGCTTTTTTTACAGTTACCATTTGTTATGGAGTTGTTTTTTCTGGTTAATTTTTTTATGAATTAAGGGAGGCGTAACATGTCATTATTAGAAGCCGTTTTAATGGGGCTGATCCAGGGAGTCACGGAATTTTTGCCGGTCAGCAGCTCCGGGCATCTGGCGTTGTTCCAGATCGCGTTTGACCTAGACGAGGTGGGGCTGTTATTTGACTGTTTGCTGCACTTAGGGACGCTGATCGCGGTGTTTGCGGTTTATTACAAGGATATCTGGAAGATGATCTGCGCGGGTTTTGCGATCATCGGGGATTTTTTTGCCAATGTCGGGGTTGCGTTTTCGCATATGTCCGGGAATAAGGAAAAGCCGTACCGCAGGGTGATAAGCAACAGCTATCGAAAGTTTGTCATGCTTGTAATCGTCTCTACGATACCGACGGGCATTATCGGAATCGTAGCGTCGGATTTGATCGAATATGCGTCGACGGTTTTGATCGTTCCCGGGATTTGCCTGATCATTACCTCGTTTTTGCTTTTTATCGCGGATCGGTGTAAGGAAGGCTCAAAAACGCCAAAGCATGTCACTTACACAAACGCGTTTGTCATCGGCATGTGCCAGGGCGTGGCGACGATGCCTGGGATATCGCGCTCAGGGACGACGATCACGGCTTGCTTATTAAGCGGCTTTGACCGGAAATTTGCGGTCAAATATTCCTTTATCATGTCCATCCCCGCCATCTTAGGCTCCCTTGTGTTGCAGCTTTTTAAGCTTGACAACGTGCAGCTGGATGCGAACCAGTGGATGTATTATGGGATTGGAACGGCGGTTGCCGCGATTGTCGGGTATATTTGCATTAAGATCATGCTTTATGTTGTAAGACAAAAGAAATATACGATATTTTCCATCTACTGTTTGATTGTGGGGATTATCTCCATCGCGGTATTTTTTATCGTATAGCGAATTGAAAACATAGAAATGGAGGCGGATATGGCTGGCAAGTCAGGAAAAAGAGAAAGAAGCAGGCAGGCGCCGACGGCTTCTTTTAAAAATGAGGTCACACTTTGGGCTGTGCTTGCTGTTTCGATTATTTTATTTATCAGTAATTTTGGGATCGCCGGAGGGGTGGGCAGGTTTTTAAGCGGCTTAATTTTCGGGCTGTTTGGCATTGCGGCGTACATATTTCCACTGGCATTGTTTGCGGGGACGGCTTTTTTCATATCCAACCAGGATAATCCGGTGGCGGCGGTAAAAACCGCTGCTTCCGCTTTGTTTTTTCTCTTCCTTTGCATGTTTTTGGAATTGATCACAGGAAGCGCGAAGTCGGCTTCGCCGATCGATTCCTTTTTATGGTCAAGGAAAGGAAAAGGCGGCGGCGGGCTTTTCGGCGGACTGTTAACCTGGCTGATCCGGCCCCATTTGGGAACGGTCAGCGCATATATCATCAATATCATCGCGCTGATCATCTGCCTTGTTTTGATCACCCAGCGCTCCATCTTAAAGCCGATCGGTTCAGGCGGCAAGAAAGCCTACCGCATGGCAAAGGACAAGGCAAAGGAAGAAGTCGCGCTGCAACAGCAAAAATATGTGGAGCACAGGCAGCGCAGGATGGACAATAAGGTATTGGGCGTGTCCATGGACACGAGCATGAAAGGGCTGGCAAACCAACCAAAGCCCGATGCGGTAAGCGAACTTCACGTTATGCCCGATTTTCCGATCCATATGATGGATGAGCCTCGGCCAAAGCCGCAGGAAAAGCGTATGGCGGAGCCGATCGCGTTCCCTGTCGTCTTGCAGGGCGCAAAACCGCCGTCCGGCGCGCCGATAATGCAGGATATGCCAGAAACTTCCGGCGCGCCGACGATGCAGGGAGCGTCGGAAATATCCAGTGCGCAAGCAGCGCCGGAAGACGAGATTTCGGTCGTGTCTCAAAAGGTGGTGTTAAAACCGAGTATGCCATCCGCATCGGACAAGGCGGATGATATTTTAGAAAAAACGAGCGAGCTTTTTTCTGAAATGCTTCCAAAGATGAACAGCGGGACAAAGGAGCTGGAGGATTCTGACTGGGAGGAGACTGTTCCGTTCGTGCCGCAGGGCGGCAAGTTAAATGAAGAAGCGGATTCGAATGAGGAAGGGCTTGAAGCTTCCCGATTTTCAGATGAAGGTTTGGAAATTGCAGGATTAAAAACAGCTGGCTTGGAAGCTGCCGGGACAGAATTTACAGATGCAGAAGCGACTGGACTTAAAGAAACGGATTCAAACATTACCGGATCGGAAGAAAATCTGAACGCCAGAGGATTCGATGAATACGAATATGAAGATACGGATGAAGCGGACGAAGAGTTAGACTATGCGGCATTAGACGAGATCGACATGCAAAGTCCACAGGCCGAAATGAAAAGACCGCAAGCCGACATGCAAAGGCTACAAGCTGACATACCAAAACCGCAGGCCGGCGCGCAAAATGCGCCAGCCAATCTGCCGCAGGTGAAAAAGCAGGTCATAAAGCGGGAGCATGTGTATCCAACCGTGGATTTATTAAAGGCTGGCGACCCGAATAAGACCGGGGATTCCAGGCAGCATTTGCAGGAAACGGCGATGAAATTGCAGCAGACGTTAAAAAACTTTGGCGTGAATGTTACGATTTTAAATGTCAGCTGCGGCCCGTCCGTCACGCGCTATGAGATCCAGCCGGAAATGGGCGTAAAGGTCAGTAAAATCGTAAACCTGGCGGATGACATTAAGCTGAATTTGGCGGCGGCGGATATCCGTATCGAGGCTCCGATTCCAGGAAAGGCCGCGATTGGCATTGAGGTTCCCAATAAGGAAAATGTGCCGGTGATGTTTCGAAGCCTGGTGGATTCAGAGGAATTTAAGCAGTTCGACTCTCCTTGCACATTTGCGGTGGGCAAGGACATTACAGGAAAGGTCGTGGTTACGGATATTTGTAAAATGCCCCATCTGCTGATCGCCGGGGCGACTGGCTCCGGAAAATCTGTCTGCATCAATACGATCATTATGAGCATTTTATATAAGGCAGATCCGGAGGATGTAAAGCTGATCATGGTCGATCCAAAGGTTGTGGAGCTAAACGTATATAACGGGATTCCGCATTTGCTGCTTCCGGTCGTGACCGATCCGAAAAAAGCGGCGGGGGCTTTGCACTGGGCGGTATCGGAAATGATGGAGCGTTACAATAAATTTGCGGCAAGCGGGGTGCGGGGGATAAAAGGATATAACGCGAAGATCAAAAAGCTTGCCGATGTGGAGGATGAAAACAAACCGCAGAAGATGCCGTATATTGTGATCATTGTCGACGAGCTGGCAGACCTTATGATGGCGGCGCCGGGGGACGTGGAGGATGCGATCTGCCGACTGGCGCAGTTGGCAAGGGCGGCGGGGATCCATTTGATCATCGCGACTCAACGTCCGTCTGTCAATGTCATCACCGGACTGATCAAAGCGAATATGCCGTCTCGAATCGCGTTTTCGGTAACGTCCGGCACCGACTCGCGCACGATCTTAGATATGAACGGCGCGGAAAAACTGCTTGGAAAAGGCGATATGCTCTTTTACCCTCAGGGCTATCAAAAGCCGGTCCGCGTACAGGGTGCGTTTGTGTCAGATTCGGAAGTGACAAGCGTCGTGGAGTTTTTGACGGAGCAAAACGACGCGACGCAGTATAGCCAGGAAATTGAGGATAAGGTGACAAGCGCTGCGTCAGCCGGAATGGTTTCGATTGAATCGGCGCCGGAGGATGATCGGGATGTGTATTTTGCGGACGCGGCAAAGCTTTTAATTGATAAAGAGAAAGCTTCCGTCAGCATGTTGCAGCGCTATTTTAAAATCGGATTTAACCGGGCGGCGCGCATTATGGACCAGTTAGAAGAGGCGGGGGTCGTAGGCGCGGAGGAAGGGACAAAACCCCGTAAGATCTTAATGAGTTCCGAGGAGTTTGCGCAGTATGAAGAAGAGGTTTTATAAAGCCTGGATTTAGAAACGAAGGGAGAAAAAATGGCAAATTTAATTGATGGGAAGCGGATTTCCGCGGAAATTAAAGATGAATTAAAAGAAAAGGTGGAAAAGCTAAAACAGCAGGGCATAACGGGCTGTCTCGCGGTCATCCAGGTAGGGGATGACCCGGCGTCCAGTGTGTATGTTCGGAATAAAAAGCGCGCATGCGAATACATTGGAATTGAGTCCTGTTCCTATGAGCTTTCGGGCGATACGTCGCAAGAGCAGCTGCTGGAATTGATACAAAAATTAAATCAGGATAAAAAAATAAACGGCATACTTGTACAGCTGCCGCTTCCTGGGCACATTGATGAAAATAAGGTGATCGAAGCGATCGATCCGACAAAGGATGTGGACGGATTCCATCCACAAAACGTAGGGGCGCTTTTAAGCGGCCTGCCAGGGTTTGTGTCCTGTACGCCGGCAGGGGTGATCCAGCTTTTAAAGCGCAGCGGGATTTCTATGGAAGGAAAAAACTGCGTCGTCGTAGGGCGCAGCAATATCGTGGGAAAGCCGATGGCGGTATTGATGCTTCGCGAAAACGCCACCGTTACGGTCGCCCATTCTAAGACGCAAAATTTAAAGCAGATCTGTAAATGCGCGGACATCTTGATCGTTGCGATCGGAAAGCCAAAGTATATCGACGCTTCTTATGTAAAGGAAGGCGCGGCTGTCATTGACGTTGGCATTCATCGGAATGCGGAAAACAAGCTCTGCGGGGATGTGGATTTTGAGGATGTATGCCCGGTTGCGGGAGCGATTACGCCGGTTCCTGGAGGCGTGGGGCCTATGACCATCGCGATGCTGATGCACAACTGCGTGGAGTCGATGACGGCGGCGCGCGCGTAAAATCAAAACGAAGATCTAATGGAAAACAGACACAACCGATAATAAAGGAGGGCGCTACATGAAAAGCGCGACGGCTGATTTTAATTATCATAATATGGAAAATGAGTTGTTAAATACGGTAATGGAGGATGAAAATATGGCTGGCATGTCACAGAGCTTCCAGCCCTATGAGCAGGACGATTACGAAGGGGAGCCGGAGGGAGAGCCGACAAAACAGTGGGGAAAGCTTGCGGTCGCGTTGCTTTTGTCCGTGCTTTTGTTTGGAGCCCTTGTGTATGCGTTAAAGCAGTTTCCGACCGAATACGCCTATGGGAAAGCGGACGAGGAATATATAAACTGCCTGCGCTTTATGGCGGAGGGGGACTATGAATCCGCCGGAAAATCCGCGGACTTGCTGTTAAAGCAGGATAAAGACAGCCTGGCGTATCTGGCGTTAAAAAATACGGCCTGCGAAAAGACGGATGATCTGGAGACGCAGCTTGTGGTCTTACAGCAGATCGTCAAAAAAGACCAGGACAATTACTTTGCATACAAGCAGCTGTTAAAGCTGCTGCTCGACCAGGACGCGATGCCGGAGATCGCGGAGCTTGCAAAGGCCGCACCGCCGTAGACCATGTTGATGGCGGCGATTTCGCTTTCTGCTTGCAG
>CANDMI010000121.1 GCA_947385775.1 uncultured Eubacterium sp. | reverse complement strand
GCTGCCTGTTTCCAGCGTCCGGTAGACAAAAAACCATTATTTTGCCGGATAACGCCCTATTTTTTATCATTTATACGGTAGAGCCCCCTATGAAAAGCAACGATTCTATATGAAAAAGGCTATCCCCTACCCCAATAGAAGATAGCCCACATATTCAAATTCATTCTCATTCCATCTAAAAGCGCCCATCCCGGAAAATTAGCGCACCTTCCCAAACTTATCCGACAAAACCACCCTTGGCTTATCCGCGTCTTCCTCTGAATCCCACGGAAGCGCATCCCCCGGCTCCCGCAGATAATTTAACACCTGCCAGATTCCTTCCCCCGTATAGGCGCTGACCCGAAATATCGGGCGACATCCCGCCATTTCCAGCCAGTGGTGCGCGCGGTCTGGATTGCCGTCTTCCCTGTCAATCTGCGTCACGATCCCGATCACGGGACGGTTGCAGCAGGCTGCGCAGCATGGCGGATAGATCGAGTAAGGCTCCGCCGCGTTCAGCAAAAGCCCGACCACATCCGCTTCATAAGAATATAACGCCAGGGCGCGGGCTAATGATGCAGTCTCCGCATATTCACCTGGCGTATCAATTACAACATCGTAATGATTAATATACTGGGTCTTGTGATAAGATATCACATCCCCCTTTAGCGCCTGCGTAAGCGTGGTCTTCCCGCACTCGCTGCGCCCCATTAAAATTATCTTTTTCATGTCCTTGTAATCTCACAAACTGTAAAACCCAACCGGTTTTTTAGGTAAACCAGGATATTTGATACCGCAGACTGGACGTTTGAAATCCTCCCCGTAAAAATCAGGGTGCCGCTGAAACGGTCGATAAAACCGATCTCAATGGATGAGGTTTTCAGCGCGATATCGCCGGCAATTACGGATATTTCAGATGGACACATGCTTAAAATTCCTATTGCCGACTGATTGTAATCCAGCTCCGGATTCAGCCCTAATTTCTGGTAAATGATTTCTCCAGGGCTGGCGATAATATGCGCCAGCGTAACCTGTTTGCCTGGAACTGTTTCCTGAATGATACGAAGCTTGCCCTCTGCGGATGCGCCTATATCCAAAAGATTCATATCCATTGCCATCTCACTCCTTTTCCTCCGCCTTCCATGTATCCTGACTGGACACATATCCCGGGCATACTAAACGCTATGCGTCTATCCCCAATGCCGCTTTGATTTTTGGCATATCATAGCCTGAAATTTCTGTAGCGCCGATCACTGTAACCGGAAGCGCCGTATACCCCCGCTGGTTCATAAAGGCTTTGCCCTTTTCATCTGTAGAAAGGTCAATTTCCTCATATTCCATACCGATCTCACGCAGGTATTCCTTTACGCTGCGGCAATAGCTGCACCCAGGCATTGTATAAATGCGTACCGGCGCAGTTTTAGCCGTAACAGGCTTTTCCTTTTGCGCAGGCGCATTTGGATCAATCAAATCCTCTCCTTGCGTCCAGCCAGCCGCGCAAAGCCCCCCGGTTTTAAGCGCCGCCAGCACACGTAAGATTTCCGCCGGGTTGCGCCCTACGTTATTGTCATGGATAACGCTGTAACGCACATTTTGTTCCGGATCAATAATAAAAAGCCCTCTTAAAGCTACCCCCTCTTGTTCTAAAAGCACGCCGTATTTTTCGCATACCTGCAAGGACTGGTCAGCAGCCATAGGATACCCCAATTTCCCAAGGCCGTTCCGTCTCCATGCCAAGTGTGAGTACACACTGTCCGTACTTACACAAAGCAACGACGCCCCCGCATCCTGAAACTTTGTACGGCAGTCTGAAAATGCAGTTAACTCCGTCGGGCAGACAAAGGTAAAATCCATCGGATAAAAAAACAGCACCAGCCATTTTCCGGCATAGTCTTTTAACCCTACACGCACAAAGCTTTCCCCGTCTTCCGCCAACGCTTCCATGCTAAAATCAGGCGCTTTTTTTCCAACTAAACGTTCCATTATATCTCCTTCTCCCTTGGCTATTTGTCACGTTGATAATGGCATTGCGGACAATCTTCTTCTTTTCCCGCCTCCTTTGCCGTATCCGGCTGATAATGGCACTGCGGGCAGTCTTCTGCTTTTTCTTCCTTTTCCTCAGGCTGGTAATAGCACTGTGGGCAGTCTTCTGTTTCTTCCTTTTTCGGCTGCGGCGCAGTATAATGGCAATTCGGACAATTCTGCTCCATATGGGAACCTCCTTTCCTTATTTTTCTATAGCGGATTGCTTCTTCGGAATTTTTTATCAAAATTTTTTCATCAAAACCACTTCCACGATTTTTCTTCCTTTTTTCATCAATCCGCTTTATTAGTATAAGCGTTTTTTCAAATTGTAACAACTAAAAATGTCACAACTAAAAATTCAAAACGGTTAATTCCACACAGGACTTTGCAAAAACGCAAAGCCCCTGTAGCAATTTCATGTTTAAAGCAGCTTTTTGATCAGCCCCTTGTGCGGCGATGGAATAACGCAGCTGCTTGTAATCTCGCCCGTGTCAGCCAACTGGGTAATGCAGGAATTTATAGCTGATTTTACCGTGGAAACTTCACCTGTGAAAATCAAATATCCTTTCCCGCCAAGGCCCCTGGCTACACGGACTTCCATAAGGGTAATATTGGACGCTTTTGCCGCGATATCCGCAGCCCGCACCGCGGTAAGCGCCGACATCGTCTCTACCATGCCAAGCGCGGTGATCCGCTCCACATCCACGGTTCCAAGCAGCGCCGACGGCACCGAGGCATGGACGTTATTGATAATATGATGGCAGATAAGGAAAGTTCCCGCAACCTGCCTGCCTTTTTCCATGGAGCTTTTTACCGCCCCTACCTGCCCGCTGATAATGATCACATATTTTCCTGGGCAGATGGCGGTGGCCACTAAAAGCTCCACGTCCGCGGCTTTTAGCATTTCATCAGCAGACTGTACACCTATCGGGATGCTTTTCAACTCCAATAACCCAATCGACTTTCCCATACGCAAATCCTTTCTAGCCTACCGCCATACCAATCAGATTTACAACAATTGTTAAAATAAAGATCGTCGTAGCCGGCGGGTCGATATGGCTGTCGCAATGGCTGTTAAATGTATTGCCGGCGAAATCCCCAAGCAGCGAGCCTAAAATACCAAACACTACGCCAAGCAATGCGCCTGTTGGCCCCCATGCATGGATACCGACTACCGCTGCAAGCCCTGCCGGAAGGCTCATATGATGCGTGCCAGGACATGCAAGCCCTGCGCAGGCAAATAATAAAGTTACCGCTGAAAAACCAAAACAGATGATCGGGAAAATCCCCAATGCCGCTTCATTGTCTGCAATCGTTGCCGCTACAAAGCTTACTACAATACCTACGCCAGCGCCAAGGACTACGTTATATACAAATCCAGTGCCTGTTGAGAACCATACGCGCGGGCCTTTTCCTTCGTACTTGCCCGTCAAGCCGGTAGAACCGAACACAAAGCGGACGATAATGCCGGAGATCACAACCGTAATACCAGGAAGGTCAGTCAAAGGGCCAAGCGGCGTCATCCCGATCAAAGCCGCGATCACATAACCGATCACGCCAAATACGCCGCCTACAAGCAATACGTCCGGAGCCGCCAGGCCGTTCAGACAGCTGACTACATCCGCGCCGGAAGCAAGCTTTTTTTGTTTTCCTGCATAAGCCGCAGCCGCTACGCCGCCTGCAAAAGCAATATGCGGGCCAAGGAAGGAGCCGAACGCAATGGCGTTAATCGCCACGCTGCCATCTCCCCCGGTCGCGGTAATCACGCCGCCTACCAGTGCAAAAAAGCCTGTCATAACGAACGCAGGAACCGCTCCAATATATGCGCCAACAACGCCACCACCAAATGCTGCTATAAGTGCCAGAATATCCATAATCTCTCCTCACTTTCCCTTAGGCAGAAACTGCCTTTTATGCTTGAATCACAATACTGCCATCGCTGACAGCTATCACCTTGCCGGAGATACTGGCATGGAGATTCGCCCCCAACTTATCTTTCGGAATGCGCGCGATCAGATCGCCTTTTTCAACCGTATCGCCCACATTTACTGCCGGCTCCGCCGGAGCGCCTACATTCTGATGAAGCGGCAGCGTTACCTTTTTAAATACAGCCGATGACGGGTTTTCCCCTTCTTTCCCATCTTCCATAGGAGCCTCCACATCATAAGCGGCAAGCCCAAGCTGATGGATCAGCTTATGTACCGGGTAGCGCTTGTATTCCCTAAAAGGCGCGCCGTGCTCCGGCTTGTTGTTTAGACTGTTGCGAATACCCTGCTCACCGAGTATCCCTTTTAAATTGCCATTCAGCTTCCAAGGCTGGAGCCCCATGACGCAGGCGTACTCACACAAACGGCATCCACAGCACAAGTATGCGTTCATCGGAGTCTGCTTCGGGTCGCACATGCTTCCGTAAGCCGCAAGGCGCATCAGCTTATGCGGCTGGATTCGGTGCCCCAAAAGCCCCCGCGGGCAAACCTCCGAGCACAGCGAACATTGCATACACGCTGTCGCCGCCTGGCGTAACGATACGTTTAGCGGCCGCTCTAAGCTGTTTAAAAGCGGATGCCCTGCCGGAACTGCGATCAGCCCCTTTGTGGTCTTTGTAACCGGGCTGTCCGGCGAAACGATACGCCCCATCATAGGCCCGCCGTTTATAATGCGGTAATCCGGCTCTGTAACGCCCCCCGCAAGCTCCAGCGCCTGCGCCACCGTAATGCCAAGCGGAACCTTAACGGTTTTTGGCGTACGCACCGCGCCTGCAAGAGTTACATATTTTTCCGTAACCGGATGGCCGTCTATGGCATCCAGCACATTTAAGGCCGTCTCCACATTTGTGACTACAACGCCTACATTCATAGGTATGCCGCCCTCCGGCACAACCCTGCCTGTGACTTCATAAACAATTACCTGTTCATCCCCTGCCGGGTAAAATGCCCCCAGCAGGTGCAGCCGCAGCTTTGGATACTTGGAAAGCTCTAAGCGCAAAGCTTCTGTAGCCGTATGATAATGCTCTTTTAACGCCACAACGCCCTCTTTTGCCCCTAAATGCTCCACGATCCGGTTTAAAGCGGCAAGCAGGCGCGCCGCCTGCTTTGCCATAAGCTGCTGGTCTACCCGCAAAAGCGGTTCGCATTCCGCCCCGTTAATAATGACGGTTTCCGCTTTTGCATTCAACTTTACATGGGTAGGGAAACCTGCGCCCCCCGCGCCGACTATGCCGGCGCTTTCCACCAAAGCTGTCAAATTTTCTTGCATAGGAGCACCTCCCTAATTAACGCACATCCATTCCTCCAACGAGCACGCATCTGCGCCTGCGGGCAAAGGATTTCGCGGAAGTTAATCCCTCTCCGGTAGGCCCGGCGATCGTAAATGTCGTATAACCTTCGCCGCCTACGCCAATCCCGGCATAAGAAGGGCCGTTCTTTACAAAAATCGTCGTCTGGATAAGCTTTGCCATCTTAGTCAGCTTATCTACATTGCGGGAATGCATCATAGCCGTATGACGGTTGCCATGCTCTACACGAATTGCCATTTCAATCCCGGCATCCACATCCGGCACCCGCACAACCGGCAATATCGGCATCATCAGTTCTACCTGCACAAATGGATGGCTCTCTTTTGCCTCTACCATGATCACCCTTACTTCGTCACCCACCTGGATGCCGACCTGCTCTAAAATATATTTTGCGCTTTTTCCTACAAAAGACGTAACCGGGCTTTTTCCATTTTCCTGTACCACAAGCTTTACAAGCTTATCGATGATTTCCGGATCTTTTACTTCATAAGCGCCGTTTTTCTTCATATTAAACATCAAATAATCCGCCGCGGAATCCACTACGATCACTTCTTTTTCCGCGATGCACGGCAGGTTGTTGTCAAAGCAGCAGCCGTCGATAATGTCTTTTCCTGCCTTTTCAATATTCGCAGTTTCATCTACGACTACAGGAGGGTTGCCCGCGCCTGCGCCGATCGCCTTTTTCCCGCTGGAAAGCACCGTCTTTACAATGCCAGGCCCGCCGGTAGCTACCAGCATACGTACCAAAGGGTGCTCCATCATTGCGTTCGTATTTTCAATGGAAGGCTTCGATACCGTAACGACCAGGTTTGCCGGCGCCCCCGCTTTTGCCAAAGCCCGGTTGATCAGCCGTACCAGGTGCAGGGAAACATCCTTTGCCCTTGGGTGCGGGCTGAATACCACGCTGTTGCCTGCGGCCAGCATCCCGATAGAATTACAGATGATTGTTTCGGTAGGGTTCGTGGTAGGCGTGATCGCCCCGATTACCCCAAAAGGAGAATACTCTACTAAAGTAAGCCCGTCATCGCCTGACATCGCATCTGTCGTCAAATCTTCAATCCCCGGCGACTTTGTAGCCGCAAGCCGGTTTTTGATCACCTTATGCTCAAAATTTCCCATCCCGGTTTCTTCTACAGATTTGCGGGAAATATATTCCAGGTTTTCTTTATCCAGCACAACGTCACGGATCGCCTGCACATATGCCGCGCGCTCATGCATCGTACGTGTAATGTATTCCCGCTGCGCAGCGGCCGCCGCTTCTACCGCGTCGTTCATGCTCTCAAAGATGCCGTCTCCCCCCGCGTCCTCCCCCGGGCCTGAAACGCTTTCTAATTTTCCAAGAACCGCATTTACTATGCCCGCTACTACGCGTTCATCAATATTCATTGCCTTCCCTCCTTAAATGGACATCGCGTATCGCGCGATCTCCATATCCTGTTCTACCGTACCGCCGGATACTCCGATGCCGCCTACGACCTGGCCACTCGACACATAAGGGAAACCTCCGCCAAACAGGATGACCTTTCCAGGCGCCGCGTTTCCAATCCCGTACAGCGCCCCGTTTGGCTGCGCCGCCTGCCCAAGCTCATGGGTCGGCATGTGGAACGCGTTTGCCGTATACGCCTTTCCGGCTGACACTTCCACGCTTCCCGGAAGCGCCCCTTCCATCCGTTCAAGCAGCAGCAGGTTCCCGCCGCTGTCCACGGCTGAAAAAACTACCGGAACGCCAAGCTCCCTTGACTTTTCCTTTGCCCGACCTGCCATACGCTCAAGAACCTCCAAAGAGATCGGAGGCAGGCTATTTGCATTTTCTGTCGGATAT
>CANDMI010000120.1 GCA_947385775.1 uncultured Eubacterium sp. | reverse complement strand
CTTCAACATAATTTTCACGGGTATGAATATCCCTCCAATAATCAATCAACGCATTTTTTAACGCCATGCCTTTTGGCAGAAAAAATGGAAAACCGGGCGCTTCATCGCGAAACATAAATAAGTCCATCTCTTTGCCTATTTTTCTATGGTCGCGCTTCTTAGCTTCCTCCAAAAGCTTTTGGTAATGCTCCAGCTCCTTTTGTGAAGAAAAAGCAATCCCGTTAATGCGGGTAAGCATTTTATTGTTTTTATCATTCTTCCAATATGCTCCCGACTGTCCGATGATCTGAAAGGCTTTCAATGCTTTTGTAGAACAAAGATGCGGACCGACGCACATGTCTGCATACTCGCCCTGTTTATAAAAACTGACCAACGCGTCTTTTTGTAAATCATAAATATGCTCAACTTTGTATTTTTCGCCCTTTTCTTTTAGCATAGCGATCGCTTCTTCACGGGAAAGAACAAAAGGCTTAATTTCATAATTTTCTCCCACGATTTTGCGCATCATAGCTTCAATCGCTCCTAAATCATCATCCGATAACTTGGTTTCGCCTAAATCAACGTCATAGTAAAAACCTTTTTCTGTAGCTGGGCCATATGCAAAAATGGCGTGGGGAAACAACCGCTTGATCGCCTGCGCCATTATATGAGCCGCCGTATGGCGAATAATATGAAGTTCTTCCTCTTTCGGACATTCGTTTATCGTACCGTTTTTGTAGATCGCTTTCATTTTGTGTTCCTTTCTGTCAGTGAAAATAATGCCGCATAAGCTGCCGTGAAGCCAAAAGCGCAACGCAGCCCGCCATAAATAAAAATTGGCGTCACACTTGCGCCACCTTTCTTATTATTGTATAATAATCAAGCCGTTTATTCCATACTTTTGAGGCAAGCGCTACAACAATCGTTTTTTGTGACAGGAGAAAACAACTATGACACATCAAGAAATCCAAAAAGAGCAAAGTAAGGAATGGATTGCCAATGCCTTTTTCACGCTTCTTAAAAAGAAAACTTATGACGCCATCACGATATCGGAAATCGCGAAAAAAGCCGACCTGTCAAGGCGGACTTTTTACAGAGCTTTCAGTTGCAAGCAAGACATTATTGCCTATATGTTTGAAAAAATATTTCCTGATTATATATCTTCCATAAAGCGTCTCCCAATACGAAACAGAAACCATTTGGCCACCGCTGTTGTTGGTTTTGTAAACGATCATCTGGAGTTTTTTCAATGCCTGAAACGAAATCATTTAGACTATATGATCATTGATTTTTTTGACAGCCATCTGGCGAATGGACGGGACGATATATGGGAGCGCTCCTTTTGTGAAAACAGCGAAGTCGAACAAATATTTTTAATGACGATCAGCGTTGAACACTATAATATAATCCGCCTATGGCTTGAACTTTATGATAAAAAAACACCGGAAGAAATGTCAAAACTTTTATCCGATGCGTTGGCGCTATTTCAACATTTTCAGTAAATTATAATGAACGCTCTAAACCCCACCGATACAGAATCGAGTAGGGAAAAGCCACTTCCCCTACTCGCCAAGATTATTTTAAACTAACGCTTTATCCACTTTTTGAATATGGTTTATCAGCCAGTTGATCAAAAACTCCAATATGCCCTCCACCGTTTCGTTCTGCCCTTCCAGGTCATTTTCCAGCGCATCCATATCGATCGCAAGAAGGCTGTCCTCAAACTGTCTGTGCTGTTTGGCGTGCTGCTCGATAAACGGATACTGGATGCTTTTTTGATATTCCTCCTCATGGGAAAAATGCACCCTCGTATAATCGATCAGCTCTGACACCAGTCTTACAATTTCCGGCGTTTTGTCCTGGGATAAATCGTCGTGTAAAATCTCATAAGTTTCATCCGCAAGCTCAAACAGCCTAGTATGCTCCTTATCTATAAACTCGATGCCGGTAAGGAATTCTGGTTTTATTTCATACATAGCGCGTCCTCCTCATTTTTCTATTTGCATTTATGGAAATCCACTATTAAACATACTACCAGATGGGTTTGCAATATGCAACTGTCAATTTTCGCGCTTGTTACAGTTTTGCCTTCAGAATTTCCGTCCGCATAGATGTCTGCGTGGTCGAAGAAATTAATCCCCTGATCCATGGCCGTATCGACAAGTTCCCTGACTGCATCCTTTGTCCCAAGACCGGTAATCCTCATACAGCCAAGCCCAAACGCCGATACCTCCAGTTTTCCATCTGCAATATATAAACTATCCATTATTTTCCACCTCTATGATCCCACTTCCAAATTTCTGCTCTTCTTTCGATACTCTTTCGGGGAAACCCCCTTTATTTTTTTAAATATTTTATAGAAATATTTCTCATCCTGAAATCCTACTTTATAAGCGATCTCATAATTTTTCAGATAATTCTGTTCCAGATAGCAGCAGGCGTGATCAATCCGAAGCTGATGAAGGTATTCCACAAACCCTAAGCCAAGGCTGGATTTCAGCATAGTTGACAGATAACCCTGAGAGATCCCGAGTTTTTCCGCTACGTCTGCAAGGGATATATTCTCCGCATATTGCTCCTCCATATATTCCTTCGCCGCCTTCACCAGCGGATTTTCCTGCTTTCGGTCTTCGGCCATATTCTCTGCCTTTTCCCCTAATCCTATGTATTCGTCTGCCAGATAATTCAAAAGAGCCAGAATATCCGCCGCACGCACAGGCTTTAAAAGATATTCCTTTGCCCCGAATTTAATAGCCTGCTGGGCGTACTTGAACTCGTCATACCCGCTTAAAACTACCGTGATCGGATGAAGTCCTGCTCTCCGCGCTTCTTCCATCACTTCCATACCGTTCTTTAAGGGCATCTGCATGTCCAAAAGCAGCATGTCCGGGTGATATTTCAAGAGAAGCTCGACTGCCTCCTGCCCATTTTCCGCCTCATAGATTCTTGTGAATCTGTCCGTATGTAACTGTATATATTTTACAACGCCTTTTCTGATCGGGTCTTCATCCTCCGCAATCAATAATCTTACCGACATGCCGCGCCCTCCTCATATGGTATCTTAAGAATCACTTCCGTCCCTTTCCCGATACTGCTTCGTATCTCCAGAGAAAACCGGTCATGATATCTAAGCTGTAGCCGTTCCCTGATATTTTTGATGGCATATCTTCCGATCCTCTGTTTTGCGTAATCCCTGGATTCCTCTTCCCAGATCGCCTCAATCTGATCCTGGCGCATCCCGATTCCTGTATCCCAGACATGAAATACCACCATTCCCTGTTCCATGCGCCCGGTTACTTTAAGCCTGCACGGCGTACTCACATTTTCAAACCCATGCACCACCGCATTTTCCACAAAAGGCTGCAAAATCAGCTTTGGAATCCTGACTTTCCGAATCCCCTCGTCAATATCCACTTCATAGGCCAAACGTTTTGTAAAGCGCATCTTTTGGATCTGAAGATATCTGGAAATCAGCTCCGCCTCCTGCCCGACGCTTACTTCCTGTTCCCCATTGCTAAGCGCAAGCCGAAATAGTTGGGAAAGGGCCAGAATATTTTCCGCGATCTCCTCATTTCCCTCCTCCGTCGCCTGCCAATACAGTGTGTCCAGCGTATTATATAAGAAATGCGGATTGATCTGGGCTTGCAGCGCGGCAAGCTCACTCTCTTTTTCCGCCAGTGTTTTTACATAATTTTCATCTATCAGCGCACGGATATCCTCTACCATCTTATTAAAGCATTTTGCCACTTCTCCAACCTCATCATCCGTGATCACTTCCACCTGCTGCTCAAAATCTCCGTCTGAAAATTTCCGGATCGCATCACTGACCTTTCTAAGAGGCATGGTCACAACATTGGAAATGATCAAAAGGAGCGGCAGAAGGCCCGCAAGCATTCCAAGCAAAAGCGCTAACGGCATATAGGCGATATCAAAAAACTGCATCTGTAATTCGTAGCAGGGCGAAATCTTGCACACAATGCTCGCATTCCGCTCCGGCTGGCTGCACACGATATCATAATTTTCATACCTGATATGTGTTTCCCGTTTCCTGTAATCCTGCCTTAGAAAGCGCTCGCCAGTCAGGTATTCCTCCACCTTCGGGACTTTTGCCCCAGCCCGGCTTAAGACTCCCGAATCCGGATTCAGCACAAGAATGCTCTCCTTCTTGTCGCCCAGCATGTTTTCGCAGAGTCCCTGGAATTTGGTCTGGCTGACTCCGATGACAATATAGCCCATCGTCTTTTTCCGGGACAGATCAAAAATCTCACGGTACAAAACAACCTTGTCTTCCCTGTTTGTAAGATAAGTGTCCCCGCTTCCTTTGGGCACGGATTTCCAGATCATACCGCTTTCGCTCTCTATGGTTTCCCGGTAAGTTTCTGTTTCCCGCACGTCTTTTGTCGACGACAGATAAACGCTTCCATCCATTCCCTGTAAATAAGGACGGATTCCGTTTTCCGCATAAATCGCAATCGTCTTGATATGCCCTTTTAAGGCGATCATATCCTGAATCACCATCATAGGAGCCTCTTCCTGCCAGAGTCTCGCATTTTTATTGTATTCGTTAGGTTCCTCCACCTTCAGCAGGCTTTGTATCTCCTGGTTAATACAGATATATGTGGAAAAATCTTTAATATCTGTCTGGAGAAGATTAATGCTGTCCGCAAGAGTGTCCGCGTTTGCCCGATCATTTTCCAGCCGTTTCTCTATCCCTCTGCTGTAATTATTTGCAAGCAAAATCAGGCAGATGACTACCAGCACAGGGGTGATGAACAGATATCCGTAACATATCAGTTTCGCCTTTACACTCAATCCGTTCATCCACTGTCTGATTTTTTTCATCTGCCCGTCCTGCCTTTACTTTTTTTAACTGATACCGTTCCCTAGCCTTTCACGGCTCCCATCGCAGCGCCCTTTGTAATGTGTTTATTTAAAATAATATACACAAGCACGGCAGGGACCGCCGTCAACGCCATGACTGCAAACTGGACCGCATAGTTTGAAGAATACTCGCCGGTAAACTCTAATACGGAAAATGGCAGCGTCTTCCATTTCTCGGAACTTAAATACGTGCTTGCCATCATAAATTCATTCCAATTATTTAAAAATGTCATAATCGCTACGGTTGCAATGGATGATTTCAGCATAGGCGTAATGATCTGGAAAATAATCCGGTAAATGCCGCACCCGTCCATCACCGCCGCCTCTTCCAGTTCCACCGGGATCGATTCCATAAAGCTGGTCATAAGGAACAACCCCTGGGGAAGGGAAAACGCAACATAGGGAATCAGCAGCGCCCATATAGTATCCGTAAGCCCAAGCTGGCTGTAGATCTTATAGTTTGGCAGAAGCGTCGCATGGATGGGGATCATCATTCCCATCAAAAGCAGCGTCTTTACCAAGCCGCTTAGCTTCCACCTCATTCTTCGGCAGGCAAATGCCGCCATGATCGAAATCAGGATCACAAGCACAACCGCCAGTCCATTAATCAGTATACTATTTTTTAAATATAAAAGGAAGTTCCCGTCTACAAAAGCTTTCGCATAATTTCCCCACTGTATTTTCTCCGGGATGACCAAAAGACCGTTTGTAAACATTTCCGTGCTGCTGGCCAGCGAAAAATCCACCAGCCAAACCAGAGGAAATATCTGGATGACCGCAACGGCAATCAGCGCCAACCACATCAACGGTTTTGTAATTTTGTTTTTCTTTTTTCCTGCGTATCCCATTATGCCGCCCCCTCGTGGATTTATATCCCGTTCTTCAAAGACTTTATTTAAAAACACCGTCGCCAGCAGACAGATCAAAATGAAAATAACGCCGATAGCGTTTCCATAGCCATACTTAAACGCCTTGAACGCCTGCTGATACAGATAATTCGCGGTAAACTGCGTACTGTTTCCAGGGCCTCCGTTTGTAAGCAGATACACCGTCTCCATCTGTTTCAACGCGGAGATGACCGCCATGGTTACATTCACCTGAATCACCGGCTTCATAAGCGGAAGCGTGATCTTTAAAAAGGTCTGTTTTTGATCTGCCCCGTCAATAGCCGCGGCCTCGTAAAACGTTGGGTCTATGTTTTTGATCCCGGTATAATAAATCAACATCCCCCAGCCAAATCCGTGCCAGATCAAAACGAGCAGCACCGCCCAGATAGCCGTATCATTACTGAACCAGTTGATATCTCCCTTTCCTCCAAACATCTTGACAATATTATTCAAAAGTCCGAAATCCGGATTGTAGATGAACTTCCAAAGATATGCAATAACGGCCACCGAGATAACGTTTGGAATAAAATATACGCACCGGAAGAATCCTTCCGCCTTTCCTCCCAGCTTATCTAAAACTGCCGCAACGATCAGCGCAAGGGGATGCTGGACACAAATAAATCCGACAGCCAGCAAAAGTGAATTTTTAAGCGACGTCCGAAATGCAGCGTCATGCAAAAGCTGCCTGTAATTTTCGATTCCGATAAATGAATAGTCGCCCATTCCGGAATAATCTGTAAAACCATAATATACGCTTAGGCAGACTGGCGCAAGTATCGCAAACAAGAATACGATAATGCCAGGCAACACCAGACTGAATATCACCAGCTTGTTACTGTATAATTTCTTCATCTTTTTTGTTCCCTCCCATTTTCAGGCTTTGCCCTTTCCCACGATCTTCTTCTAACGAACTTTCATAACAGCCCCTTAGTGACTGTGACCGCCGATTACTCAGCGGTCACAGTCATTTCTATTTTTCATATTCAAAAAACCGGCTATTTACATTCTTTCCCGATTGTGGCAAGGAAGTCTTCCACGCTTATGCTTCCGTTAGATACGTTCTGAATCTGGCTCTCGATACTGGTCTTAAATGAAGACGGGCCGCAGTCATTCATAGGGGTTCCGGATACGCTCGCGGCATCATTTACCGCATCTACAAACTGCATCTGAAGCTCTGTCTCATCACCTGTCATATATTCTGTCTGATCCTGTGCGGACATTCCTACGCCGTTTTCCCATCCATATTTGGACAGCTTATCCTTTTTATACATATAATTCAGGAACTTAATCGCTTCTTCCTTCACTTCTGAGTTTGCGGAAACGCCATATCCGCCGCCGTTCCATGCCGCAATGTCTGCTGCCGTGCCTTTTCCGCCGTCAATCACAGGCATTGTAAACATACGGATGTTTGTTCTTACTTCTTCCGGTATATCTTCATTTAACGCCATGGAAGCCTCCCAGCTTCCCATATAGAACATAGCCGCCTGCCCGTTGGTAAAGAGGTTTTGGGCTGTTCCATAATCCTGAGAATCATATCCG
>CANDMI010000119.1 GCA_947385775.1 uncultured Eubacterium sp. | reverse complement strand
AGAGTAGGCATGCTTACGAGCGGCGGTGACTGCCAGGCTTTAAATGCGGCAATGCGCGGGGTTGCAAAGGGGCTTAGCTCCAATGTAGAGGATTTAGAGATTTACGGATTTTTAAATGGATATAAAGGGCTGATCTATGGAAATTATAAGCTGCTTTCTGGCTCCGACTTTTCCGGGATCTTAACGAAGGGCGGCACGATCATCGGCTCATCGCGCCAGCCTTTTAAGGAAATGCGTATACCGGATGAAAACGGGCTAGATAAAGTAGAGGCGATGAAGCAGAATTATTTCAAATTGAATCTGGATTGCCTTGTGATCTTAGGCGGAAATGGCACCCAAAAATCCGCGAACATGCTCCGGGAAGAGGGGCTTAATATCATCCATCTGCCAAAGACCATTGACAATGATATCTATGGCACAGATGTGACGTTTGGCTTCCAAAGCGCGATCAATATCGCGACCGACGCCATCGACTGCATCCATACCACAGCCGCTTCCCATAACCGGATCTTTATTGTAGAGGTAATGGGCCATAAGGTTGGCTGGCTGACCCTGTATGCAGGCATTGCGGGCGGCGCGGATATCATTTTGCTGCCGGAGATTCCATATGACATTAAAAAGGTAGGGGAAGCGATCGAAAAGCGTACGAAAGCAGGCAAAGGCTTTACGATACTTGCCGTAGCGGAGGGCGCGATCTCAAAAGAAGACGCAAAGCTTAGCAAAAAGGAATATAAGAAAAAATTAGCGAAATCCCCATACCCGTCCGTTTCTTATGAAATAGCGAAAAAGCTGACAGAAAAGCTCGGTCTTGAGGTGCGCGTGACTGTTCCGGGGCATACGCAAAGAGGCGGCAGCCCAACGCCGTATGACCGCGTATTGTGCACCCGCTTAGGAGCAGAGGCGGCTAAGGCGATTTTAGAAAAAGACTTTGGCTATATGATCGCAATGGTCAATGAAGAAATCCGGCGCGTTCCGTTAGAGAATGTGGCTGGCAGGTTAAAGATGGTAGATCCAAATGGCCAGATTATAAGAGAAGCAAAGCTGACAGGGATCAGCTTTGGCGATTAGAAACTGTGATTACGTCTGCTGCATGGCATTTCGTCCATGCAGCAGATTTTGCCTAGATAAAGAGGGAATCAAATGTCATACACAGCGCTTTACCGAAAATACCGCCCGCAGCAATTTGAGGACGTAAAAGGGCAGGAGCATATCGTAACGACTTTGAAAAATCAGATCGAAGCCGGGCGCATCGGGCATGCCTATTTGTTTTGCGGCACGAGGGGCACCGGGAAGACGACGGTGGCAAAGATATTTGCAAAAGCGGTCAATTGCGAAAGCCCGGTAAATGGAAGCCCATGCGGCCAGTGTCCGGTATGCCGTGGGATTTCGGCTGGAAATTCATTAAATGTAGTGGAAATCGACGCGGCATCCAATAACGGCGTAGACAATATCCGGGAAATCCGGGAGGAAGTGTCTTATGCGCCGACAGAAGGAAAATATAAGGTATATATTATAGATGAAGTCCATATGCTTTCCATAGGGGCGTTTAACGCGCTATTAAAAACACTGGAAGAGCCGCCGTCTTATGTGATCTTTATTCTGGCTACGACAGAAGCCTATAAAATACCTGTGACAATCTTATCAAGATGCCAAAGATATGATTTTCATCGTATTTCCACAGATATTATCTCGTTAAGACTGCAAGAGCTCGTAAAGCGGGAGCAGGGCGAAGCGGAGGAAATGGCGCTGCGTTATATTGCAAAGTCGGCGGACGGCGCGATGCGGGACGCTTTGAGTTTATTGGATCAGTGCATGGCGTTTTATATGGGGCAGAAATTAACCTATGAGCATGTATTGGACGTATTAGGAGCAGTCGACACTCAACGTTTTTCAAGCCTGTTTCGCGCGGTCATAAAAAACGACGTGGCAGGCGCGATGGTTCAGATTGAAAGCCTGGTGGGAGAAGGCAGGGATTTAGGGCAGTTTGTAAATGATTTTATATGGTATTTGCGTAACCTCCTCCTTTTGCAAAGCTCCGACGATATGGAAAAAACACTGGATATATCGAGTGAAAACCTGGCGTTGTTAAAAGAAGAGAGCAATATGGCGGATGGGATGCAGCTGATGCGCTATATCCGTGTGTTTTCGGAGCTGTCCAACCAGGTAAAATATTCCTCTCAAAAAAGGATTTTAATCGAGATCGCAGTCATCAAGCTGTGCCGTCCGGCGATGGAAGAGGACTACGCATCTCTTTCAAACCGCATTTTACAATTAGAAAAGCAGATGGAAAACGGAATTCCAGCAAAAGCCGCGTTAAACGAATCAGATCAGGCCGTCACGCAGCAAAGCCAGGATGCACAAAAGCCAGGGATGGAAAAGCCAAAGCTTTTAAAGGCAGTCCCTTCGGACATTAAACAGGTCGTCCAAAACTGGCAGGGCATTACGGCGAATATGCCTGGAATGATACGCACATATATCCGTAAGGCGAATTTGAGCATTGGTGCGGACGACCAGCTGTTGATCGTTTTAGAAGATGACATCGGTGGGGAAATGTTATCGAGAAAAGAGCAAAGACAGGAGATCGAAACCTTAATCTCATCCGCCATCGGCAAAGAGGTGCGGGTGCAGATTGAAGTGAACAAGACGAAACAGCCGTTTGAGGCGGCATATGTGGATTTGGAAAAAATGATCCATATGGATATCGAGTATGAGGATTTTTAACTAGATATTGTCAGAAATGGGTTTGTGCGTTAGAATGTAACTGAATGCAAATAAAAATTTAGGAGGGACTTTTCATATGGCAAGAAGAGGCGGTTTTCCAGGCGGCGGCATGCCGGGAGGAAATATGGCGAACCTGATGAAACAGGCGCAGAAAATGCAAAAGCAGATGGAGGACGCGACAAGGGAGCTGGAAGAAAAGGAAATGACCGCTACGTCCGGCGGCGGAGTCGTGGAAGTGACTGTTTCCGGGAAACGAGAAGTCACAAAAATTAAAATAGACCCTCAGGCCGTCGATCCGGATGACGTAGAGATGCTGGAGGATCTGATTATGGCGGCGGTAAACGAAGCGATGCGCCAGATCGAGGAATATTCGCAAAACACGATGGGTAAAATCACCGGCGGGCTTGGCGGAGGAATGGGGTTATTTTAATTATGGAATACTATAGCGGCAAGATCAACAAATTGATCGAATCCCTGGCTTCCTTGCCGGGAATAGGCATAAAGTCAGCCCAAAGGCTGGCTTTTCATATTTTAGATATGCCACAGACAGAGGTGGAAAATCTTGCAAATTCCATGATCGACGCGAAACGGCAGGTATGCTATTGCAGCCAGTGCTATACCCTGACCGACCAGGAGATCTGCCCGATCTGCAAAAATCCAAACCGCAGCCAGAAACAGATTATGGTAGTGGAAAATCCAAGGGACCTTGCGGCGTATGAAAAAACGGGTAAGTACGAGGGTGTGTACCATGTTTTGCATGGCGCGATCTCTCCGATGCTAGGCATAGGCCCTTCGGATATCAGGCTAAAAGAGCTGATGCAGCGCTTGCAGCAGGAGGTGGAAGAGGTGATCATCGCTACAAATTCCAGCCTGGAAGGTGAGACGACAGCCATGTACATCAGCAAGCTGATAAAGCCAACCGGGATCAAAGTAACCCGTATCGCGAGCGGCGTTCCGGTAGGAGGGGATCTGGAATATATTGACGAGGTGACGCTTCTTCGCGCGCTGGAGGGGCGCACTGAATTATAAGGCATATGGCAGCAGTCCACGATCATAACTGCGAGCGCTGTCAACATTATCTGTCAAAAAAACCCGCTCTTTTTATGCTATATTAGGCATAATTTTAGGAACAAAGCGTCACGGTTCCTTATAGAAAGAGGTGGATGCAATGGCAGAGCAAAAACAGGACATGTTTTGCAGTTTACCAAAGAATATTCGTCAAATTGGCGTTAATACAGGCAGTACAAGGGTCTATCTGGAAGATTATGTGTATACATATCTGCACATGCAGGACGAGGATGGGGAATGGGAGCATCGGGGATTTGTGCTGTTGGGCCAGATAAAGAGAGAAAAAGAATTTACCAGGTATTTTATCAATGGGCTGATCCGTGTAGGAGATGAGTATTTTAAGGACGGGATGCTGATATTTGACGATAATACGTGGGCGTATATTTTCCAGGAAATGAAGCAATACTATGACAATCTGGAAATTGTTGGGTGGGGACAGAATGTAAGCGGAGCTCCATCGAGCCTGACGGCAGAATTAGAGCGCAATCACAAGCAAAATTTTAATATACAAAAAAATGTTCTTTTTTTATTGGATTTAGTGGAAAACGAAGAAGCGTTTTATATATATGAGAAAAATCTATTCCAGCGCAGGGAGGGGTATTACGTTTATTACGAAAAAAACCCGCAAATGCAGGAATATATGATAGATACAAGAAAGAGCCGGGAATTAAACATCCCTCAGGAAGAAATCGCAGAGCCGTTAGTCCGCAGCTACCGGGAAACATTGATCGATAAAAAAGTACAGCTTGCAACAAGGAAATGGAATGGTGTATTATATACAACAAGCCTGCTGCTTGTGCTTTCCGTCTGCGTGCTGGGCGTAAATACAGTAAATAACGTAGAAAAAATGCAAAATCTCGAATCGACGGTAAATGAAATAGCAGGCCAGGTTGGACAGGCAGGCGTTTTATCTTCCGATGGAGCAAACGCTCCTGCAATGAGCACAAACGCAAAAACGCCGGATGAACATACAGATAATCTTAAGAAGAACAAAGATGAAAAAAAATCATCTGATAAAGATATAAATAAAAAAGACAGTTCGAGCGATGGCGCAGATTTAGATACAGATACGGAAGCGGATTTTGACAACGATACAGATACAAATGGAAATACAGAGAAAAATATAAATGAAGATAAAAATAACGATGGGAATAAGAAAGATTCAAATGCGGATGAAAATACAGACGTAAGCTCGCAGGCTCTGACAGAGGCGCAGACCTGGCTGTTGCAGGGATACTATATTGTGCAAAAAGGCGACAGCATGGTTGGCATCAGCAAAAAAATTTATGGCACGCCGAAAAAAGTGAAAAAAATATGTGAGTTGAATCAGATAGAAGACCAGGATACAATCTATGCGGGGCAGAAACTGGAATTGCCATAGGAGAAAATCATGCAAGGCAGCGGAAACAGGAAATTATACGCCCTTCCGAACCAAAGTGCAGAAGAATTAGAGGAACTGAAACAAAAGATATGGATACATAGGATGAAGATCCTCATTCTGATCTTCGTCATTTTGGGCGTCGTGATAGGGATAGTCGGCTTTTTGTATTTATATTTTGAACGAAAGCAATATCATGATTATGAAGTGACAGAGCAGATAAAAAGGAATGACGCCCAGGCGGCGGAATATGAGGATTTTCAGGGCAATATATTGCAATACACAAAGGATGGGGCGGTTTACAGCGATTTATCAGGAAACGTCATATGGAACCAGACATATGAAATGCAGTCGCCGCGCATTTCCACATGCCAGAACTATCTGGTAATCTATGAACAGGGCGGCAGCAAGATATACATAATGGATACAACGGATTCAAGAGGGACGATAAACACCACGATCCCAATACAGCGCGTAAGCGTTTCGGCAGAGGGAACCGTCGCGGTTTTGATGGAAAACGCCGGGACAGGCTATATACACGTCTATGAAAAGTCAGGGAAATTACTTGCGTCCGGTGAGCTGCATATAGAAAACAGCGGCTATCCATTGGATATCGCGATATCCAATGATGCTGGCAAGCTGGCGGTTACAATGCTTGATATAAATGAAGGCAATGTAAAGTCAGCCGTTGTGTTTTATAATTACGGCGCCGTCGGGCAGAATGAGATAGACAATATCGTAGGCTCTTATTCCTATTCCGATATGGTGATACCAAGCATCCGGTTTGTGTCAAATAATAGACTTTTGGCCTTTGGGGACAAGGAGATCATTTTGTTTGAAGGCACGCAAAAACCGGAGGTTGTGCAGGAAATCAGCCCCCAGGGAAATATCCGAAGCATTTATTATAATGATAATTACTTTGGGATTGCCTATGACCATTTATCCTCTGCGAAAAAATACCATACGGATGTGTATAATATGAAAGGAAAGTGCGTGTTACAGCTGGATTTTGAGCTGGATTATACAGAAATCAGCTTTTTGCAGAATAATTTGATCTGCATCAGAAACGACAGGCAATGCCTGTTTTACACGTTAAGGGGAAGTAAGCGGTTTGAATATACATTTGACCGCAGCATTTACCATATTATATCGGGCAAGGGCCAGATGGAATATTTGCTCATATTAAATGGGGAAACAGACAGGATTAAATTAAAGGACAGTTATACTCACGAGCGATAAAGTTTACCATATGATTCAGATAACAACTACAACGCTCGTGAGTCGGCGTTATTTGGAAAATTTTAATGATCGAGAGTATAGATAAATGAATTGGTTATATATAATTACAATGGCATATATCGTTTTATCAGGGCTTCGTGGGTATCACAAGGGCTTTCTAAAGGTTGTGTATTCCATGGTCGGATTTTTGGCGGGAGTTATTTGCGTTGCGTTTGCCGTCCCGCCAGTGGGCAAACTGTTAAGAAAAAACAAAATTTTTTATAAATGGTTAAAGGAACGATGCCAAAACAAGATGGCGGCGGAGTTTTGCATTTACGCGGTTGCTTTTTTAGCCGTATTGCTCCTTGTGCTGTTTATTTTATGGAGGATCGGCAAAATGCTGGACTTATTTTCCGAAACGCCGGGAATCCATCTTGTAAATATGATATTTGGATTTTTTGCGGGGCTTGTGAAAGCGTTCCTTGTAATTTGGACATGGTTTTTATTGATCCGCATAACCTATTTTCTTCCAGTCAGCGCAAAACTCATAGATGAGATCATGTCGGATGGGGTATTGAGAAGTTTGTATGAGCAAAACCGGGTGTATGAAATTTTAAAGGAGCTGCTTAAAATCGCCCATTTTAACATAAGTGCCTTAAGCTGATACCAGAATTTGTCAAAAGATAAATTTTTTTGAAAAAAAGAGTTGACACTTAAAATATTCTGTGCTAATATACTATTTGTTCGCGGCGCAAAGCCAACAACGAAGAAGAAATTCAAAATAAGAAATCATATAAGCAATAAAATATAAAAAATGATTTCAAAAAAGAATTTCAAAAAAAATAAAAAAAGAGTTGACAAGCAACACGAGATATGATATAGTAAACGAGTTGCTGATGCAACGCAAAAACTTAAGAAGCTTAGATAAAAAGCTTAAAAGCTTAAAAGCCAACAGTACATTGATAACTGAACAGTGAAATAACCTTGAAAGATTCATAAACGAGTTCGTTC
>CANDMI010000118.1 GCA_947385775.1 uncultured Eubacterium sp. | reverse complement strand
AAAACTTTTTTAATATTTTTCATTTTACCTATTGACATTTCTTAGCTGGACTTTCTCTTGCGTTTTATTGTTTATATATTCAACATAATTGTTGTTTATGAGACCAATATATGTCACAAAGCAAATATTGTTAATACTTTTTTTGTTGTTTATATAACTTTTTGTTGGTGATGTGACTTTTTGGTTGACATTTATTTTATTTGGTTGTATGCTAAATTTAAGAAAGGTGGTGCTTCATACATGAATGAACGTCTAAAGAAATTACGCAAAACTTTAGATCTTACACAGCAAGAATTTTCTGACAAAATAGGAATTAAACGTAATACAATGGCTCAATATGAAATAGGTCGAAATGAACCTATAGAAGCAGTTATAGTTTCAATCTGCCGGGAATTTAACGTAAACGAGGATTGGCTCCGTAATGGCAGCGGTGATATGTTCCTTCCAGTGGACCGCAACGCTGATATTGCCAAACTGACAAAACAGCTGCTAAATGAAGAAACAGATTCTTTCAAAAACAGGTTTGTTTCTATGTTAGCGAACCTAAACGCTGAGGAATGGGAATTTTTAGAAAAAAAGGCTCAAGAACTATGCTATAAGGAAGGCATAAAGGAATAAATCTTTAATATTCTATAAAGCCTTTTCCCCTCTTGTTGCCATTCTATAGGTAATTGCGAAACAAGTTTGTAATCTCAGTTCCAATACAGTAAAAGCCAGATATCAATGGATTTTAAAAGGGGAGATGGAAAAACAGGATTTTAGGGCATGAAAATAAAGCAGATGGAAATATCTGCTGGAGAATCCGTATATAAAAATGAATCTATGCAATCAAGGGCTTTAAACTGCGGATATATTGGTGCTTATGGATTTTATCCGCAACCATTACGGTAATCAGTTGGGCAATCCCGGCAAGCGGCAAGTCTGCGTGGAGCGTTTTCTCATTCTGTGTTTTTCGCCCGGCAACGCAAAAGCTGTTCTTGAAATGGTTGATTGATTTTTCTACATTCACACGGATTTTATAGGTGGAATCCCACTCCTGTGTGCCACAGACAGTTCCGGGATAAGCGCGGAGGTTCTGCTCTGGATAGATGTAGATCATTCTTCCACAGGAAGAAGAAGCGCATGGATGGTCACAATGGCATACGCGTTTTGATTTCTTTGTGACACTGTTCCATTCCCATTTCATTTTGGGGCAGACGAATTTCATGGTTGGAAGGCCACAGCGCAAGTGTGACTTGCTTCCCTCACGCTTCATTGGAAGTGAAGTGTCGTGGGGACGGCGGGGAATGCCGTCTTCGTTGACGATATAATCAATCCCTTCGATTTTGAGTTTATTTTTTAGAGGAATATACGCTTTTTCAAAGGAAGTTTCCTGTAATAGGCATTTATAAATCTCAATGGAATCAAAAGCGGCATCTCCCAAAAAAGCTTTGGGGTTGATAAGCGGGTGTTTTTGAAAAAAGTCTTTTAAGGTCGGGATCAGCGCTTTGGAATCCGCAAGGCTCTTGTCCTCATCCGGAGAGTCGGATTTCTTTTCCATCATGATTTCGGGATGAGATTCGAGGAAGGTTTTGTTATAAAAGGAAATATCCCGGACGATGCCCAGTCCATTTGTGAGGATGCCGAATTTGTAGGCATAGCGAAAATGCCCATTGACGTACATTTGCTGAATAGCGGGATTCGCGGCAGCATGGGGCGGCATGGAACCATAGGCGGCTTTATAAGGGTCAAAGGAATCATCCAGAGCGTTTGCCTTTTTAAATGCTTTGAGCTGCCTGATGATACGGTTGGCATATTTAGGATTGTTTTGAGTCACCCAAGCTTCAATGCCAGAGGCATCAAAGAGCGGCATAGATGCTTTTTCTTTATTAATTCGTTGGCATATCGGTTCGGTCAGGGTAACAAGCCTGTCAAACATAGATTGTAAGTCCAATAAAAAGCCCTGTTTAAACCGGGTAAATTTAGATGCATCCGGGACGACGTCAAAGCCACAGAAATCCCGTAATTCCTGAGAGTGTTTAAGAAAAACAATCAGGAGTGACGTTGTTGGAATTGAGAAAATAAGCTGTAATAACAGAGCCTTGATCATCGAATAAAGATGATATTTGCGAGGTCTGCCGGTGGCGGCGTGAAAATGGGAAACAAAAGACGCCGGGACAATTTCATCAAGGTGAATGGTATTTTCGAGAAGTTCAAGGAACTCATATTTATCGTTATCAAATTTATTTTGGCAATCGGTAAAAATATCTGCCAAAGAAAGCTGTTTGTATGATATCATAGAGATACAACTCCTTTCAGGCGGATGGTGGATTGTTATTGGACATCTCAATTTTACCATAAACCAGTGAGGAGTTGTTTTATTTTGTAATAAAAAGAATCCCGTATTTATGTGGGTTTTGGCGTTTCGCAAACGCCTAATTGCCATTCTAAAAAGAAAGGAGCGCGCAAGTTATTTATGGATAAGTTTTTAATGAAACCGAAGATTGATTTCGCATTCAAAGAAATCATGGAAGATGAAAAAGCCCGCACTGGGTTCCTGTCCGCTGTGTTAGGCTTAAATCCGAAGGATATTAAAGAAACGAGGATACTGAATTCCCATCTGCGTAAAATCCACGAAGATGACAAGCTCGGCATCCTGGATGTGCGAGTGCTTCTGGACAACGATACGCAGATTGACACGGAAATCCAGCTTTCAAAACTAAAAGTCTGGACCAGCCGAGCGCTGTTCTACATATCCAAAATGTATGCGGATCAGATTGAAAAGGGCCAAAAATATGACGCTCTGCAAAAATGCGTCAGCATCAGCATACTGGATTTCACCCTTTTTGAAAAAGAGGAAGGGTTTTATTCCCGTTTCCATATCTTGGAGGACACACGCCATTTCATGTACACAGACAAAATGGAATTCCATGTAATCGAACTCCCAAAGCTTCCAAATGGGCTGCGGGACGGGTGCAGCGGCATCGAGCTGTGGGCAAAATTCATCAATGCAGAGCAAAAGGAGGAATTTGACATGGTTGCTGAAAAAGACCCCTACATCAAAAGCGCCTATGACCAGTTGCAGGTTATCAGCCAAGACAAGCAAAAGCGGCTCGAATATGAAGCCCGCGAAAAAGCCATCCGCGACCATAACCAGTTTTTATTTGAGGCGGAACAGCGGGGTATCGAAAAAGGCATTGAAAAAGGCATCGAAAAAGGCATCGAAAAAGGCATCGAAAAAGGCATCGAAAAAGGCAAAAATGAAAGAAGGAAAGAAGATATTAAGCGCATGCTTTCAAAAGGAAAGAGCGTGGAGCAAATTGTAGATTTTTGCGGATATGACAGGGCTGAAGTTGAAGCCGTGCAATTAGGTGAACGTGGGCTTTGAAAACACAGGATGAATGATAGAAAGAAAATGAAACTATGAGAGGATATCGGAGCGGCCGAAAGGGAATTTGTCAATTCAATCCGCGTCGACATCCAGGATAAACGTACAATGAAGCGGACAGTCAGCATACCAAAATGGATGGATGACAAAGCAGTCGAATCCGTCTTAAGCTTATCTCATGTATTGGAGGGCGCATTAGAAGAAATTTTCAGACAGGAGACAAAAAATGACGGATGTGAAGGAAAGAATCATAGGGGCAGTTCCCGTAATGAGTGACAATGATGCTGAAAGCTTCTGGGAAATCATCAAGGGACAGTTCCGAACTTCGTGGGATGACATTGAAGAAGATGAAGCAGACGAAACCGACCTGCAAATGTTAAAAGCAATAGAATCGGATCCGGAATGCCATGAATTCACAAGAGAAAGCGATATTAACTGGTAAGAAACCGCCGCTAAAAAGAGTAAAAATGGCTCTGGGCATAGACTTATGCTGGAAAGCGGCTTTACCAGCAAAAAACACAAAGCCAGACCAGGAGCGAAGCAACCCGCCTTTTCACAAGCAGATCCGCTCCCGATCAGCCGCTCCGAACAATGCCTAAGATTGGATCAGAGCGGCGCACGGCCTTAGCCAGTTCACGATTCAAGAAATGTTTTTAGCAATACATAGACGTATTTTAAATACTCCTTGTTACTTAACCTATGCACCAGTTCTATGATGCTCTTTTTGTAATCCATTACGTTTATATCCTCCTTTGCCTTGGACATTATAACGTATTTTGTAGAAGAATATAAGCGCTGCGGCGGCGATTTCCATTATCTTGGAAATTATTTATACTGGCTCTCGTAAAGGTCGCTTATCTTAACGCTTTAATCCTTTGCGATCGCTTCCAACTGGTTTATAGTTGGGGACACCTTTCCATTTTCAATATTATTCAGCGTGCTTTTGCTGATTCCGGTCAAACCGGATAACTTTATCAATGTAATGTTTTTATCATGCCTTGCCTGCCATGTTAATATTTCCATTATGTTTTACCTCCACGACACAGTTTAGCGTTTGTATCGAGGCAACTCATACGTATACATCCAGCAAGGCGGAAACAAAAACAGACGTTAGAGGCTGATTATATTTAAAACAATTAATATTTAAGGAGATGATAGTCTATGCTATACCCATTTATGACGCTTAATGACAACACCGAGATCGTCCACTCTGAACTGCTGAATCTGGATGGGAAAGAAAAAGTCAAGGTATGCATCGAAAAACCTGTGTATGGGGGATTCCACTCCGCATCCTGTTACCTTCCGGAATACTCATTGGAAAACATACAGGGTTTTTAAAATTCAGAAATAAATGCATTTCAAGAACTTTTGGAATCCCTTTCGCATATCATTATCCAGCTTGCAAAAAAGGGAGGAAATGTTATATAAGAAAAATTTAAAACTGAATAAACTGCATAGAACGAGCGGAAAGAGCTTGAAAATGTTTTGGAGCTGTGCTATATTTAGATTGCGAAAAGAAATTATCAGTCACTTTGATGAAAAGGGCGTTACCGATAGACGGTTAGCCCGGTTTATAATTGGCAAGATAGCCGCTTAGTTTGCCAGACTGGGGCGGCTATTTTTGTGTCTTTCCATGATGAAATCCTATCGTATATCCAATCCCGAAGCAAGCGCCGCATAACGACAGCGCTGATATCAGGCTTTCTATAGTCAGCATAACACACGCCCCCCTTTTCCCAGATTCCCTTTCGGGTTTCTATGTAAACGGAGGGGCGCATTGCGTTCGGTGGACGCAAGCTCTGCGCCGACCGAAACGGAGTGTAGAACACAGTCCCTCCGCAGAGGGCTAACCGCCTACCATCTTGGTAATGCCCATATGTGCAGTCTATCACAGACATTTATTTTTTTCAATATCTTTCGGCAAGCGGGAAGCGATTACACGAGAAAAAGCAAATCAGGCTATACTAAAACAGGCTGGGCTTAAATAGCCCCGTCCCTTTAAAAACGGAGGCTTCATATGAAAAAATTATTTTATCCCGCGCTGTTTCATAAAGCGGACGAGGGCGGTTTTTGGATTTCTTTTCCTGATATTCCAGAATGCCTTACGCAAGGCGACGATATGACGCAGGCTTATGAAATGGCCGTGGACGCGCTTGGACTGGCATTAACCAGCCGCAAAAAAGAAAAGCAGCCGATCCCAAGCCCTTCCGATCCAACATTGATCAAGCCGGAAACGAATTCATTCCTCGCGGTGATTGAGTTTGACATGCTCGCCTACAAAAAGCGCACAAATCCGCGCGCTGTAAATAAAACCCTAAGCATTCCCGAATGGCTTAATGAAGCGGCTATGTGGCGCATGCTAAACCGCATTTTTAAATTTAGGAAGATCCAAACCGAAAAAAACGCCCGGCAAGCTACGCCGGGCATTCACAAAACTTAAACTCGGATGAAGTGAATCTAAGTTTCTTCAAGCATTATTATAATAACACTTCATCCTCAAAAAATCAACGAAAGGATGATGAGATCATGCAAGGAGGAGTGAGAAAAAGAGGAGCGACATGGTCATATTATTTTGACCTTGGGAAAGTTGACGGAAAGCGGAAACGGAAAGAAAAAGGGGGCTTTCGCACAAAAAAGGTCGCGGAAGCGGCTCTTGCGGCGGCAATGAGCGAATACAACCACGCAGGGATGGTTTTTGAGCCATCCTCCATCACCGTCTCTGATTACCTGGACCAATGGTACGAGCTGTCCTGCAAGCTAAACTTAAAGTATAATACGCAAATAGGCTACCTACGGATCATAGAAAGCCACTTGAAGCCTAAGTTCGGCTCTTATAAGCTAAAGTCGATAACCCCGACCGTATTGCAGGAATACGCAAACAGCTTGAAATCAAGCGGCTATTCCAAGAGCCATCTCGTCGGCATTTTGTCTGTATTCAGCGCGGCCCTTAACTACGCGGTCGAGCCTATGCGCTATATCGCGTCTAACCCGATGCAGTATGTGAAATTCCCCAAGGTGGAAAAAGCTCCGAAAGAGCGCATCATACTGGCCCTGGACGACTGGAAAAAAATAATCGGCAGGTTCCCGCCCGGCTCCCGGTACCACATCCCATTGATGATAGGCTTCTACACCGGGCTTCGCATTTCGGAAGCGTTCGCGCTCACATGGGACGACATTGACTTTGACACCCGCTCCATTTCCGTGAACAAGCAGGTTGTAAAGCGCCATTTTGGGGCTGACGTTCGTAAGGCGATTGAAAAGAAGGGAAAAAAGGCAATGCGCTCTTCCTGGTATTTCACCACGACGAAAACGGGAGCGTCCACTCGCGCCGTAAGATTTGGCGAAACGCTTTACCGGGCTTTGAAGCGGGAACACACCGAGCAGTTAAAGAATGAACTGAATTATGCGGAGTATTACACCATACACGTATTAAAAAATGAGCTTGACGAAAAAGGGAATGAAATGCAGCGGATCGTCCCGGTCCAAAAATGCCTGGAAAGCGCGCTTCCACGCGTCCGGATGGTCTGCATCGCCGAGAACGGCGAATACACTTCGACGGATTCCTTTAAGTATTGCTCCCGGATCATCCATAAGGAACTGCTGCTCGCTTTCGATTACCATTCCCTGCGACACACCCATGCAACCATCCTGATCGAATCTGGCGCGGATGTGAAGGATGTCCAAACGAGGTTAGGCCACTCCAATATCCAAACCACATTGCAGACTTATGTGCACGACACAGAAAAAATGACGGAACGCTCCGTGGATCTTTTTGAGCAGGCTACCACAGCATAAACGGCATAAAGCGCAGCCCTTCCCCTAGGTGGCAATGCCACCCATTTGCCACCATCCGAGAAATGTATGAGAAAACTTGAAGTGATTTAAAATACACCACTTTACAACTTTATAAATGATACCCCTGCTTCTGAATTAGCTGTTTTAAAGCGTTAATTATGGCATTTGATTTTATATAGGTTTCGGCTTTTCCCACGAAAATGGCATAAAATACCTGCCGGCGAATCTGTTCGCTTAGCGCAAACCGAAACTCCTGCACGCTTTCTGTCTGATA
>CANDMI010000117.1 GCA_947385775.1 uncultured Eubacterium sp. | reverse complement strand
TTCCAGCGTCCGGGTGGAATTTTCCCAATATTTTGCCGGATAACGCTCTATTATTTATCCTTTATACGGCAACCCCCCCACCCCATGAAAAGTAACGGACTTTATAAAAATTCCTTGCTTGTAGAAATGGATACTGTTATAATTAGGTACACAAATGAAAGAAAAAGTAGGGAGCGGACATGGATTTTGACATTGGTTTGTGTAAAGAGGTTCTAACGCTGTATGCGGTCACAGATCGAAGCTGGTTAAATGGAAGGACTTTGTACAGCCAGGTGGAGCAAGCGTTGCAGGGGGGCGTTACCTGTTTGCAGCTTCGGGAAAAAAATCTGCCCAGACAGGAATTTTTGCAAGAGGCAAGGCAGATCAAGCGGCTGTGCAGCCAATATCATGTGCCATTGATCATCAATGACGATGTGGAGATTGCGCTGGAAGCGGGCGCGGACGGCGTGCATGTAGGCCAGCGGGATATGGACGTGCAAACGGCGAGGGCAAGGCTTGGAAGCGGGAAGATCATTGGCGTGACCGCAAAGACCGTGGAGCAGGCGCTGCGCGCGCAAGAGCAGGGAGCGGATTACCTTGGAACCGGGGCGGTATTTGGCTCGGGCACGAAAAAAGACGCGCTGCCCATTACCATCCCGCAATTAAACGAGATATGCGAAGCGGTGCATATCCCGGTGGTTGCAATTGGCGGGATTACGGCGGAAAATGTAAAAGCGCTTGCAGGAAGTAAGATCAGTGGGATCGCGGTTGTCAGCGGTATTTTTGCCCAGACAAATATAAAAGCGGCGGCGCGGAAATTAAAAGCGGATATAACGAAGCTATTATAGAAAAGAGGATGAAGTATGAAAGAGTATGCAACACAGATGGAAGCGGCGCGTAAGGGGATTTTAACGCCGCAGCTTAAGGCGGCGGCAGAAAAAGAGCATATGGCGCCGGAGGAAATGAGGGAGCTTGTATCAGAGGGAAAGATTGTGATCTGCGCAAATAAGAACCACAAATGCTTAGAGCCAGAAGCGATCGGCTCCATGCTAAAGACGAAGATCAATGTCAATCTTGGCGTTTCCCGTGACTGTAAAGATTATGACGTGGAGATGCAAAAGGTAATGGAAGCGGTCAAGCTTGGCGCCCATGCCATTATGGATTTATCTTCCCATGGGGACACCGCTCCGTTTCGCAGGAAATTGACGGCGGAATGTCCGGCGATGATCGGGACGGTGCCGGTTTACGATTCGGTGATCCATTACAAACGGGATTTAGACACTCTTAGCGCAAAGGATTTTATTGATGTGATCCGGCTTCACGCCGAAGACGGCGTTGATTTTGTGACGCTCCATTGCGGGATCACGCGTAAGACGATTGAGCAGATACGCTCCCATAAGCGGAAAATGAATATCGTATCTCGCGGCGGCTCCCTTGTGTTTGCATGGATGTGCATGACCGGGCAGGAAAATCCTTTTTATGAATATTACGACGAAATATTAGACATTTGCAGAGAATATGACGTAACGATCTCCCTTGGGGACGCATGCAGGCCGGGATGCCTTGCGGACGCGTCCGACGTTTGTCAGATTGAGGAGTTAGTCCGCCTTGGGGAATTAACCAAGCGCGCATGGGAAAAGGATGTGCAGGTTATGGTGGAAGGGCCGGGGCATATGCCGATGGACCAGATCGCGGCGAACATGAAGTTGCAGCAGACAATCTGTCAGGGCGCGCCGTTTTATGTGTTAGGGCCTCTTGTGACGGATATCGCGCCAGGGTATGACCATATCACGGCGGCGATCGGAGGCGCGATCGCGGCGGCAAGCGGGGCTGCGTTTTTATGCTATGTAACCCCGGCGGAGCATCTTGCGCTGCCAAATGTGGAGGACGTAAAGCAGGGCATTATCGCTTCTCGGATCGCGGCTCATGCGGCGGATATTGCAAAGGGCGTACGGGATGCGAGAAAAGTGGATGATGAGATGGCGGACGCGAGAAAGGCGCTTGACTGGGAAGCGCAATGGGCGTGCGCGCTCGATCCGGAAACTGCCAGACAGATACGCGCGGAGCGTAAGCCGGAGCATGACGACACTTGTTCAATGTGCGGGAAATTCTGCGCGGTGCGCAGCATGAACAAGGCGCTTGCGGGGGAACATATCGACATACTGTAATTTTAAACAGGATGAGAAATTATGGGAAACGTTTTCATAGGATATGCGCGGATTTGTTTGTTCGCGATGTTTATCCTGAAAAATCTGTTCGTTTACTGTCAGGATAATTTTATAGGAAATGTGGAGTATGAGCTGTGCGAAAGCATGGAGGCGGTTGAAAACCCCTGCCAGGGCGATTATGTCCAGATTGACAGCGGCTCGCCCCGTCAGCTGTATGCCTTAAGGCAGGACTATCCTTCCTGCCATATGGCGCTGCTTGCCTGTGATTTAAGGAAATATGCTGCGCAGCCTGTTTTGCCGGATGAAAAGTTAGAGGAGTTAAAAGCCTTTTTAAAAAGCGCGGAAGAATTAAATTTGTCTGTGATTTTTCGTGCGGCGTATGATTTTGACGGGAAATACGAAGACCCGGATTTTTCCATCCTGCTTTCTCATATTCGCCAGATCGCCGATGCGTTAAATCCTTATAAGCATGTTCTAGCGGGAGTCCAGGCGGGCATGCTTGGCGCGTATGGCGAATGGAACCAGACGAAATACGCTGCGCCGCGGTATCGCGTCCAGGTTATAAAAGAATGGCAAAATGCGCTAGATCCACAGATCGCCATATCCGTGCGGCGCCAGCTTTTTATCCGGGAAGCGAAGGAAGCCGGGCTTTCTACAGACAGGCTTGGAATATATAATGACGGTTTATTTTCCAGCGACACAGACCTTGGCACTTATGTCGGGGAGTATGGGCGAAACAGCGAGCTTGCATGGTCAAAGGAGCATATAAAGACCCCGTTTAACGGGGGCGAGATGCCATTTGTCAGTGAATACACAGATATTGCCAATGCGGTAAAGGAAGCGGGGCAGCTTCAGTTATCGTATTTAAACAGGCTATATAATGAGAAGGTTTGGGAATATTGGAGCGCGCAAACGTATGAGGGAGTCCCGGGAGATCAATACATCAAAAACCATCTTGGGGCGCGGCTTTTTGTGTCCAAAATGAAGATCAGCAAAAACTATCGCTACCGCAGGAGCATGTTTGTGGAGCTGGAGCTTGAAAATACCGGATTTGCGGCGTTAGACGACGGTTACAAGGCGTATCTTTTGATCCGTTACAATGGAAAGACGACAGAAAGCGAGGCAGAGATTACCGTTCAGTCCAAAGAACGCATGACGGTTGTCGGGGGGCTTGACAACCTTTATTATGATGGCGCGCCAAAGGAAGTGTCCATTGGCCTTAAGCTCTGTAAGGACAGCGGATCGAAGGGCTGCTTTTTCCAGCTTGCCAATCAGGGGAATCATTTTGCGTCCGGCACGAATTGGTTTTGGAACGATTGAAAATGACTGGGGTTGTTTTTGATCGTTTTTTGTAGTAGTGGGATTTTATAAATATACAGTTTATAAAGATTAATCTTTCCTTAAGATTGGAGAATGCCCTTGTGCAAAGGAAAGAATCTTGCTATACTTAGATGCTGTGATATAAATGTAAACAAATCGCGCTTGATAATAGTTTGTTGGCAAGTTGAGGGAAATTGTATGCGTTCATTATTTGGAAAGATTTTGACAATCATACCGGTATATGGAATTGTCCCGCTGATTTTTTCAGTTTCGTTTAATTTGGCGGTTTACATCGGGACGAGGATGGTCGCGCATGACTGGCGCCATTATAATATCGAAAGCCCGCTGGATGGGCTGATACCATTTTGGCCTCCGTCAGTCGTCGTTTACCTTGGCTGCTATTTGTTTTGGGCGGTCAATTACGTGCTGCTCGCAAGGCAGGATAAAGAGGAGGTCTGCAAATTTTTTACCGCGGATTTTATTTCCAGGGTGATTTGCATGGTGTTTTACCTTGCGGTCCCGACTACGAACACAAGGCCGCAGTTGGGCGCGGATGGCTTTTGGAATTACACAATGTCGTTTTTGTATTCCGTCGATGCGCCAGACAATCTGTTTCCATCGATTCATTGCCTTGTAAGCTGGTTTTGCTATGCCGGCATACGAAAGAGAAAGGACATTCCGGGGTGGTACCGGGGATTATCCGCCATATTTGCGGCAATGGTATGCGTTTCCACGCTAACGACCAAGCAGCATGTGATCTTAGATGTGGTAGGGGGCGTGGCGCTTGCGGAAATCTGCCTTATCCTTGGCAAAAAGAGGGCGCTTTGGGGCGTTTATGAAAAATGCCTGGATAAAGTGAATGGGAAATTGTTCCAAAACAGGGTTAAAGGAGTCGTACATGCGGATAAACAAGAAAGCAATATTTAATGCTGTTTTTTTAATTGTCGTTTTTGCGCTGACAATTTATGGAGTTTTCCATGGCGAGGATATGGACGCGCTGCTTGGCGCGATGAAAAAAGCGGATATCCGGTGGCTGATACCGGGCGTTTTGCTTGTGACTTTTTTTATTTGGGGAGAATCGATCATCATTTGGTATATGATGCGCTCTTTTGGTGTAAAACTAAAAAAGAGGATCTGCTTTTTATTTTCTTCGGTGGGCTTTTTCTTTAGCTGCATTACGCCTTCGGCCACCGGCGGGCAGCCGATGCAGATTTATTTTATGAAAAAGGAAAAAATCCCGATCCCTTTTGCCACGGTCATTTTAATGGTAGTTACGATCACGTATAAGCTTGTGTTAGTCGTCATTGGGCTTGGAGTCGTATTTTTTGCGCAAGGGTTTATGAAACGATATCTGATGAATATATTGCCGGTTTTTTACCTTGGGATCGGTTTGAACGTGTTTTGCGTCGCGTTTATGACGATCTTAGTGTTTCATCCTGTGCTGATGGAAGGGATTTTGCAAAAGATCTTGGACTGGCTTGAAAAGCTTCATATCTGTAAGAAAAACCGCAAGCGCAGGACGCGTTTCCATCATTCGATGGATGTGTACCGGGATACGGCGGCCTATTTAAAAGAGCATAAGCTGCTTATCTGCAATGTGATTTTCATTACATTTGCGCAAAGGATCGCGTTATTTGCGGTTACGTGGATGGTTTATCTGGCGTTTGGGCTGTCTGGCGCGTCCGCCTGGGATATTATACTTTTGCAGGCCGTTATATCGGTTTCGGTGGATATGCTGCCGCTTCCGGGAGGGATGGGCATCAGTGAGTCGTTATTTTTGAAGATTTTTAAACCGGTGTTCGCTGCGCTGACGCTTCCGGCGATGGTGCTCTCAAGAGGGCTTGGCTATTACAGCCAGCTTCTTATCAGCGCGGCGTTTACGGTTGTTGCGCAGTTATATTATACATGGAAGGATTCGGATTCAAACGCGGGAGGTTGAAAATGTTAGGTTTTTGGGATTATACGGTAGTGCTTACATATATAAGCTTTATGTCAGCGATGGCAGGCATTTTCTGCTCCATGTCCATGCATGTGAAATGGGCGGTGTTTTTTCTGGCGATCTCAGGGCTGTGCGATATGTTTGATGGAAAAATAGCAAGGACGAAAAAAAACCGTACGGAGGATGAAAAAAACTTTGGCATCCAGATCGACTCTCTTTGCGATATCGTCTGCTTCGGCGTGCTTCCCGTCACCATCTGCTACCGGACTGGCATGAACCATATTTACAGCATGGCGATCTTAGCGCTGTATGGGCTGGCGGGTCTGGTGCGGCTTGGATATTTTAACGTAATGGAAGCAAAGCGGCAGGAAACGGAGCAGGACGCGAGGAAATACTATAAGGGGCTGCCGATCACGACGATGGCGATCGTTTTGCCGATCTTATTTGTGGTGTCGCCGCTTTTTCCAACGAGACAGATTTTCGTGGGCGCGCTGCATGTCGCGGTAGCGCTTGTGGGGGCGCTGTTTATCACAGATTTCAAGCTTCGAAAGCCAAGCACGGTTGAGCTTTTTTTGCTTGTGGGTGTCGCCGCTTTAGCGGTTTTTATCGTCGTGCTTGCCGGGCGCGGCTGGTGGCGGCATTTTCATCCGAATCCGAACGCGGCGAAAGGAGGTAGTTTATGCGTTACGTTGCAGACCGCAGAGGGAAGCTGACAAAGGAAAATTCGGCGCAGGATTGTTTTTTAAAGCTTTTGTATGGACATGTATGGGGACGGGCGCTTTTGCGCCCTTTGGTTTTGCCGCAGGTTTCCAGGCTGTCTGGGAAAATTTTAGATTCAAAGGCTTCCTGTGCGTTCATTCCGCGCTTTATCCGAAAGCATTCGATTTCTATGGGGGATTATGTTCCCAAAAAATACGTTTCTTTTAATGATTTTTTTAAACGCCAGTTAAAAAGCGGAGCAAGAAGCATTGATGCAGGCCCGGATACGCTGATAAGCCCATGTGACAGCAGATTGAGCGTGTATCCGGTTAACGGGCAAAGCGTATTTTCCATAAAGAATACGGTATACACGACGGCAAGCCTGCTAAAAAACAAGCGTCTTGCGGATTCCTTTGCCGGAGGATATATCTGGATTTTCCGGCTGTGCGTGGAGGATTATCACCGTTACATTTACGTGGACGACGGATACGCCTTAAAATCCGTCCACATCCCAGGCATTTTCCATACGGTCAACCCGGTCGCGAACGAGTATTTTCCTATTTATAAAGAGAATGAAAGGGAGTATACGCTTTTGCGTACAAAGCGCTTTGGCGATGTGCTGCAAATGGAGGTAGGCGCGATGCTTGTCGGAAAGATTGAAAACAGGCCGGGGGGACGCGCTGTGCGAAGGGGCCAGGAAAAAGGAAATTTCGCGTACGGTGGCTCTACCGTGATTTTATTGACAAAAGCGGACGCGGCGCAGCCGGATCCGGATATTTTGCACAATTCAAAAAGAGGGATCGAGACGCGGGTTAAGATGGGGACGCGGGTTGGGAGACGGCTGGCGTAGCATAAGGGGAAAGGAAGTTGTTTTATGGCAGAAAGATTAACATGGGAGCAAATATAACAAGTATACCCAAATCAATGGGTAGGGCTGGTTTTACAGGGAAAGATCATTTCAAGGCACACAAATCCGGATGGATGTTTGCAATTGGGCATGGCGGAGGTGTTATGAAACAGATTACAATGAGGAGTAACTATAGCTAAGCTAACCGGACGCCGGGCAAATCACCTCTCCAAGCGTTCTCCTAGCCATAGCTGCAACCTCTTTTTTTACCAGCCACATGAATGGTTGCTTTTTATGAGTTGGGACTCTAACGTGTAAATCATCAATAATAGAGCGTTATTCGGCAGTTTGGTTTTGGGATAATTTGAAGGTTTGTGCTAACCGGACGCTGGAAGCAAGCCGGGGGCCTGTCCCGACGTTCCGGCTCCGGGATGTAAGAAGCCCTAAGCATTCTGTTTATAAGTTGTCGATATCGGACGGATCGGGATTGCATCGCCATCCATGGCGGCAATCCCTTTTTCGGGCATCCCTGCCCGAAAATCCTGTTAAAAGCAGAATGCTAAGGGCTTCTAACATCCCCTCGCAAGTCACATCGGGACAGGCCCCC
>CANDMI010000116.1 GCA_947385775.1 uncultured Eubacterium sp. | reverse complement strand
GCAGGCAACCAAAAATACAATGGCTGGCAGAAATGACTGGAAGCCGCCGGCGGAGCCTTTTACAAGGGCTTCTACATACTGCTTTGCGCCAAGGCTGTCGGTCATTGCCTTTAAGCTCCAGGCAAAGGTCAAGATCAGAATAGCGGGAACCATGGACTTAAAGCCCTCCGGGATACATGCGGTAATCTCCTTAAACGTTAAAACTCTGCGAAGCAGATAGTAAATGATGGTGGCCACCAGCGTTACGGCGGAGCCAAGCATCAGCCCGATTGACGCGTCGGAATTGGAAAACGCGTCTACAAAGCTTTCCCCTTTAAAAAAGCCTCCGGAATAGATCATGCCGATGACGCAGGATACGATCAACACCCCGATCGGCAAAACCAGATCTAAAACCCTGCCGTTTGGATTGCTGGATTCATCGGCCGCAGCCGCGATATTTTTCATGCCGGAGAAAATATCTCCTTTTTCCCTGGCGTTTTTTTCATGCATCGCCATCGGGCCGTAGTCTAAGCTTGTTATGGATAGGAAAATCATCATAATAATGGTCAGTATCGCATAAAAGTTAAAGGGAATGGCGCGGATAAAAAGATACAGCCCGTTTCCATCCTCCACATAAGAGGACACCGCCGCCGCCCAGGAGGATACCGGAGCAATGATGCAGACCGGAGCCGCCGTCGCGTCAATCAGGTAAGCAAGCTTTGCGCGGCTGATTTTACTTTTATCGCTTACAGGCCGCATCACAGAGCCTACCGTTAAGCAGTTAAAATAATCGTCAATAAAAATCAGCACGCCAAGGGCGATGGTTGCAAGCTGCGCCCCTGCCCGTGACTTGATATGTTCAGCCGCCCATCTGCCAAACGCGGCGGAGCCGCCTGCCTTATTCATCAGCATAACCATAATGCCAAGGATGACCAAAAATACTAAGATGCCGACATTATAGGAATCAGCCAAAGACGCTACAATGCCGTCGTTAAAAGCGTGGGTTAAGGTGCCTTCAAAGCTGAATTCAGAATACAGCATACCGCCTACGATGATGCCTACGAAAAGGGAGGTGTACACCTCTTTTGTGATCAGCGCAAGGCCGATTGCGATAACTGGCGGAAGCAATGACCAGAAAGTCATGTAAAAGCGGGTGTCCGGCGCTTCATCCGCGCCAGCGCTGGCAAATACAGTGACTTTCGATATGATAATGGGCAGCAGGATCGCTGCCGCAAGCATCAGCCGTTTGCAGACTGTGCCCGGGGTTTTGTGTTTCATGGTTTTCTCCTTTCGTTTTCTGCCTGTTTCTTAAAAAAGCATAACCTACCCCAGGTTTGTTGTCAATACTGCAATTTCCCGAAGGCGGGCTTCCTGTCTTTCGCTGCTTTATCATACGGACTTTACAGTAAATGCAAAGTCCTGGGCTGAACTGTAACTAGCTTTTACATTTTGTTTTTTCCGGCATTGCTTTATTTTAAAGAAACCTTTATAATAAAGACAGAGAAGAACGAAATGTAGAAATTGGGAGAATAAATAAAACATGTATAGTTCAATCATTGAGATTAAAAAAAGCGTTACGGGTGAGGATTTGAAAAAACTCCATCAGACTGCGGAAAAGGCGTTTGACAATCGGGCTGGCAAAGTAGAAAATTCAAGCGGGGATTCATATCGGTTGGTGTTTGAAGGAGGAGAGGATCAATATGGGTGCTTGGATTTGGGGGTGTTAAACCTTGGTAAAAGCAGATCATTTGTCCAAAACGCTGTTTCCTGGCTTTGGATAGAGGATGATCCAGGAGAATGCTGCGATATGCTGAAATTATTGGCAGCGAGGTAGCAGTTATGCCTACGGGAAGAAAACAGATCAGCTTTGATCTTGATACAAAGGCGCTTTCAAGATACTATCCGGGAGACAGTTGGAACAATGCTTATGAGATTATCAAAAAGCATATGATAAAAAATGATTTTGTTTGGCTGCAAGGTTCTGTGTACGTTTCGAGAAGCCCTGTGACGAGTCGTAAAATCACCATTATTCTTGACGAACTTGTAGAAGATAATCCTTGGCTGAATCTGTGTATGCGAGATTGCCGGGAAACGAATATTGGCAAAGAACATAGCAAAAATCATGTATTCAATAAAGATGCAAATATTTAGCTTAGGTAGATGGCACAGCAAATCTGGGTCATTTGCAGAAAAATATTGGATAACCATGGGCTGGGAAAGGGGAACGGCTGATCACAAAAGGCTCATAATCAAATGAAGCATAAGCGATGCAGCCGTAAAATGAAGTATCAGCGGGTGCGCGTTTAGAGAATCATATATTTCAGCTTATTATGCAAAACATCGCGACAATCCCGGAAAACAGATTGGCGATCCCATGGATGATCCAGCTTGGAAAAATAGAGCCGCCCGCTTTTTTCTCGTTCGCATAACCCATACACCATGCGATCATGCCTGTAAATGCTAGGATCAGAAAAGCTTTTCCAGGATGAATCTTGGAAATAAACATTGCGCCATGCAGCAGTCCAAAAACCGTGCTTTGAATGAAGTTTCCAATCCAAAAACCAAACTTGGACGACAGGCGTTTCAGGAAAAAACCCCGAAACAAGATTTCTTCAGACAGCGCTGTCGTGAGGAAAGCGTAAATAAGCGCGCCTGGAAGCGCGGCGATCCCCATGCCTGTAAACTTGGAAGCGGCGGTGTCTACATCTTTTAGCGCATATAAAATCCCAGTGGAAACCGCCAGGAAAGCGACGGTTGTAAAAGCCGTAAATCCCAAAAGGGAGCGATTAAATGCAAACGGTCTTTTCAGGCCGATCCACTCCAAAAAACCGGAGCGTTTTTTATAGCGTATCCTGTACCAGATAAAAGGAAGGAAAGTAAAAAGCGCGATTTGTAAAAAGGCGTTGCATGCCTGATTTATCACATTCATGGCGTTTCTCCTTATAGGAATGAAAGTGTGATCACGAAACCGATCGCTCCAAGCGCCAGGAAGAAAATCCCTGCGCCGGCCCGTTTTTTCCTGCTTTCGATTTCTTTGGAAGCCTCTTTTGACATATTTAATACCGGATGCTTTCTTCTTAAAATAAAATACATAAGCAGCCCGGAGGAATGATCGCCGCCCATAGCAAGAAATCCCAATAATTTGGGATGGCGAAATCCCCTGGCCTTTGCGTCCAAAGACGCGATCTGAAAAAGCTGAAATCCTATATCAAACGTTCCGACAACGATAGCGGCAAAGCATATAAGAAGCACCGCTGATATCTGTGTGTCCATATGAAACTCCTTTCGATTGAAATATATTTGAAATTTTATTTGAAAGCTCATTCTATTTGAAACTACATTTAATGGAAACTCCTTTCAATTTGAAAAATTCTTAAATTAAAATTTTATAACCGCTTGATAATCTGATACAGTAACAGCGATAAATTAATGATCGCCACTACAAAAACCGCGACTAAAAACGTCTCTGTATTTGGCGCCAGATGATTGAGCAGCACGAGCGCAAAAAGCAGAGCAATGTGGATGATGATTGTCGCAGCCAGCTTTTTGTTGCTCTTTACGATGTCCGTGCTTTCCTCTAAATGTTCCAGCATACGTTTGTCCTCCTTTAATAATTCATCCAGGCTGATTTTATAAAGGTTGCTTAGATTTACGACGCTTACAATATCGGGATAGGAGCGTTCGTTTTCCCAGTTTGAGATCGTCTGACGCGATACCTGGATTTTTTCCGCAACTGCTTCCTGCGTCAGTCCTTTTTGGAGCCTTGCGTTTTTTAGCTTTTTTCCAATTTCCATACATGTCTCCTTTCTGTCGTAAATTTTGCTTATCCTATAGAACCGTTTGGAAATTTTTAACGGTTACGTGCCCGGTCGTGGAAAAGATGTGCCTGAACGGTTACTATCATACGGTAAATGGTGGAAATAGTCTATCAAATATCTTTGCTTTTGTGGAAAAATAGCGTCAAAATTCTTTTACATGCCACGGTTTTAAGCAAAATAAGCGAAAACCGGCAGTATAGAACCAGACAAATAAATTAATGCTTGCATATCACATGTTGGTTGTTATATTATATAAAGTAGGCACGCTTCAGACAAAGAGAGGAAAAATGTATGTCCAAAGATAGATTAGCATTCATAAAGCAAACAATACAAAGTGCAAAAAAGGTTTCGGTATCAGAATTGAGTATGCAGTATTCCGTGACAGAAGAAACGATACGGCGCGACCTGGACAAGCTGGAGGCGGAAGGGGTTGTGACAAGGATCCATGGCGGGGCGATCTGGAATGCGGACATCCAGAAAGATAACATACATTTTTATAAGCGCCTGACGGAAAATCTAAAAGAAAAACAGGCAATCGCAAACAAAGCTGCGGGATTGCTGGAGGGCAGGAATACGATCATTACAGATTCCAGCACGACTGTTATGGAAGCGTTAAAAATGATACCGGATGGACGTGAGGTTACGATTGTTACAAATTCCACAGAAGTATTTAGAGAGTTTCAACAGTCCTCGCTGCATATTATTTCCACGGGCGGGGAATTTAATAAAAAATCCCTGTCTTTACAGGGGCAGCTTGCAAAAACAAACATTGCAAAATATAATGTAGATTTAGCATTAATCAGCTGTAGAGGATTAAGCGTCGAAAAAGGCGTATTGGATTCCAACGAGGCGGAAGCGGAGATAAAAATGCGAATGCTAAAACAGGCGGGCGAGGTGGCGCTCCTTGCAGACCATTCCAAATTTGACCAGACTGCGTTTGTATGCCTGATCGACTTAAAAAGCGTCAATTATATTGTCACAGATCAAAAGCCGGGGGATGGCTGGATTCGTTACTGTGCGGAAAATGGGATACAATTGATATATTAAATTTCGCTATAATATAAATGCGCACGTCATTTAGGAACGCTTAAGCTATATATTGGGGGAATGAAATGAATTGGGTAAGAAAAATAAATTGGATCAAAAAAATAAATTTGCATTTTAGATTTTGCATCAGTATCGCGCTATGCATTGTTTTTGCGTTCTGTGTCAAAGATACAAAGGCGAATGCGAAGAATAAAAGCGCCAGCCATATGGACAATGTGGAAATCCATGTGGAAGGGGCAAATGTAAAATTGAAAAAGAGCAAAGCGGATACGGTGGAAATAAAATATTACGGTACCGCCTCCGATGCGGCATACAATCTGTCTGAAAAAATGGATGGCAAAAAATATAAAATATCGCTTCGTTATATAGGAAAAGGCATGGCACCTACGATTCGGGAGGGCGGGGCGGTTATCCAAATACCGGATAAAGTTTCGAGCCTTCGGATCATTGGAAAAAGCGCTGGCATTGTTTTAAACAATATCGATATGGATACAGATATCGTGACAAAGGGATGCGCGGTGGAAATAAATAACAAAAAAAGCGGCGGTAAAATTTGTATGGATTCTGCCGGTGATGCCGTGGATATAAATTCTATCCCGATAAAAAAGGATTTTTCCTTGAAAGCGGATGGCTCCGCTGTCGAATTTACTTTTACAAAGCAGCCGTCGGATTTGAATTTTAAGCTGTCCGGGGGATACGCACAATTACCTGTGGGCTGGAGTAAGAGCCATTTGATCGGTGCGGGGAAGCCAAAGATGAATATAGAAATCGACGGGTTGTTTGAACTGGCAATACGTAAAAATCGCGCTGCTTGCGCTTTTGTTTAAAATATTGGAAACAAAGATGAAATGGGAGATAAAAAGAAAAGCCAACTGCTTTATGAAGGATTTCAAATGAAAATGACCTGCGCAAACTGCGCAGGTCAATCGATCGTTTATTAAAACGTAAGTCGTCCTCTTCTGCCTCGGCCCATACCCATGCCTCTGTTTGGATAGTTGTCACATACGCCGTCGCCGTCTTCATCCACAAAGAATCTGCCGCATCCATAATTGCCGTTCGCAAAGTTATCGCAGATGCCGTCGCCATCCTCGTCCACAAAGAATCTGCCGCATCCCATTCCACGTCCGGTTGTCCAGGCACAATGGTCGCACACGCCGTCTTTGTTTGCGTCCACAAAATAATCACAGATGCCGTCGCCATCCTTGTCCACATAGTTTCTTGCGATGCCGCCATTTACGTTTACATTGTTTTTTGCGCCGCTATTAACGTTCGTATAATTTCTTGTGCCGCCCCATCTTCCGGCTGCCGCTACAGGGGAAGCCAGGCTTAAAGTTAATGCTGTTGCCGCCATCCATACAAATACGTTTCGTTTCATCCTATTTTACCTCCATTTGTTGTTTGTGATTTATGATCAGTTCCTTGGCTTGATAGTAGCTTATAGGACGCATGTGTCAGTTGTATGTCATTTTAAGGAAGATTTACAGTCATTTTTCAAATAGTTAGTTAAAAGCGCTTCTGAAAATGGATGCGGCCGTCGCCAGCTTGCTTCGTTTCTGTATGATTTTACATACGCTTTGTTTGTAATTTAAGCGGGCTTATGGTATAGTGATTCAGGCAGGAGTGTTTTTGTATGAAAATAGGGAGGTCAAATTGGCAAAAAAATATTATGCGGTAAAAAAAGGGCGAAAGAATGGCGTTTATACAACCTGGGCAGAATGCAAAAAGCAGGTGGATGGATTTTCAGGGGCGATTTATAAATCATTTCCCGACTACGAAACGGCATTAGAGTATGTGCAGGGGGGCGCGGGAAAAAAAGATGACGGGGGAAAAGCCGCGCCGGAATGTGACGTTTACGCTTATATAGATGGAAGCTATGACAACCGTAAAAAGGTATACGGCAGCGCGGTATTGCTTTTTGTCAATGGCAGGAAAATCGCTTATAAATTTGCAGGCAACCGCCCGGAGCTTATCAAGCTAAGGAATGTAGCGGGAGAGCTGGAAGCGGCGAAATATGCGATGCGGTATGCGGATGAAGAGGGTCTGGAGCGGATAAAGATCTATTACGACTATGCGGGAATCGAGATGTGGGCGAAAAAGGACTGGAAAGCAAATCTGGATTTTACGAGGGAATATGTCGAATTTTATGAAACTATTGCAAAACGGGTGGAGGTCATATTTTCGAAAGTGAAAGCGCATACGGGGGAGCAATATAACGAGGAGGTGGATCAGCTGGCAAAATCGGCGGTTTTGGAATTTGGGCGCGAGTGAGCTTTGAGTCTTTAAAGCGGCGGGCGGATGAAAATGTATAGCGTGATGTTTTTTTCTTAATAAGCAAAAAATAAACACTTGAAATTAAAAATAAGATATGCTATAGTAAAAACACGAAATAAAAAGCAACCGCCCGTAAGGGGGTTGACCAGTATAAGATAGCATTGCCACCCGTTCGCTTGGTCAAAGTTTCAGGGTGGCTTTTGCTATGCTAAGATATCGCTAATGACAAATCAAGTAAATGAATGTCAGCAATGCTAAAATGAACGTACCGAACGCCATAAGGTCTTTGAAGTCAAATAATTTGTCGTTCTTATTACTTTTCTTCTTTCTTCTGTTCATCCGCATCACCCCCATTCTATGTAGAATGAGGTCAACACACCCTTTAACACGGTTGCTGCCTGCATTGTACCACATATTCTGCTAATCCACAATAAATTTTTATACCCGCGAGCAGTTTCATTTGCCAAATCGTACTTTTCACGGGTTGGGGCGCTAACGTGTAAATCATCAATAATAGGCAATTATTCGGCAGTTCGGTTTTGAGAAATTTTGAAGGTTTGTGCTATCCGGACGCTGGAATCAAGCCGGTGGCCTGTCCGGATGTTCCGGCTCCGGGATGTAAGAAGCACTAAGCATTCTGTTTATAAGTTATCGATACCGGACGGACCGGGATTGCATCGCCATCCATGGCGGCAATCCCTTTTTCGGGCATCCCTGCCCGAAAATCCTGTTAAAAACAGAATGCTAAGGGCTTCTAACATCCCTGCGCAAGTCTCATCGGGACAGGTCCTCGGCTTGCTTCCGGCTGGTTATCGAAAATTGATATGTTTCGAAACCGCCTGCCAATAACTTGCGCCTTTTGCCAGTATAAAATTCC
>CANDMI010000115.1 GCA_947385775.1 uncultured Eubacterium sp. | reverse complement strand
CTTTAGTTCCTTTATCCTCAAAAAATCATGTATGTTTTCCTGCGTATAGTAACGATGCCCCAGTTCATTCCTTGGGATATCCAATTCCAGCTCTTCTTCCCAATACCGCAGGACGTGGGACTCCACTTCCACAATATTCGCAGCGTCGGAAATCATATAACGTACTTTTTCCACTTAAAAACCTCCTTTTTCTATATCCGTGAGCTACGCAAACTTAGCTAGTCTTTCCTTAAGTATATCCCACAGCTTGTCTACGCACAATTTGATTTCATCGGGAAAAAACGACAAAACAAAACAGGCATTCCCCTTTTTACAGAGACGCCTGCCATTATTTTGTCGATTGCCTTTATAAAACCTGTCTTTTTTGATAAATATGTGGAAAACTTTTTGTGAACGGCATTAATTCTTCTGCATATTCACAAACTTCGTAAACTGCGGCAGCCATACCAGCTCCACTGTCCCGATCGGGCCGTTCCTTTGCTTGGCGACTATGATCTCGGCGACGTTTTTATGCTCGGAGTCCTTATTGTAATAATCGTCCCGGTAAATAAACATCACCACGTCCGCGTCCTGCTCGATCGCCCCTGACTCACGCAGGTCGGAAAGCATCGGGCGGTGGTCCGGGCGCTGCTCTACCGCGCGGCTTAGCTGGGAAAGCGCGACGACCGGGACGTTCAATTCCCTTGCCAGCGCTTTTAACGAACGGGAAATATCCGATATTTCCTGCTGCCTGGAATCTGTTTTGCGGCTTGTGCCGGACATTAACTGGAGGTAATCAATGATCACAAGCTTTAGATCATGCTCCAGCTTGTATTTGCGGCATTTCGACCGAAGCTCGGATATGGAAATGCCAGGCGTGTCGTCGATGATCAGGTTCGAGCTTCCGATCACGCCTACGCTTTCGATCAATTTTTCCCAATCGCTGTCCGTTAAGCTGCCATTTCGCAAAACCTGCGCGTCAACTCTGGATTCCAGGGAAAACAAGCGGTTCACCAGCTGCTCTTTTGACATTTCCAGGCTAAAGATCGCGGTAGACAGCCCGCTGTGGAACGCGACATACTGCGCGATATTTAACACAAACGCGGTCTTTCCCATGGAAGGGCGCGCCGCGATCAAAATCAGATCCGAAGGCTGCATTCCAGACATCCGGTAATCCAGATCCAAAAATCCGGTGGCGATCCCCGTCACATTTCCCTGGGTCTTTGAAGCTTTTTCAATCCGATCCAGCGCGTTGATCACGATCTGCTTGATCGGGACAAAATCGCTGACGCTCCTGCTTTGGAGCAATTGAAATATGCTTTTTTCTGTATCCGCAAAAATCGTTTCCAGATCCTCGTTTTCCAGATAACACTGGTTTTGGATCTGCTCGGTCGTCTTGATCAGGCTGCGCAGCAGTGACTTTTCTTTTACAATGTCCGCATAATAGCGGACGTTTGCGGAGGTAGGCACCGCCGCCAAAAGGTCGTTGATATATTCTAAGCTGCTGATCTCCGGCGGCACGTCTTTTTCCCGAAGCTTATTTTGCAGCGTGATAAAATCCACCGGTTCGTTTGCGTCAAACAGCTCCACCATTGCTTCAAACAACGCCCCGTACTGCTTATGGTAAAAATCCTGCGTCACTAATATTTCGGAAACCGCGATGATCGCGTCCCGGTCCATGATCATAGAGCCGATGACGGACTGCTCCGCTTCGATGCTGTTTGGCATCGTCCGTTTGATAAGCGCCTCTTCCATTTGATTTAACCTTCAACTACATGCACTCTTAATTGCGCCGTCACCTGCGGATGTAATTTCACCGGCACTTCGTATACGCCTAACGCCTTGATCGGCTCTACAAGCTGCATTTTCTTTTTGTCCAGATCCAGCCCAAGCTGTTTTTTCACTTCCTGGGCGATCTCCTTTGTGGAAACCGAGCCAAACGTCCTGCCGCCTTCTCCCGTTTTCATTTTGATCTCCACTTTTTTGTCCTTTAAAGAGTCCGCAAGCTGCCTGGACATCTCCAGATTTTCTTCCGCGACTTTATCCGCGTGCTTATTTCTTAATTTCAAATCGTTCAACGCCTGGCTGGTGGCTTCCACCCCAAGTTTTTTCTTAATCAGCATATTATGCGCATAAGCCGCGCTGACATCCACGATCTCGTCTTTTTTTCCAACTGATTTTACATCCTGCAATAAAATTACTTTCATCTTTCTATTTCCCCTTTCTCTATCATTTCATCTATGATCTGCCGTATCCTGTATTTTGCTTCTTCCACAGAACAATTCGGCAGCTGGGCTCCGGCGATGTTTAAATGTCCGCCTCCCCCGAGACGCTCCATAATGCTTTGCACGTTGATCTCATCGATCGACCTGGAGCTGATGTATATTTTGTTTTGGTAATCCGTCAGCACAAACGACGCTTTGATCCCGATAATGTTCAAAAGCTCGTTTGCGGACTGCGCGCAGACCACAGTCGGGCTTTCTACGATTTCCGCCGGACAGACGGAAATGGCAAACGCCCCATGGTAAACCTCGGCATGGCGCATAACTTCCGCCCTGGCTTTATAGTCCGCCATATCGTTTCGCAGCATTTTGCGCACCCTGGTCACTTCCGCGCCGCAGCGCCTTAAGTACGCCGCCGCTTCAAATGTGCGCACGCCGGTCTTTTGCATAAAGTTGTTTGTATCGATCAAAATGCCCGCATAGATCGCGTCCGCTTCACAGGCGGTCAGCTTGATATTTTCCGTAAAATATTGCAGCACCTCCGCGATCATCTCGCAGGTAGAGGATGCGTATGGTTCGATATAAGACAAGATCGGGTTCTCAACGACCTCGCTTCCTTGTCTGTGATGGTCAAATACGACAATTGATTTGGTCATTTTCAGTATTTCAGGACAGTCAGTGTAATTCGGGCGATTTGTATCTACAACCATGACTAATGTCTGATTATCTGTCAATTCGATCGCTTCGTCGCTCGTTAAAAACATATCCGGTTCGTATCCATTTTCCTCTGAAAACCGTTCCTTTAATGGTCGAAGCGATGTGGTGACCTCGTTTAACACGATCTGGACTTTTTTATCCAGTACGCGTCCGGCGCAGTATACCCCGATCGCGGCGCCAAAAGAATCCACGTCCGCGATGTTATGCCCCATAACGATCACATGGTTACGGCTTGCGATAATCTCCCGCAGCGCATGCGCCTTGACGCGCGCCTTGACACGGGTCTGCTTATCCACCTGCTTGGAGCTTCCGCCATAATAGGTGATCCGGTCGCCTTCTTTTACAACGACCTGGTCGCCGCCCCTGCCAAGCGCAAGGCCGATGGCCATACGCGCATATTCGTAATTCTGGTTATACGTGGCTCCTGTGTTTCCGATGCCGACGCTTAAGGTAACAGACATTTCGTTTCCAACCCGAACGGTCTTTACTTCTTCTAACAGGCTGAATTTATCCTCTTCCATTTCCGTCAGATACATATATCGAAAGACGACAAAATATTTATCCCTTTCCACCTTGCGCACAAGCCCATCCATATTGGAAAAATATTTATTGACCTTGCGGTCAATTAACGCTATGAGCAAAGACTGCTTGACGTCCTCGATGCTGTTTAGCACCTCCTCATAGTTGTCGATATACACAAGCGCCGCCACCAGCTTTTGCGCGTCGTTTTCACGGATATAGCGGTTTAGCTGGGTTTCATCAAATAAATACAGCGTCGTTAGGTATTCCCCGTTTTCTTCGATCGATATCATTTCATTTTCCAGCGAAATATTGGAAAATTCAATGCGCTTTAGCTGCGCGCGCAATTCGATGTTATTGTATTTGATGTGCAGCTGGGACTCGCTTTTGTTTTTCTGGATGATCTCCTTTGTAATGTGCGAAAACAAGGAGGTTATCGATTTTCGATAATTCTTATCCTTGCCGGTCAGCTCCGTGAATTTTTTGTTTACCCATAGTATTTTTCCTGTGTTGTCAAGAAGCGCATACGCAATATCAAAGTCATCCAGCAGCCTTTTTTGCACTGTGCCGTACTGGGTTGCAAAATCTATGATCTCGTCTGCAAACAGCGGCTTCTTTTTTTGATAGTTAAAGCATACAATGGCAAAATAAATGACCACAAACACGGATACCGCGACTCCCGCTTCCACCATGTAAAAATACATTGGGATGTTCAGCGCGATCAATATCCCTGTCAGCAGTATTGGGCTAAGCATATAATTACGGAGCTGTCCTTTTAATTTCACCTTTTTATTCATTGCCTGCCTCCATGAACGATACGTATTCCCGCATAACAAACGAAGATATCATATGTCCTGTCTGTTATGCTGGAACGGAACTGTTACTTATTATACCATGAGCTATAGGGAATGTGAAGAAAAATGTTATGGAATCGAGTAGGGAAGTATACGCGCCGGGCGCATAAAAAGCCGAAAACGAGGAAAACGCGCCCTGCGGCGCGCGATCCCCGTTTCTTTTTATCATGCGTCATTCGATAGCCGTCACGGTATTCCTGCCGGATTCTTCTGCGGAATAGGTGAAGCTGATAGAATCGCCCTGCTTATATTGTATGATCCTTTGTAAATTCTGATCTGTGGCGTTTACGTCAAACAGCTTATCCGAATTTTCCAGCAATACGTAATAATGGGTGTTTCCTTCGATTACGATCGGCGCGATCGTATCGATCCTGCCCCTTGCCTGCTCAAAAAGGCTTTCGTCCGCACTGTTGGATATCCCGTTTGTCGCGAGTAATTTTATATAGACATTCTCGCATTCTTTGACGGTATCGCCAATGGCTACCCACTGGTATTTCTGGACGTTTACCATCGCGTATTTTTTTACTAACCCCGCGCCGTCTTTTAACGCCATAAAATAAGTCGGCTCGTCTGAAATGTTTAAAAGCAGCGGGAAGGTCGCCTTATAACCCAGGTTTTGCACCTGCCCCTCGGCGGAGGACATCGCGGAATCTTCGATCGCTCCTTCCACTTTATAGTATTTCGTCTCCATCGTGCGCTGGTTCATCAGCACGAACCCAACGTTTGACTGGTCTTTGCTGACGGATGTGACTCCAGTATATACCCATACGTCGTCGTCATTTGCAATGTAATTATAGCCGTTGGTCGCCGTCAGGCAGTCCTTTTGCCCAAGGACGCTGTTAAAAAACCCGTGCTGGTACATGCCGTAAAAATTGTACAGCTGGATCAGCAATTCCGCGGAATAGACTTTATCCACCCAGGTTGGAACCTTCTCCACCGGATAATCGGTGCATTCGCCGGTCTGAGCGTTGCAGAGCACAACATTTCCGATGGTCTGCCCTCCAAACAGGCCAATGTTAAATTTTTTCACCGGGCATACCCAATAAGGCGTGCCTTCATCGTTGATCTCAAAGAAGATCTGGTCGTCGAAAATATAGGTCGGATACCGAAAGCGCAGATGGCGGTATATGTTATGGTTAAAATATTCGGATTTCGAATATTTGATCGCCTTATCCAGCTTGACGCATTTCGTATCCTGCGTCGCCATGTCAATTAAGATATAGGCCGGAATCCCCTCCCTATGGTTCGTCAGCCATTTGATCGCGCTGGCGTACACCAGCGGCGTGACGCGCACAGGCGTGCCTTTGTAGTTGATCTGCGTATAGTCTGTGCTGACCTCGAACTGGGAGACCATATCCACCATACTGCCCATTTTTCGGTTTCCTAAAAGCGCGGCGGAGTCTTTGTCCAGCAAAGGAATCGTATTATAGCGCACCTGCTCCACATCCTCTGTGAAATTGCTTTCCTGGATCTTCATCAGGTTTTTGTATTTTCCCGCATTTACGATCGGAGAGGATAAAATGTTTCCGATGATAAATACCGCAAACAGCGCAAAAAACACCAACGCCCCGACCTTTACAAACCGAAATTCCTTGTAGGCTTTTCGCAGCGACCTTTTTTGCACCACGCCGCTGTCCGACTGCTTGCGGAACTGGGTCGCGGTATACAAGACCGTAATGAGCAAAACCAATGTCATCAATACAGTCCAAAAGCCCGTAGAGTGGATATTGATGGCAGGGATCGTCACATAATAATACACGCCCAAAACGACCAGCGCAAACGCCAAAAGCGCTGCATTCCTTGTTACTTTTTTCATACACATTCCTTTCTAAACAGGCTTAGCTGCTTCATAAATTCAGCCTCCACCTGTTTTAACCCGGCGCTCATTTTATCCAGGTTTCCCCTTGGGATAAAACCGCCCGCCATCGCCTGGTGGCCTCCGCCGTTCCCATATTTTTCCAACGCCCGCTGCACTAATTTGCCCGCATTGATCTCGTCCAGCTCGCTGCGGACAGAATACTTCACTCCGTCCTTACGAACCGCATAAATGACTGAAATATCTACGACATTTAGTGACAAAATAAAATCGGAAATGATCGCTATCAGCGCGTCTGGGCAGTCAAACGGCAGGCACGCAAACCCGACCTTGTCATAAATGCGGATATCGTCGATCGTCGCTCCATATGCCTTTAAGTCGCTAAGTTCCAGCACATTATTGTACATAGTGCGTATTTTTCCCATGTCCGCCTGCTTGTATACATACGCGAACATATCCACGTCCAGATTTGTCACGCCACGGATAAAATCGCTGGTGTCCATTTTCATGCCATATGCCAACGCGGACGCTACGGACACATCTATCGGCGTGCCTGTTTTGTAAAAATATTCCGCCACCAGGGTCGAACATGCGCCTACGATTCGCACATCCTTATATTTGTATTCGCAGGCGATAAAGGTCGGATGGTGGTCAATGCACGCCACCTCGTCGCCTATAAAATCTGTCATATTGACATTGTATTTTTGGGAATCCACCGTTACGATATAATCTTCCCTTTGCATTTTGCCAATCTCCTGAGGCGGCAATACCTGAATGCCAAACACTTCAAACATTTTTTTTGTGCTTAGCTTTTCCACCGTTCCGTCATAGCAGATCTGCGCGTCGATCCCATGCATCTTTAAAAAATATTGGAGCCCATAAGCGCTTGCAACCGCATCCGGGTCTGGATAATTGTGTGTCTGTATATAGCTGTTATGCCCTTTTAGCAATTCAATTAGTTGTAATGGATTTGTGCTCATATATTTTCCCTTTATAAACGAAAAACAGGTATTGTCATATCGGCAATACCTGTCTGTAAACTCCTGGTGGTTAATCCTGTACGTAAGGCATCAATGCCAAGTGGCGCGCACGCTTAATCGCTACTGTGAGCGCTCTTTGGTGCTTTGCACAATTTCCTGTAATTCTTCTTGGCAGGATTTTTCCCCTTTCTGAAATATAACGTTTTAATTTATTTACATCTTTATAATCGATTACATTATCTTTTCCACAGAATACGCATACTTTTTTCCTTCTGTGTATGGTTCTCCTGCGAGGGCCGTCGCCCCTGTCGCTTCTATTATAAGCCATGACTTTTACCTCCTGTTAAATTCCAGCCGCCATGTCTGGTATTGATCATGCGAATGGCAATTCCTCATCAATTACATCTGGAATATTCATAAACCCATCGCCTGCCGCGCTTGGCGACGGCCTGTTATCGACTGGCATGAAAGCGTCCGTATTTTGCGCGCTTGCGTTTTTGCTTTCCGCAAATTCCTGATCTTCCACAACTACATCCGTCGTGTACACCTTCTGCCCATCCCGGTTAGTATAGCTTCCGGTTTGTATGCGCCCGGTCACGACCAGCTTTAAGCCTTTGTGGAAATATTTCTCCGCAAATTCCGCAGAACGGCCAAACGCAACGCAACTGATAAAATCCGCTGTCTGCTGGCTGTCCCCGCCATTGTTTCTTGTAAACCGCCTGTCGACCGCTAATGTATATCTGGCATAAGCCTGGGACTGTTCTCCCTGGGAATAACGCACCTCCGGGTCCCTGGTCAGCCGTCCCATCAAGATTACTTTATTCATACTTCGTTCTCCTTATCGATTACGCCTCGTCTTTGCGAACGCATAAATACCGAAGAACATGATCCATAATGCGGACATTGTCTTCCAGCTGCACTGGAGCTGTCGCCGGCGCATCAAACTGGATAAAATAGAAAAAACCATCGCTCATTTTCTGAATGTCATAGGCTAATCTTTTTTTACCCCAATCTTCAACTTCCGTAACAGTCCCGCCGGCACGCGTAATGTAATCTTTCGCCTTGTCGACTACCGCTGTCCTTGCATCGTCTTCGATCTT
>CANDMI010000114.1 GCA_947385775.1 uncultured Eubacterium sp. | reverse complement strand
ATGTCAAATGCCGGGGGGGATTCAAGGCTACTAACTAAATGACATTGGTTCAGCCTAGAGCGTGTTTGAAAAATCATTCCCGCCATCTGCACTCCCCACTTCGCGGAGGATTCGCCCAAAATTTAGTCCACATAGCCCACTATGCCTCCTAAATTTGGGACATATCCTCCACAAAGTGTGAAGCACATCTGGCAGAAAGCAATTTTCAAACACGCTCTAGGACTTTGCATATACTGCAAAGCTCGTATGATTAAAGTAGTGGTTGTGGGAATCCGGCTCATTGGAGTTATGTTTTATTGCACAAAACATAAGTTTGTGCTATTATTTTATAAATGGTATTGTGACCAGGAGCGTTATAGGTAAAGTTAGATTTTAAATGTCCTACGGATGATACAAAAAGTAAGGCGTGGGAACGAATGAGATGGTAGGGAGGGATAAGTATTATATCTATCATAAGACATCAAGTTAAAAATACAGGAGGGCGCCAGTGGGGATAAGAGATACAATGCCAGCTCGACATGTAGACGCTTTTGATAAAGCAAAATGCTCTCAAAATAACCAGATCAGCAGACGCGAAGAGGTTACATCACTTATAAATGATCTGCCAGAAATGTTAGATCAGGTGGAGCGTTCCGGGAAACCATTTTATTATGATGAGGTTTTAAAAGATTTTTTGCATGACGCCCGTTTTACAGGTTTTCTTTTGTCCAGGGTTGTGAAGGAAATAAAAGGCGTCTCAATTGATAAATTCTGTGAGTATATAGGCGCATGTGAGGAAGAGGCGTTTAAATTAAAAGGCGGGCCTACAGAGTTTGGAACTATGGATACAAAAGCCATACGGCTGGATTTTGTATTGGAGTTTGACGGTGCGTTAGAAAACCTTTTGCGTATAAATATAGAGCCGCAAGTAAAGCAAGAAACTTTTGATGCAGACAATCTAACGTCTTATTCTTTAGTGGCGAGGGCTGTCTATTATGCTTGTGTAACAATGGCAACAGAATTGCAAACAAAAGAGCAATACCATTTTATCCGTAAAGTTTATAGTATTTGGATCTGTTATAATAGGCCGATCCCAGATATCAGAGAGCCTATTATAAGCTATAGTGTGCAACCAGACGAAGAATATCGATATTGCAATGGAGCCCACGAAACATTAGAGACGCCAAGAAGAAAATTTGATAACGGAGATTTAGTCAGTGTAATATTACTTTCGATTCCAGATATTGAAACTGCGGTTAAAAAGGAAAAAGATCGTATAGGCGGCTTTACTTTAAAAACATTAAAAGAATTAAAGTATCTTCTATCGGATGAAGTTGATACAGAAAAACGCAGAGAGTTTATGTGCAAGAGCGGAATTATAAAGAAAGGGGTAAACGACATGTCGGATTTATTAGATTTGGAACAAAGAATTACAAAACGCATGAAAGAAGATTTAGACAGAAATACTGAGCAAGTGACCCAACAGGTGACCCAACAGGTGACGAAACAGGTGACCCAGCAGGTGACGAAACGGGACATCATCATTTCTTTTAACAGATTAATCAAACTTGGAGTCACTCAAAAGCTTGCGGAGGAATCGATTATGGAAGATTATCACTTGACCCTGGAACAATTATCGGATATTTTAGCCTAACTAATAAACAATGCAGGAATTTTTAGCGTAGATAAGAATCTTTGCGTCCCGATTATAAGATTTATCAGTTCATCTTATCCTTGCTGATCTCCCCGGACGGGGTTATAATTCCTTATTATACTGGAATATGATATAAAAAGGAAAAGGGAAAAAAGAGGAAGAAAGAGGTGTAAAAGCGAATGGTCCGGTTATATGGAAACGCGCCATATTCCATCGTTTTAGTTCACGGCGGGCCTGGGGCGATCGGGTCGTTAAAAGGATTTGCGAAGGAATTAAGCGAAGCGTCAGGGCGAGGCGTTGTGGAAGCGATCCAGTCCAAGTACAGCGTTTGGGAATTGATAAAAGAGCTGCGCTGCCAGATTGCGCAGCATTGCGATGGGAAAGCGGTTTTGATCGGGCATTCCTTTGGCGCGTGGCTTGCAGCGCTTTTTGCGGCAGACTTCCAGGCTTATGCAAAAAGCCTGATCCTTATTGGCTGTCCGCCGCTTGAGGAAAAATACGTTTCACAGATAAACCAAAGGAGGCTTCAAAACATGTCCGGGGAGGACGCGGCGGCGTTTCAAAGGCTTTTGGACGACCGGGCGGATGATGGGGATATGGAAAAAATCTCTCTGGCGCTGGAAAAATCAGACCACTATTGTCTGGAAAATCGGAATCAGCATTTGCCGGATAAAACGGACAGTCAGATGTATCAAAAAGTATGGAAGGAAGCCGCCGCGCTGCGGGCGGATGGGAGCTTATTAAAAGCTTTTTGCAAAATTTCCTGCAAGATCAGCCTGATACAAGGAGCGTATGACCCGCATCCTGTAAAAGGCGTGACAGAGCCATTAGAAAAAAACGGGTTTTTAAATGGGGGTTCGTTTGAAGCTTTCATTTTAGAAAAATGCGGCCACTGCCCGTTTATGGAAAAGGAGGCGAAGGGGGAGTTTTACCGGATATTATTGGGAAAGCTTTTGCCGGCTTCCTTCGATGCGCCATTGATGCGCCATTTTGTGAAACAATTGTGAAGAAATAATCATTGTCTCACGCCTCCCAATATGATAAGATACAGTCCGTGATGATTTTATGAAGCTTACAGGGAGGAAAAAAGGCTTATGATGAATATTCCGTCGTTGTTCCATAAATTTTGCGGCGCTGTATGGGAGTATGACGCGCGCGCAAATGAGGCATATTTCCATTTTGACAAGGAACGCGACGATCGCAAAGGCGGTCGTGCCGGAATACGATTACGTCGGTGGCGGGAGACGCAGAGGATCTGACAGAGCGGATGTGGGTGGAGCGTGTGATCAAGGAATTAGAGGATAAGGATGAATACATACTTTATACGACGCTAAAAGCGGGGAAGTGACGATGTTAGAAACCGGGCAGGAGGAATCAGAGCGTGTGACGTTGGAAAACCTGCATCAGATATTGGTGGATAAAGACTGGGTGGACGGCGCGTATGGGAAGATCATAGAAGACGCTTTTTCCCAGATAAAAAGCGGGGAGCATTTTGTGTCTGCCGTTATCCGGGGCAAGGCTAAGGCGGATGACAAATGGAACTGGTACCGTATGACCATGTTTGATTTTTGGGATGGCTACACCCATGAGCGCAGGGTGTTTGGCTATCTGCAAAATATCGACGAGGACAAGACCAGGAAGGAGGAGCTTCGAAAAAAAGCGCAGATCGACGCGCTGACCGGCGTATACAACCGGGAAGCCGGGCAACAGAAAATCTGTAAAAAGCTAAAACGCAAGCAATCTGCAAACGGCGCCTATTATGCAATGTTTATCATGGACCTGGACGATTTTAAAAACATCAACGATACCAATGGCCATATGATGGGCGATAACGTGCTTATGGCGTTTGCGAAGGCGCTTCGCAGGACTTTTCGAAAAGAGGACGTGATTTACCGTCTGGGCGGCGATGAATTTGTCGTGTTTGTCGGAAAGATCCACGAACCGGAGCAGGATATCGGGGTCATGATGCACCGTTTCCATCTTCGCATGAAACAGGCCAGGGAGACATAACCGTTTCTTCGTTGCAGTGTAGGCATTTTCGTCGCTAGGCAGCGCTATTCCTTTGAAAAGCGCTATGAAATGGTGGACAGCGCGCTCTATGAGACGAAAAATGGGAATAAGGGATTTTATACGATTAGAAAGGATGATGGAGTGGCTTAAGGATGCATACCAGATGTAAAAATCTGGTTTGTTTTTTCCATCTGTCCTATAAAATAAAATCCGTTTGATGGATTCCCGTTCATTGTTGTAAATGTCAAATGGCTGTATTCTTGTTCGGAAAAATCTTTCAAAAGTTGTTTTATCCATGCTTCATCATGGTGTCGGCATACCGCGCCTTCCGGAAGTTCAAACACGCCATATATGCCGTAAGCTTCTTTATACTTTGCATATCTTGAAAGGTTGCGTTCGTCTGTATTCAGCAGGAAGTCGTTTACATACAAAATTCCCTGTGGCTTCAATACCCGTTTAATTTCCGCCAATAGCTGTTCTTGATCTTCATTTGTCCGTATGCAGGTTAAAACTGCAAAGAGGATCACGGCATCGACGCTTGCGTCCGGCAGGGATATTTTTTCGTTGTCCTTTATCCGTAAATCCAGGTAGGGAAACTGCTGTTTTCCTCTTTCTATCATACCTTTTGAAAAATCAATGCCAATCAGGTTGCGATAGCCGTTATGATACAGTTCGTCAAGCGTTCTTCCATATCCACAGCCTACATCAAGGATCAAATGATCTTTTTTCACGTATTTTGAAAAATTTTCGGCTTGAAAGGGCGTAGTAAATTCCTTTTTTTCTGAAACACGGTTCCAATATTCTTCTTGTTTCATTTTTGATCTCCTTATTAAAAAGACTTCCTCGCCCTCTGTGCGACCATATCTTGTGGCGTGACCGCGCCAGGGGAAAAGTTTTATCCTGATTTTGCAATAATCCGATTGCTTTTACCAAAATTGAAATAGGCGGTTTGTCTTTTAAGATTAAGCATAGCAGTAGAAAACAGGAAAGTCAATCAAAAGTTTGTGTTAGTCAGAATAGAAATGAGAAAAAGCTTGATTCATAGGTATGGCTATGGTATTTTATATAGTAAGAGGTTTTACCGTAGTGACAGATAATTAGATTTGCTTAAAAGAGTAAATCAGGTGGATTTATGGCATATGTATTACAAGATGAAAAGGTTAGAGATACAATCAATCATGAAAGATTGCTTAAGATGCTTGACCGGGGCATTGACGATATGGAAGCTGGGAGGGAATTGCCTTTAGCAGAAGCTTTTGTAAAAATTACGGAATTAAGGAACTGGCGGAGAAATGCAGAAGTATAGAAATCCATGTCTTAAGGGTGTTGAGAGAGGAACGTGATTGGGAAAGCATTCTTACGAGGCAGCATGATTATACATACCTTCATATGTTAAAGTCATAGCTTCATTTGGCAAGTAATCATTGACATTGATGTTTTCTATTTCCCACTCTTGGATTTTTACATATCCTTCAATCGCAAAGGCATACTCCGGCAATTCGTTTTCCTTTTCATTAGTGCTTTCATTATTCTGAACGGCATCATTTTCTCGCTCCGTTTTTTCACCATTACACGCTTCATACATTCGCTAAAAAATTCCGGCTTCAAAAGATGCTGGGGCATAGCGATTTATCTGTGGTAAAGGAATATGTGCAGATGTTCGGCAATGATTTATTTGTAGATTTTGATAAATTTAATCTTTGATAGGTGCGTATATCCCACGGTTAAGTTGTCCCAGAAAATTCCAAAGCAGTCTTGCAAGTAAAAAAGGAACAGATAAAAAATTCCCAAAAAGAAAAAACCCTGTAAATCCATGATTTACAAGGCTTCCCAAGGGTTAAATGCGGAAGATGGGACTTGAACCCTGTACGCTATTTAAAAAACTAGCAATATCAATGGATATAAAGTAGTTTATAAAAAAGTGACCATAAAAGTGACCATAAAAATAAACAGGAAAGGAGATTCTTGCACATATGTTTTGGACATCTAAATAAGTCCATTATCAGTTGATTATACATGACTGATAGTGGACTTATTTTAGTGCCTAAATATGTCTGCTTAAATGTATCTGCGATTCAAACAGTTAATAAAGCAATTTCTGATAATGTCCATTCAATCGCCCGGTCCACCCGGAGAATGAAATAGCAATTTTATTTACAATAATTAATATAATACAAACAGATTGTATTGGGATTAAAAACTCTGCGTGTTTATATTGAAAAGGATAATTTATATTACAAGCACAATCGAACAGTAAATTTTAAATAAGGAGGCAAGATCAAATGCCAATAGAAAAAGGGACAACTGCATTGACATCCAATAAGATGGCGAAACGCATATGCGGCAGGAAGGATAATGTTTACGACAAGAGGATAGTGAAAGACATCCTGGATATGTACATGGATGAATGTCAGAAAGCGTTGCTGCAAGGGGAGAGGGTGCAGATTTCAAAAGTCGGGACAATCATACCGGAAGTGAAAACCCGCCTTTCCTATAACCTGCCCATTTGCAATAAAGAAGGGGGAAACCCGCCATACACCAAACTTAGGATGTCACGCAACAACACTTTGACGGAAGCTATGAACAGGGCGTTGGTGAGGAATATTGAAAACGGCGTTTATGGGCTGGAAAAGCTGCCGTTCAGCAGCCAGCAGCTTGATATTTTGAAAAATGCCGGGTATATACCGAACGATGTAGAAATAGAAGATTTAACGCTGGAAGGCACAGAAATGGAGGGAGGATAATATTGAAATATGGAAACAATGTAGATAAGATACAGGGAGTCCACGCTGGATATGGATAATGCAGCGGCTTTGACAGTTTTGGTGAACCGGGGCTTTTATAAAGAACAAACGAGTATAAGGGCATAATGGAGGGTTTATGAAAAATTGCGTGGATAATGCGCCAAAGAATTGTAACGATTGCATTTATAAGAAAAATATAAGCCAACATTTGGATATGGAAGATTATTGTCTTTTGAATAAGAAAAGCATAAGCAGGATCATTATGGATAGGGATTGTCCAAAATTACAGATGGGGGAATGATGGATTTATGGGTAGAGTGCCGCATTGCAATGAATGTGAGAGGTGTCAACATACAGATGTAACTTACAGGGATTATTATTGCTGTGAAGAAGGCAGCAAAATATTAAGGTTTGGAGGCGATAAATTAATTTGACAAACAGCAGAGAAATAGCTATGGAATATAAAAAGAGGCATTATAGTGTTACAAAAGCAATAAATGAAATTACAAAGAAAAATCCCGAATTATCCAAATACTTTTTTGAAAGTTCATATATTTCAAGAGATGGTAGATGTTTAAAACAATATGAAATAGATGATATAGGAGCTGAAATTTTAAAGAATAGGTTTAAATACAATGTTCGTTCCGCAAGGTTTGAATATAAGTATCTGAATGAAATTGAGGATTTCTTAGATATAATGGAAGTTGCTTATAGTGAACAATATAAAGTGGATAGATATAAATTAGATTTATATATCCCCAAATACAATATTGCGATAGAAATTGACGAGGAAGAACATAAGTATAAAAAAGATTATGACAAAATAAGGCAGAAATACATAGAGAATCAAATACATTGTAAATTTATACGAATCAATGAAGGTGAAAGTTGTGGGAGCGTTATAGCGAGGATTGTTAAAGAATGGAATCTTTTATGTATTAAATGTGCATAAGACATATAACTATATGTTCTTCGATTTGTTTATATTATGCAATTGGAAACCATATAAATAAATTGAAAGGAATGTTGAAATTTATCGCCCACAATATCGTGGTGGTTGAAAATAGATTTTCGCTTTTTGCATTAATGTAATTAATATAACAGATAAACCAATATATTCTTTGATTTTTTACAAAAAAGAATATTAAAGTAATTAAAAGCCATTGTGGGAGTCTGCGAAATCGTGGTTCCGATAAAAACCAAAATAAACCTGGATAAATTGAAAGGGATGTTGAAGTTTAACATACCTTTGCTAACAAGAAGCATAGAGGGGTATCAAAGTTTGTGCCCCCTGTTGACATTTTAGGCAGCAACGTACAGAGAAATTGAAAGCTTTACAATTAAAGCTTTTGAATATACAACTAAAATTATAATAAAAAAGGAGAATAAGATTATGGCAAAACAGGATACAATTAAATTTTTAAACCAAAAGGTGAGGAATACAGGGGATATTTCCGATTATGAAAGAATTCCGTTTGGCGTAGATTCAGTAAATGTTGACAGGCCGAATGGGGGGGGCACTGCTGAGGAAGTTTTTACCGACATTGACAATGGCGTAAATATCGGCAGAACATTAAAATATGAAGACCCATACCTCTATTTATTGGATGGCGAGGGTACGAAATTGTCAAGGGTAATGCTCGTGCTGCCTTCCCATACGCATAAATATGTTGAAGAAATCACTAAGGAAGCAACGTATAGTGAAGCTGGGTTAAAGACGTTTACTTGCGCATGTGGGGACAGTTATACAGAGGAAATTCCTATGCTTGTTGACAGCGTAAGCCCTACTGGCACGATTACGATTGGTGATAATACGTACACTTCGTTGGTAGAGAATCCGGCGTTTGACACGTATTTTAAGACTGCGCAGAATGTTACGATTGAAGGAATTGATAATGAGTCTGGCGTAAAAGACATCTCCTATTTTGTGAGTGATACGAAGATAAATGAAGCTGGATTGGCTGACGTTGCCTGGGTTGCTTATGACGGTGGGTTTACGGTTGAACCGAACCGGAATGCCATTGTGTATGCAAAGATTACGGACAATCAGGATAATGTGACGTATATCTGCTCGGATGGGATTGTTCTGGATGATATTGCGCCTGTGTTTAATGGCATGGAAGATGGCGGGACATATGATGTTGGCACTACCCTTACGGTGCAGGATGGCGAAACTCTGTTTGTGAATGGGACGGAAGTGGAGCTTGTGAATAATACTTACACGTTCAATACAGAGGATAATTATATATTATCCAT
>CANDMI010000113.1 GCA_947385775.1 uncultured Eubacterium sp. | reverse complement strand
CTGCAAGAGGTAAAAGAGGAACAAAAAGCGTTTAGAGCAGAGCTGCAAGAAGTAAAAGCAGAGTTGCAAGAAGTAAAAGCAGAGCTGCAAGAAGTAAAAGAAGAACAAAAAACGTTTAGAGCAGAGCTGCAAGAAGTAAAAGAAGAACAAAAAACGTTTAGAGCAGAGCTGCAAGAAGTAAAAGCAGAGCTGCAAGAAGTAAAAGATGAAGTTCGTCAAATCAAATTATGCCAGGAAAATGAAATTCTTCCAAGATTAAATACGATTGAGGCTTGTTATACCAGTACATATAATCGTTATAAGGAGGATGCGGAGAAAATGGAAGCGGCTTTTGAAGACATAGAAATGCTGAAAAAGGTTGTGGCAGACCACAGCAAAAAGCTGCAAAAATTAGCATAATCAAAATTGCAAATATAAAAGTTTTGAGACCGGATAAAAAGGGAGGTAATATTAAAGAATGAAGAAACATACAGTCGTAATCGCTCTTGGACACCATGCGCTTGGCACTACGCTGCCGGAGCAGAAAATCGCCACGAAAAAAACAGCAAAAGCGGTAGCGGACCTGATCAGCGAGGATTACCGTATTGTGATTACCCATGGAAATGGCCCGCAGGTCGGCATGATCCATATCGCAATGTCACAATTGCACCGGGTTTATCCGGAATACACGGCAACGCCTATGAGCGTCTGCTCCGCCATGAGCCAGGGCTATATCGGCTATGACCTGCAAAATGCGATTCGTACGGAATTATTAAACCGGGGGATTTACAAAAATGTGGCTACGGTGCTTACGCAGGTTGTCGTAGACCCGTATGACGATGCGTTTTACCATCCAACTAAGATTATCGGCCGGATTATGGATAAAGAAGAAGCGGACGCGGAAGAAGAAAAAGGAAACCATGTCATAAAAGTAGAAGGCGGCTGGCGCAGGATCGTAGCGGCGCCAAAGCCGGTAGATATTATAGAAGCGGACAGCGTGCGCGCGCTCTTGGACGCAGGACAGATCGTAATCGCCTGCGGCGGGGGAGGCATCCCAGTATTGCAGCAGGGCAATGTCTTAAAAGGCGCGTCCGCAGTTATTGAAAAAGACCTTGCGGCGGCAAAGCTTGCATCCTTAGTCGACGCGCAGACGCTGATCATACTGACTGGAGTAGAAAAAGCCGGGATCCGCTACGGAACGCCGGAGGAGCGCCTGTTAGATGAACTGACAGTAAAAGAAGCCATCCGCTATATGGAGGAAGGCGAGTTCGGCGCAGGCTCCATGGAGCCAAAGATCCAGGCTGCGGTAGACTTCATCGGAAATTCCGCGATCCGAAAGACGATTATCGCAAAATTAGGCGACGGAAGGCTGGAATTAAGCGGAGAGGGCGGCACAGTAATCCATAAATAGCAGCGTAAAGCCGCAGGGATAAGCGCTACAGTAAAGCCGCAGATGAACGGAAACAAATAACCCGAAAGGGGGAAGAAAGGCATGGAGCAGATGAATATGCAGGAAAACGCAAGGCTGGTTTTAGGCCTGAGGGCGGCTGGCTGGAATGAGAAGAAAATCAATGATTTCATCCTTTATATCGAAACCGGGGAGGAACAGTATAAACCAACGCCGGACATAGAAGAACAAACTGAAAAATAGTTATTTTTCGCGGCCCAGGAATGCGCACTGGCTGCGCATTCCGTATGAAAGAGTAACGAAAAATAACTTTAAAACGGAGAGGGGAGCTGCCCCAGCCAGGCCGTGCAACTCCCCTCTCCAAGCGTTCTGCTATCTCAAAGACAACCGATTTGAAAAAACTCACCGTTCCCGTATAATCCCCTTACTGCTAAAATAAGTGATCAAAAAATATCCCCCATAAATTACAAGTATGATCCCCACCGTAAAAGCAATTGAGATTCCGATTTTTTCCGTCCCAAACATTTCCAGAAAATACCCTGCAAATTTCATCCCGAATATAGAATGGATGCCGGCAAGCGTAAGCGGCAGCAGGAAAAACAGCCCGGTCTGGCGGCGCAGGGATTTCGAGATGTCGGTTTCTTCCACGCCGATTTTGCGCAACATCGTATAGCGGCCAATGCTGTCTACGCTTTCCGAAAGCTCCTTTAATGCCAGGATCGCTCCGCAGGAAATTAAAAATACGATGCCGATGTACAGGCCGATAAAAGTAACGATAGCGCCGAGGCCAATTGTAGCTTCCGAAATATCGATTTTTGTGTTCATGTTAAAAGAATCAGAAGGGCTGTTGATCTTTTTACACACAGCGTCCAGTTCGTCTTCCGTTTTCTGCCGCCCTTCCTTTGTATTTGCGGCATAATTTCCGATAATATACTCCCTTTGGACATATTGCTCCGAAACCTTACGATCCGATACGACGGAATCCGGCACCACATATATCCCCGCATTCAAGGGCTGGCTGGCAAGGTCGATAAAACCGTCCTGGCATTCTGTATATTTTGGCTTTAAGGAATGGCCGAAAATGGTAAAGGGCCTGTTTTTCTTTAATATTTCATCCCGCAGGCTTTTCATGGAGACGAAATTACACAGGAGGATACATTCGCCTTCCTTTAAAGAAAGGGTTTTTCGGTTATAAAGCTTCATTAAATCATTATAATCGCTTAAAGCGACAATATCCTCAGATTCTTCATAGTTCAGGTATAAATACCGCTTTTTGACCTCGTTAAAATCATCGCCAAAAAATGCGCCGAATGTAAGCTTCGGGTCGGAATAAAGCCGAAACTGGACATATTCGCTGAATTTATCCGTAAGAGGGCATCCCTGGGCCTTAAAAAGCGATGCGGTATTTGCCGTCTGATCTGAGGCTAAGAAGCTCTTTTCAAGAGGCTCCCCCGTGCCAGTATCCCTGCCGGCGTAGTGGGTGATCTGGCAGTCGGCCGGGCACAGCTTCTTTAAGTTCGCGTTCATAGAATTGCGGATGGAAAACGCCGAAGAAAGCGAACAGATCGTAACAAAAAGCATCAGGCAGATCAAGGTCATGGAAAATACCATCGTATTGACCTTGCTGCTAAGCTGGCGGAACGTGAAGCTGTTAATGTCCCTGTAATAAACCTGCTTCATGGACATGACGATCCGAAGCAGCAGCCCCGAAACAGACCAGAAGATCAAAAAAGTCGTCACCGCCCCGGTTACGATATAAGCGCCGAGGGAGGACTGCCCTAAATTACTATAGTTCCATCCTACCTGGTAATAAGCAAACCCCAGCGCGGCCGCAGATGCCATAAAGACAAACACACAAAGCCATGGATTTTTCAGCTTGACCTTTTCCGACTTTTTATCCGAATGGATCAGCTCGATCAGCCGGAATTTACTGACCATAAAGCTGTTTAAAAGCATTACCACCAGATAAATAACCGCAAAGCAAAATATGGTTTTTACAATGGCTTCACCGGAAACGGAAAATTGGTATGCCGTCATATCCGCTTCAAACAGGTTTGCCACCAGGGCGCTCATCAGCTGGGAAAGCCCCACGCCAAGCATCAGCCCCACGGCAAGGGAGATAAGGCCGATAAAAACCGTTTCGATAAGCATTATGGCTGAAATGCTCCCTTTTCCCATGCCAAGGGTAAGGTACAGCGCGAACTCTCTGTTGCGGCGTTTCATAAGGAAACGGCTGGCATAGACGATCAAAAGCCCGAGAATCGCCGATACAAATACGCTAAGGCCGGACAGCAGCTGGGACAGCAGTTCTACAATTTCGTTCTGGCGTTCGGAAAACCGCATATACGCGGCCTGTGTGCCAATGGCGTTAAACACATAAAACACAGAAACGCCAATGATCAGTGTGAAAAAATAAACCGCATAGTCGCGCAGGCTGCGCCGGATATTTCGGAAGGCGAGATTAAAGAGCATCATTTGCGTCACCTCCTAAAAGCGTCACGACGTTAATGATCTTATCAAAAAACTGCTTCCGGCTGTCGGCGCCTTTGCAGATTTCATGGAAGATTTTGCCGTCCTTGATAAAAATAACCCTGGAAGCATAGCTTGCCGTAAAAGAGTCGTGGGTAACCATCATGATCGTAGCGTTTTGCTGCGTATTTAAATATTCAAAACGTTCCAAAAGCATTTTTGCGGCCTTGGAGTCCAAAGCCCCGGTCGGTTCATCCGCCAGCACCAGCTTCGGGTTTGTGATAATTGCCCTGGCAGAGGCGGTGCGCTGCTTTTGCCCGCCGGACATCTGGTACGGGTATTTGTTCAAAACATCCGAGATCCCAAGCTGCACAGCCACCTTTTTAACCGCCGCGTCAATGATATTCGCTGGCGTTTTTTGGATAGACAGCGCAAGCGCGATATTTTCATATGCGGTCAGCGTATCCAGCAGATTAAAATCCTGGAAAATAAACCCCAGCTTTTCACGACGAAAACGGGTTAATTCCTTTCCCTTTAAGGTCGTAATATCCACATTTTCCAGATAAATATGTCCGGCGCTTACCCGGTCGATCGTAGAGATACAGTTGAGCAATGTCGTTTTCCCGCTGCCGGAGGCCCCCATAATAGCGGTAAATTCCCCCTGGTTTACGTTAAAAGATAAATCGTCGAGGGCCTTCGTAAGCACCGATTTCCCTCCGTAATATTTTTCGATATGCGCGATTCTTAAAAGTTCCATATCATCAGCTCCTTTCTGCCCCTACTATACCGGAAAAATCCGGGCCTGTCGTTGGGGGAATATTACGGAATATTACTTTTTTGAAAGGTTGGAACTTTGAAATCAAACCAGATAAAAATCATGCTTCGAAAAACAGATCGTAAATTCACAAAAAACCCCCTGCTTGGAGCGGGCGGATATCGTACAGCCCAGCTTTTGGCACATATTTTTTACGATATAAAGCCCCATTCCCGTTGATTTCGCATGGATACGGCCGTTTTCCCCGGTAAAAGATTTTTCAAAAATATATGGAAGGTCGCTTTCCCGAATCCCGATCCCGTTGTCCCAAAAGTGCAAAATGACACGGTTTTCCTCGTTTTCCGCAAAAATACGGATTTTGCGCGCACGTCCGTTTGCCGCGAACTGGATGCTGTTTGCCATAAGCTGGCCTAAAATAAATTCCAGCCATTTTCCGTCCGTCGTAACCGAAAAATCAACGGAATCCATGTTGAGCTGGATTTCGTGCAGATTCAGATCCTCGCGCATTTTGACCGCCGCCTTTATCAGGATCTTTTTTAAAGAAATCGTTTGAAACGTATAATCCTTGCCGGAATTTTGGCTTCTGGCATAATATAGCACCGTATCGATATAATGGTCGATGCGCCGAAGCTGCTCCCATGCCTTTGGCGGGACTTCCGAGCTTTGGTTATAGAGCGTTAGCTGTAAGCTGGAAACAGGGAGTTTTAACTCATGCACCCATAGTTCAATAAATTCCTGAAAGTCAATGCTTTCATGCCGGTACGCCGCGATGCGCTCGCACATGGATTTATTCGCTTCCTGCAAAACCTGCTGAGTCAGCTTCCCTTCAAAAAAATCCGGCTCCAGCGTCATTTCGGAAATCAGGTACTTTTGATCCAGCGTTTTTATATGGTAAAAAAGCCTGTCGTAGTAGCGTCTCCTGCGGAAAAATTCATACGCTTCCGCCCCAGCGGCTCCCAGAAAAAGCAACGTGGCGAATACGGCGGCAAGCTGGAACGGGATACGGGCGGCGCGCATAAAAATCAGCAAAAAGCCCCCCGTAATGCCATAAATAAAATAGACGAAAAGCTTATCTTTTAAATAATCCGTTAGCTTCATTGTAATCGATACCCCTGTTTTTTGCGCGTCTCAATCGCCTGCACAAGCCCCAGCTTTGCCAGCTTCCCGCGCAGCCTGCTGATGCAGACGGTGAGCGCGTTATCGTTAATAAATTCTTCATTATCCCATAGTGCGGTCATAAGCTCATCCCGGGTTACGATCTCACCCAGCCGCTCAAACAGCAATTGGAAAATGATCATTTCATTTTTCGTAAGCGCCTGCTCACAGCCGTCCCGTTCCAGCAGCCCTTTTACCAGATTTACCTGCACGTCATGGTACATCTGCGCGGGGGAAGCTTTTACGGTGCGCCTTAGCACCGCGGAAATCCGAAGCAGTAAAATAGCGGGATTATAGGGCTTTGTAATATAATCGTCCGCGCCATAGCTCATGGACAGCACCTCATCCAGCTCACTGGTGCGGCTTGTCAGCATGATGATAGGCGTCGCCCCGGCATTGCCGGATTTACGAAAATTCTGCAGCAAAACCTGCCCGTTTGTGTCTGGCAGCGTGATGTCAAGCAGTATTAAATCCGCGCCGCACCGCTCCATTTGCGCCGCCACATTAGTAAAATCTGTTACGGCGGCGGTTTCGTAGCCCGCGTTTGATAAAAGGACGGACAGCTCCTCGCGAAGCGCTTTGTCGTCTTCTATGATTAATATTTTGTTCATGTGTGTGATTCCTTGTATAAAAGTATTTCTTGATAGTTTAAAAGCATTTCCTCGTATTTTAACGTTTGCGGCAAAACTCCTTCTATTTGGAAGTATATCGTATGTTCCAAAACATTTCCACCAATATTTTACGTATTTAACCAAGCATAACATCCAAAAGCATCATAACCGCAAAGCCTGCCACAATGCCCATCGTAGCAAAATAAGGGTGCGCGTCCTTATTTTGCTGGCATTCCGGTATCAGCTCATGGACAGCTACAAGGATCATCGCCCCGGCGGCGAAGGAAAGGGCGTAGGGCAGGATCGTTTCCACGTATACCACAAGCATCGCGCCAATTACCCCGGCGATCGGCTCTACGATGCCGGACGCCTGGCCCACCAGAAAGCTTTTCTTTCTTGAAAATCCTTCCCTGCGCAGAGGAAGAGAAACAGCCGCCCCTTCCGGGAAATTTTGCAGGCCGATGCCCACCGCGATGGTAACCGCGCCCATCAGCGAGTCCATCGAGCTGCCCGCCTTTAATGTGCCAAACGCAACTCCAACTGCCAGCCCTTCTGGAATATTATGAAGCGTGATCGATAATACAAGCATAACAATCCGGTTAAAGCGTTCATTGGGTTTTGCAATGGGGCGCAGCGTCCTTGCCCTTGCATAGCTTACAATCTTATCCGTCGCCCACATAAACAGCGCCCCGGCTAAAAAGCCCCCGGTTGCCACCAGATAAGCGGGTGTAGCGGAGTAAGCTTGCGCGCGTTCTATAGCGGGCAAAAGCAGCGACCAGAAGCTTGCGGCGATCATCACGCCAGAAGCGAAGCCCAGCATCAGATTTAAAAGGCGCGTATCCGGGGATTTAAAAAATATTACGGCAGCAGCGCCCAATGCAGTCACCGACCAGGTTCCAAGAGTCGCAAGAAGCGCCAGACAAACGATATGATTCATTTTCGTATCCTCCTTCCATCTATACCCACGAGCGATAAAGTTTGCAATATAGTTTAAGACAGTAACGCTTGTGAGTCGGCGTTATTAGGTAAAGTTTACTGCACACCAGTATAGTATATGGATGTAAAAGGGAAGTGGTGCAACGCTTGCGCTTATTCTTGGCAAAGAGCCGGATTCCCGTTACAGTGAAGCCAAAGGTTGAACTGTAACCATTTTGCGCAAACCTTACTGGAAAATACTTGTTTTATCGGCAGCTTTATGTTACTATATGAATAGTCAGAATGATTCATCTATAATATCAGCAGCGATCGTATTGAAAAGGATACACGATATCCCGTCAAAAGGCAGACTCTGCCATATTTCATGTTTCAACGAATCCAGTATTTATGCGCGCTATATAAAGCTATACCAGAAGCCGTCGTTTATCTATCACAATAATGCCAAAGAAAAGGACATATTTCATAAGGTTAAAGTTATCAGGAAAGGACATATTTCATATGAAACAAAAAGGACAAAACAGAGAAAGGCAAAGGAAAAAAGCCCAAAACACAAAAGTCCAAAACACAAAAGCGACCAAAACCGTCCAAACAGCGCAAAAACCCGCCTCCACCGAGCCGCTGCCGTACAGACTGACAAACGATTACCTCTTTCGCGCGGTATTCCAGACGAGGGAAAAAGCCAGAGAGGGACTGTGCCGGGCGATCCTGCGGCTTCCAAAGGAAGCGAGCGTCAAAACGGAAGTGAGAAACCCGATACAGCTTGGGAAAAAAATCGAAAGCAAAGAGTTCATCCTCGACCTGTTCGTTCTGGTCAACCATTTCATATACATTAATCTGGAAATGCAGATGTACCACGACCCGGCCTGGAGGGAGCGCTCCATCTCCTACGCCTGCCGAAGCTTTGACAGCTTAAACCGAGGGGAAGGCTATAAAGAGGCCCTGCCCGTCGTCCATCTGGGATTTTTAGACTATGACTTGTTTCCCGAGCGTCCGCAGTTTGCGTCCGACTATCTATTGACGGACACAAAAACCGGACAGACATATAGTGACAAGCTGCGTATTTCTGTGGTAAACTTAAACCATATAGAATTGGCGACGGAAGAAGACATCGCGCACGGACTGGACTTATGGGCGCGCGCGTTTAACGCAAAAACATGGAAGGAGATTCAAATGTTAGCAAAGCAAAATGAATATTTACAGGACGCGGTAACCGGGATGGCAGTTCTGACAGAGGATGAGATGATCCGTCAACAGTGCCAGGCGCGGGAGGATTTTGAATACTGGGAGCGGATAAGGGAGAACATGCGGCAGAAAGAATTGGAGGAAAGGGATAGGAAGCTGGAGGAGCAATACAAAAAGCTAGAGGAAAAAGACCAGATGCTGGAACAACAATATCGCGCTATCAGCCAGTTAACCCAGACCATAAGCGAATTAAACGCCCGCTTGGCCAGATTAGAAGAGGAAAAAAGCTAAAACAAAGAGCGGATCGAAAACGATTTCATAATTTAGGAAAAAAAGCGAAAAAACAATCCCGCGCCCTTGAAGTTGCCGAATGAACGGTATGACTCATTTTCATCCTTTCTATTTAAATATATGGATGTTAGGGAAAGCGGCGCGGGAATCTTTGTCAAAAGTCTTCATTTATAGTATCTTATGCTATGTCTTG
>CANDMI010000112.1 GCA_947385775.1 uncultured Eubacterium sp. | reverse complement strand
CGACTCGGAATAGTCGTTAAACATACTGATGGAACGATGCCTAAAACTAATCAGGAATTTAAATTGTGTCACAGGGGAGAACGAAGATGACAGTTTCCTATCCTCAATCATTTCCAAATCAGGGATGCTTTTGAGATAAATCTCCGGGTTCGGAATGTTAGGTGAGGCAAAAATAATGTGCAGCTTCTCCGTGCGCTCTAACAGTTTGTCGATAACCTTGTAGTAAAACGATCCGCGGCTGTCGATTTCGGAGAGCTTGTGCGCCTCATCGACAAAAAGGTAGTGGATTGGCATATCCGGATTGCTGATCGGCAGATACAGCAACCGTTCCGGCGTCAGCACAAAGATGAAGTTGTGCTTTTCCTTCAACACAATAGCGCCTGCCGAGGTGACAAGCCGGTGGTTCCGCTCCTTGAGGGTATGAAAACATCGTCCTGCTCACGAAGCCAGAGATCATCCTGGCGGACGAGCCGACTCGTTGCACAGATAATTCGTGGTCATGGCAAGCGTCTGATCATTCGGCGCGTCAAAAAACCGCTTTTTAATCCAGTGATGTTCATTCCACGGATTAAACGTGAGTGTTACCTGCTTAAAAAGCCCGGTTTCCTTCGGTATTGCCCCGCGAATGGATTCATCCAGCATGTCAAAATCGGTTTCGCTGCCAGTCTCATACGCCTCTTCTATCCATGCCCAGCACAGATACCCATGTTTAACTGTGATACTGGTAACTTTCAACGGGTCATCCATACCCCTGAAATAGATCTTCTGCCCGGTTGGCCTGTAAGTCATCTCAAGAATCCGTTTTCTTTCGCCGTTTCAATCTCCTCTTTGGCAAACTGCGGATAGTAACGCTCCTTTCCACTGATCGACTTTGCAAATTCCTTTATGTCCATCCCTATATCCTCCATTCTATGCCTCCAGTAAAACAATCTCCCGTCAGCATAATAAAACGCCGTTTGAATCCGCATATCGGAATCGAACCGATAAAAGAGCGGGATCGCTTTTGTTTATAGCTAACCGCTTTCTCCCATTGCGGAAAGCTCATTTTCTGTCTGCAAGGGCCATGCAGATAAATCATTTTTATAAGGCAGCGGCGTTTCCGCCTGCCGCTATTTGCATAATAACACAGCTTTCAAACTTTTATGCCAATTTTAACGCAAAAGAGCGCCATCACAGCCGCCCCTTGTCGCTGGATATTTTTTCGTTCACGCACCACTTGATAAATTCACTCAAACTGATTTTCTGTTCATCTGCCGCCAATCTGTCAAACCGCTACTTTTTATGATATTCCTAATTTCTCTTTAAGAAGCTGTATCCCCTCGACTACTGCATTTACACGTTGCGTTTCCATTGCATCTGCACATTTTTGTATATCTGCAATTTCAGTCGGCGACATTCTAAAGCCTACTTTTTCCGTTCGTGGATTATCCGTTGGTCTACCCATTTTTTTCTTTTCTACGGTTCATCACCTCTTTATTCTTGCCTTTTTGTCCAATAAATGCTATTATTTATTTGGTATCGGGGCAGTGGCAAGTACCGCCCTTTTTGTGGTTTAGCCCTGTTTAGAAATAAATAGGGCTTTCAATCTTCCAATGTCTTTTGCAGATTGTCAGCGATTTTTGTAAGTTTTTCATCTTTCTTCTCGCTTTCCTTTTCTTCTATTGCATCTTTTAGAGCGTCTAAAAGAAATCTTACAAAACAATTGAACTGCTTGTCTGTCATTCCCATATCTACCATTTGTTCTCCTTTCCAGCTTCCTGCCTGCCTTACTCGTTAAGCGTTTCTTAACTGTAATTGCATTATACATTATGGTCGACCAAAAATCAATATTTATTTTCACAAAAAGAAAAGTGACTTTGGAATCTTCTGATATACACTCACCTTCCACGATAAACAACACTTTGCGCTTCTTTCATACACTTTTCTCCATGTCAGAAATGATACCACAGTCAACAAATGAAAATTTCCCAATCGAAAATTTCTTATCTGTAATTTTTTCGGCAAGCTGCCTGCTTTCAATAAATTCATCGGTCACGATTACAAAAAATTGTTTGTCCGATTGATTTACAAGATAAAATTCTTTGTCTGCATTTTTGATACTATTAAGAACTTCTGGTATTCCAAATGGCGCATCTGTTAAAAAACCTATTGCATTATCCATGATTTTCTCTGCTTTGGTGAGTATCTGCTTAGCTAGGAGACCATGTATTTTGGCATTTGGATACTTTTCTGCTACAACCATATCTTTTTTGCCTGCCTTTTCGCTCCATCTTCCCTTAAATAATTTTCTAGTATAAGTATAGCGATCAAGATTGATTTCTTCTCTCATAACAGACAAATCAAGATTTTCTCCACTGTCAAGGAGATGATCAATACTGATATTAAGAAGTTTAGAAAGCTGTTTGAGGTTTTCTATATCGGGCATTCCTTTGTCGGCTTCCCATTTTGTAATTGCCTGGCGTGATACTAAAAGCTTTTCCGCCAACTGCGCTTGTGTAAGCCCTGCGCTTTTCCGTGCGGATTTTAATTTTTCACCTAATGTGATTTTTGTTTCACTATTTTTTACCATTTTATAATCCTCCCAAAATTAAGTCAGCTTTTCACTGCCGATTTCATGATAATGCCTATAACAATTCGTTACAAGAAACGCTCCTTTTCACAAAGGCAACGCTACGTAGCAAGGTTGATCTGTTGTATAAATATCCATTCAGATTATTTTTGTCATCTATTATTTCCACGGTCTGGTTTTCCCAAGCCAGCCTTGCTCGGCCCAATACTTTCCGTCGAGATATTCGGGATCATTTTTATGTAGCGCCCGCTGCATAAAACGGCAGGCGGAAAACTTAAGTTTTATAATCAAATTTGTGTGTGCGGGTTTTGTATAGTCTATCCGCGCGAACTTATAAGATAGCTTTTTCACTTTCTCTGTTAGTTCCACCCGCTTTTTTTCGGATAGTTTTTCCCAAACAGTATCGCTCATCAATGCACCAGTGAAGATACCAATTTTAGAAACTCCCCACCAAGATAAGCTGTGCTTGATATCCTTTGCCGCAGATTTTGCTCCTGCGCCTAAACACTGCGTAATAATCACTGCCCGTTTTTCAAACATTTCGGAAGCGGGACGGTGTGGTAGCCAGCGGTAGGCAAAATGGTCGAGAAAAGCTTTCATCGCTCCCGTAGAGTGGAACACATATGCAGGAGAGGTCATTACAATTAAATCTGCATCCAATAGAGATTTGTCAATTTTTCCGATGTATTCTGTGTCTTTGCAGGTATTTTCGCCTTTTGTTATACAGCTTATACAGCCATTGCAGAAATTGGGACAATCTTTCGGAAGATAATATTCTGTAATGTTTGCATTATCCTTAAAAGCAGTTAAAAACATTTCTTTCAAACGATAAGTTACGCCGTATTTTTCTGTTCCATTTATAACTGTTATATTCATTATGATACCTCCAAAACATCATGCAAAATTTGTGTGTGCCATGCCCTGCGGTTTTCCCTTTTATTCAAATCAACATCAAGTGTCATTGATGCCGTTTCATACCGAAGAAAAGCCTGCTGCATAACCGAAATCAGGCAAAAAGTCTTTCTTTTTACAGTATGTTCATCCCAATCGGGACGGCAAGCGGCGACAAGAGGAAGATATGCAGCATAAGTTCTGTGAGTGTTGTCGTCTATCTTCGGATTTTTCATATCGGTAAGCGCTGAAATTCTGGCAACCGCATAATGCTCGAACAGAAAATCAAAAGTCATGTTGCCAAGGTATTCTAATTTCTCAAAAGGCGTAAGGCCCTCTGTTTCCTCTCGAATATTCTGAAATTGTTCAACAATCCTGTTTATGATACGCTCAACGCATAGTTCAATAAGTTTATCTTTGTTACCAAAATGATAATTCACAAGACCTAACCCAACGCCAGCCTTTTTAGATATTTCACGGACGGTAATTTTATCTAAATCTTCGCCTTTTTCCTCAATGAGCGCAATCGTCGTCTGTATGATTGTTTCTTTATTATCCATATCCCTATTCCTCCTGAACAATGTTCAATATATATTATACTGAACGATGTTCAAAAAGTCAACACAATGCAGATATATTAAAAAGGTCACGTTTTGGATATTGGAAATACCTGTTTAAACCTTTCGTAAAGTAAAAAAAGGAGCCGCCACGGAAACCCGCAGCAGCCCCTCTTTTACTTTTATTCAGCCACTCTTATTTGTAAAGCTCTACCAATCTCTCTAAATGCGTATAGCGTTCCTTTGCAGCCTCCTCTGATTCTTTGAACAGCTTCTGTGCTCTTTCTGGGAAGGATCTTGCAAGACGGCTGTAACGCGTCTCATTGTTTAAGAAATCCTGGTATGTTCCATCGCCTGGTTTAGAAGTCAGGGTAAATGGATTCTTGCCTTCCGCCTTCAATGCTGGATTGTATGAGAACAGGTTCCAGTATCCGGAAGCGACCGCTTTTTTCATTTCATCCTGGCAGTGGTTCATGCCGCCTTTTACGCCGTGCAGCTCGCATGGAGCATAGCCGATGATCAGGGACGGACCGTTATAAGCTTCCGCTTCTGCAAGGATCTTTACTGCATGAGCCATATTTGCGCCAAGCGCGATCTGCGCTACGTATACATAGCCATAGCTCATAGCGATCTCTGTCAGGCTCTTCTTGCCAACTTCTTTACCAGCGGCAGCGAACTGGCACACTTCACCGATATTAGAAGCCTTGGACGCCTGCCCGCCCGTATTGGAATACATTTCCGTATCGAATACCATTACGTTTACGTTTTCACCGGAAGCAAGCACATGGTCTAACCCGCCAAAGCCGATATCATAAGCCCAGCCGTCACCACCGAAGATCCAGATGGATTTTTTCGCAAGGTAATTCTTCTTATCTAATGCAGCCTGTGCATCCGGGCATCCTGCCTGTGCGGCTTTTTCTAATTCCGCAACAAGAGCGTCGGTAGCTGGCGCATTTGCCTTTGTGTCATTCTTTGTTTCTTCAAACTTCGCGAAAGCAGCCTTTAATTCTGCGCTTGCCTTATCGGACTGCGCGCATTTCTTTGCGCTTGCAACCGCCTGGTCACGCAATACCTGCTGCGCGATCTGCATACCAAGGCCATGCTCTGCGTTGTCTTCAAACAGGGAGTTCGCCCATGCCGGACCTCTGCCTGAATCTTTATTTACCGTATATGGCGAAGTTGCCGCCGGGCCGCCCCAGATAGAAGAACAGCCTGTCGCGTTGGAAATATACATCTGCTCGCCAAACAGCTGTGTGATCAGGCGTGCATAAGAAGTTTCCGCACATCCCGCGCAGGAGCCGGAGAACTCAAGCAACGGCTGGTTGAACTGGGAGCCTTTTACGGTATTGTCTGCCGGAGCACCAGGTTTTTTGCCTACATTCGCTACAAGGTAATCAAATACTGGCTGTTCTTGAGCCTGGGATTCCTGTGGAACCATTTCAATCGCGCCAACCGGACATACTGTGATACATTCGCCGCATCCCATACAATCTAATGGAGATACGCTCATCGTATACTTGTATTCGCCAGCCTTTGGCTTCGTGTCCGCAAGCTTAATGTTGTCCGGAGCCGCTTTCACTTCGTCATCGCTTAACATAAATGGACGAATCGTCGCATGGGAGCATACAAACGCGCACTGGTTACACTGGATACATTTTTCCGCGTTCCAGGTTGGAACCGTAACGGCTGTGCCGCGTTTTTCGTATGCGGAAGCGCCATGCTCAAACTGCCCGTCTGCGTTTCCTGTAAATGCGGATACCGGAAGGCTGTCGCCATCCATTAAGGTAATCGGGTTCATCAACTCTTTTACCATCTTTACGGTTTCCGGACGGCCTACCAGCTCTTTTTCCGCCGGGTCAGCCTGTGGATTCGACCAGGATGCCGGAATCTCTACTTTATGTACCGCATCTACGCCGGCGTCAATTGCCTTATAGTTCATTTCTACGATCGCATCGCCCTTTTTGCCATAGGACTTTTTCGCAGCCTGTTTCATGAAATCAACCGCGTCTTCGATCGGCATACCCTGTATATTCGCAAGCTTGAAGAAAGCGGACTGTAAAATCGTGTTGGTGCGTTTGCCCATGCCGATTTCGATCGCTTTATCAATCGCATTGATCGTATAAAGCTGGATATTGTTATCTGCAATATATTTCTTTGCTTCTGCATTTAAATGATGCTCTAATTCTTCATCGCTCCACTGGCAGTTGATCATAAATACGCCGCCTGGCTTTACGTCCTGCACCATCTTAAACCCTTTGTTTACATAAGCCGGATTGTGGCATGCCACAAAGTCAGCCTGGTTGATGTAATATGGGCTCTTGATCGGCTTGTCGCCAAAACGCAGGTGGGAGATCGTCACACCGCCGGTTTTCTTAGAGTCATACTGGAAGTAAGCCTGGATATATTTGTCTGTATGGTCGCCGATGATCTTGGTGGAGTTTTTGTTCGCGCCAACGGTGCCATCGCCGCCAAGTCCCCAGAACTTACATTCTACGGTGCCTTCTGCCGCCGTAATTGGAGCTGGTTTTACTTCCGGAAGGCTTAAGTTTGTCACATCGTCTACGATGCCGATCGTAAAGCGGCTCTTTGGCGTATCGTTTTCCAGATCTTTGTATACCGCAAAGATGGAAGATGGCGGGGTGTCTTTGGAGCCTAATCCATAACGGCCGCCTGTAAGCACGATCGTGTCAAGTCCAGCTTCACGCAGCGTTGTAGCTACATCCAGATAAAGCGGGTCGCCTAATGCGCCTGGCTCTTTTGTACGGTCTAAAACAGCGACTTTTTTCACTGTCTTTGGAAGAACCTTTAAGAACGCTTCGGATACCCATGGACGGTATAAGCGGACTTTTACAAGGCCGACTTTTTCGCCTCTGGCTGTCAGATAATCGATCACTTCTTCCGCCACGTCGTTTACGGAACCCATCGCTACGATCACGCGTTCTGCGTCTGGAGCGCCGTAATAGTTGAATAAATCGTAATCCGTGCCAAGCTTTTCATTTACCTTTGCCATATACTTGGATACGATTGCCGGAAGCGCATCATAAACTGCGTTGCATGCTTCACGGTGCTGGAAGAATACGTCCCCGTTTTCATGCGAGCCGCGCATAGCCGGATGCTCTGGGTTTAACGCATGGTCACGGAATTCTTTTACAGCGTCCATGTTGCACATTTCTTTGAGATCTGCATAATCCCATTTTTCAATCTTCTGGATTTCATGAGATGTACGGAAACCATCAAAGAAGTTTAAGAATGGAACTTTCCCTTCGATCGTAGCCAAATGCGCTACCGCGCTCAAGTCCATAACTTCCTGCGGGTTTGTCTCGCATAACATTGCAAAACCGGTCTGGCGGCATGCATACACGTCGCTATGGTCACCAAAAATATTCAAAGAATGGGCGGATACTGTACGTGCGGATACATCAAACACACACGGAAGCAGTTCGCCTGCAATCTTGTACATATTCGGGATCATCAATAACAAGCCCTGGGATGCGGTAAAGGTCGTCGTCAAAGCGCCTGCTGCAAGGGAACCATGCACCGCGCCTGCCGCGCCCGCTTCTGATTCCATCTCCACTACTTTAACCTGATTTCCGAAAATGTTCTCCTGTCCTGCCGCCGACCACTGGTCAACGGTGTCAGCCATTGGGCTGGACGGAGTGATCGGGTAAATCGCGGCAACTTCTGTAAACGCATAAGCTACGTGAGCCGCCGCCGTATTACCATCCATAGATTGTTTTGCTCTAGGCATTGTAAAATTTCCTCCTTCTTTTTTTGTCGTATATGACTCTATAATCCAATTTTAGCATTTAATCTGTCGATTGTAAAGATTCTTCCTTGGATATTTTTTCATACAATGTAAAGATATTTTGCGGTGGGGGGATTCGGTGGGGTGTTGTAAACCGGGTGGGGGAATTGGGTGATTTTAGGAGGGGTTTGCTTGTTGGATTATGGAAGGAACTGTATGTAAATAAAATCGGGTAGCTGAAAAAACGGGTTTGCATAACATACGTTTACATAACCTAAGACATTCGCACACTACCATGATGATCGACATGGGTTTTGACATCCTGGAGATTTTAACCGGGGCATTGCATAAACTACACAGGCCGGATGAAGAAAATGCTTGAAATTATGTTGCCACCATGTTATATTATATATAGAAAAGGTGCTGCCGACAGACGGCTAGCCTAACATAATAAGTAAATATAGCCGCTTAGTTTGCGAGACCGAGGCGGCTATTTTTGTGAATTCCTTCTATCATCGCTTCCGATGGCATATCCAAGTCCGAAGCAGGTCAGGCCAAAACCCAGCACTGCAATAAGTCCTTCCAATGTCAACATCCGTTCTGCCCTCCTTTCCCAGATTCCCTTTCAGGTTTCTATGTAAACGGAGGGTCACAGTCCCTCCGGAGAGGGCTAACCGCCTGCCATCCTGGCAGCGCCTAAAGGCATTGTAACACACCTTTTGACATTTTACAACAATTTCCGATTCTGTGGAATATGTGGAAAAAACTTATTGTTACTTTTCACAGGGTGGAGAGCTGCTGTATAAATGATAACGCCCTCCATTCAGCTACATGCAAAATATTAGTAAAGAACTTCTCTAACTTTTCGCATTTCCCTCCAAACATTATCTCCATAATTGCTCACCAAAACAGAAATAATCCCATTATTCGGATTATACTCGGACATAAAACTTACACCCGAATCACAGCCTTGAAAATATGCAAAATCTTTGCCATTTGGATTATCAATTATCCACATACCATAGCCATAATATCCTTCTTCTGCATTGTCTCCATCTCCGCTCTGCTTACTAAGCATATCTGAAACAAATGCTTTTGAAATTAAATTCCCTTCCAGTAAATTAGTCCAAAAACTAATAACATCACTTACGGTTATAAACGCCCCGCCCGCACCGGCGCCTTTCGCATCCACAGAAAATATATTTGTGCGGTAATCCTTTGTATCAGCGCAATAAATATAATCACAGCCATACGGCTTGACCACCGGCTCTGCCGGTGGTCTGGATAAAGCCCC
>CANDMI010000111.1 GCA_947385775.1 uncultured Eubacterium sp. | reverse complement strand
TGAGAACCTCTGGTACAGCCTGATTGATTTTGTCACAGTTTTTAATAAAGAAGATGTCCGTTTCACCTTTAAGGACGGGACGGAAATCAAAGTGTAAAATCCTGCGGTGACGGGAATGCCGCAGGATTTTTCATACCCTTTTCAAATTTGAACCCTCCCCCTATGGGGCAAAATCAAAATGTATGGCAAAATCAAAATGTATAAGGCAAAATCGAATTGTATCAAAGACAGCGTTTACATAGACGAAGGGCTCTCCGGCACCGGCACCAGGAAACGCGAAGGCTTCAAACGCATGGTGGCCGACGCGCTGGACGGCAGGATCGACCTGATCCTGACAAAATCAATCAGCCGTTTTGCCAGGAACACAGTGGACGCTTTAACCGCAGTCAGGACACTAAAAGAAAAGGGCGTGGAAGTATATTTTGAGAAGGAAAACATCCGCACGCTTGACGCCAAAGGCGAGGTGATGATTACCGTCATGTCATCATTAGCGCAGGAAGAAAGCCGCTCGATCTCGGAGAATGTCACCTGGGGCAAACGCCGGGCAATGGAGGAAGGCAGGTTCTCCCTGGCTTATAAGCATTTTCTCGGCTATGAGAAAGGGGAAGACGGACGGCCTAAAATCGTGGAAAGCGAGGCAGAAATTGTACGCGATATTTACCGCCTGTTCCTTGACGGTAAAACGGGCAACTCCATTGCAGAATACCTAACAAACCAAAAAATACCTACGCCCAAAGGCAAAGAAAAATGGTCAGTTGCAACTATCATGAGCATCCTTACAAATGAGAAGTATAAAGGCGACGCCCTGCTCCAGAAAACCTACACGGCTGATTTTCTGACCAAGAAACAGAAAAAGAACCACGGCGAGGTGCCGCAGTACTTTATCAGCAATTCCCACCCCGCCATTGTCAGCCGCGGCGTTTTTGAACTTGTACAGCAGGAAATCGAACGCCGCCGCCCGAACCGCCGCAAGCTTTACAAAAACAGCCCGTTTGCGGCAAAGATCGTCTGCGCAGAATGCGGCAGCTTCTATGGGCGCAAAGTCTGGCACAGCAACAGTGAGAAATACCGCAAGTGTATCTGGCAGTGCAACTATAAGTACAACAATAAAGAAAACACCTGCGCCACGCCAAACCTTACGGAGACAGAAATACAGTCAGCCGCCGTTGAAGCCATCAGCCAGCTGTTAGGCCAAAAAGACCGGCACCTGCAGAAGCTGGAAAAACTGCTGGCAGGACTTACAGATACCAGTAAGCTGGAGAAACAGCTGGAAGATGCAAAAGAAAAACACAGCAGGCTGATCGACGCCTTACGCTCCTATATGGCAGAAAATACCCGGATTATCCAGGATCAGGAGGAATATAACCGTAAGTTTACAAGTATGGAAACGGAATGTAAAGAGGCCGAGCAGGAAACCGCTTCTTTACAGAGAAAAATCCTAGACCAGCTGGCGGAAAAAGAGAAAACCCGCCGTTCCATTGAAGCGTTGAATAAATGCAAAGGCACGCCCTCAGGTTTTGATGAAGGGCTGTGGAACACGCTGGTTGACTACGTAACCGTATCAAAAGGCAAAACCCTGGCATTTCTGTTTAGGGACGGGACAGAAATCACTGTCAGCTTACCAGAAAAGCCTAAAAAGGCAAAAAGTAAGTAGACTCTCTTTTAGCACTTTAACAGTACTTTATAAAATCTATCAACAACCTCTAAAGGCCCGTGCAGTGCATGGGTCTTTAACATTCATGATAAACAAATAATAAAAGGTAGAATAAAGGAGCCATTTGTCATATGCTTAGCCTTGCCAAACGCTCCTTAAACAAACATTATATAATCCCTAAGACTGTAATACCCGTAATCAGGCTAGAATACGAGTTTATAGGGATTCTTTTGCTTATCAAATACCGATTCTACTATAAAAATGCCCCAAATGGGCTGATAATCGCTAAATACGGCAGGTTTATAAGGCTTAGAAGAACCAGCCCTACTACCTATATCAGTTTATTTATTTTGGAATAGTTCCAAGCCAAAAGTAAAAGCACATAGCATATCTTAATCGTGTAATACCGTGTAAAATGTGGGTGCAGCTATATATTTTGTATCATTCGTGACAGTGAGATACAGCTGGATTGTCAACACTTTTTTAGACAACTTTTTTAAGGTTGTTTTGCCTGTACTGTACAGGGGTCTGATATCCTAAAGAGGAATGTATCCTGTGATGGTTATACCAGTGTACATAATCCCATAACTTCAGTTTCAGTTCCGATATGTCTGTAAATGTTTCATTCCATACGAATTCCGTTTTTATGATTTTAAATGTCGCTTCTGCCACCGCATTGTCATAGGGGCATCCTTTATGGCTCAGGGATCGCCTGATATGAAACGTTTCCAGCAGTTCCTCAACGGCCTGGTTTTTGAATTCATTTCCGCGGTCTGTGTGGAACAGGCATATATCTTCAAGGCTTCCTTCCACGCTTTGGAAAGCCGCTTTTACAAGCTCTGCCGTTTTATGTTCTCCCGCACTGTATCCTATGATTTCCCGGTTATAGAGGTCAACAAGGACACATATGTAATTCCAGTGTGCCCCTACCCTTACATACGTCAGATCGCTTATTACGGCATCCCTGTATTCCCTGTTCTGAAACTGACGGTCCAGGACATTTTCCGTCTTTGATTCGTTGCAGGCGTCCTTTTGCGGTTTGAACTGTGCTGTTGTGTAATTGGATGCCAGCCCTTCCTGTTTCATAATCCGCCCAATCCGGCGTCTGGAAACCTGTTTCCCTGTTTTCATCAACCCCCTCTTTATTTTGCGCGTGCCATAATTGTTGCGGCTTTTACGAAAGATTTCTTTGATTTCAGATGCCAGCCCCGATTCATCCGGCAGCTGTTTTGCTTCGTAATAATAAGCGCTTCTGTTTACCTGCAGGACGCGGCGCATTGCTGATACAGGGTATTTGTGCGCATTTGCTTTTATCACATTTACCTTCGTCCTAAGATCAGCGCCGCTTGTTTTAAAATGTCGTTCTTCATTTTCAGCCGCTGGTTTTCCTTGCGGAGTTTTATCAGCTCTTCCTGTTCCGGCGTGCGGTTGTCCTTTTCATGGAATGAACCGGAGCTTTCGGCCTGTTTTACCCATTTGCCAAACAGGGGATGGGCAATATCGTATTCCCTGCAGATATCACACCTGCGTTTACCGGAACGGTATAAATCTACTAACTGCTGCTTAAATTCATCTGTGTACTTACGTGGTTTTCTTTTCTGTTTTGTTTCGGTCATACTGATTGCTCCTTTGCTTATTGGTTTTATACTATATGACCTTAAAAAATCTGTCCAGTTTATTGTAACCTATCCACCGCCTTCTTCACTTCGTCTTTGTATGCCGCGCTTATCATGCTGTGCATCGCCTCCGACACGCTGATGAGGTTCTCCATCTCCATGCGCTTGGAATAATCCTCTTTCAGCTCCACGATATGATGCACTGTGTCGGCGGGCACAGCCCGCCTTTCCCTGACATACAGATAAACGTCTATGCCCGCGTCCCTGGCCAGCGCCTTCGCCCTGGCCGCTTTCCATCCCGCACTATTGTAAAAGGCTTTCGCTTCCTTGTTTCTGCAATGCGCGTCGTATTCCTTATGCCTTCGCCTGTTTTCCTCCGTCTTGCCCATTGCGTGAGCCGGGCAATGCCTCAAGCCCTGCGGCGCCAGTTTATTGCATCCTGGCATATCGCACCGTTTCATCAATGCCATATCGCCGCCCCCATATATAAAGACAGCGCGGCGTATCCAAGCATAAGGACCGCCGCGCTATGTATGTTTGAGTATGTTTGATTTTGCAATTGTAAAAATTATAGCACAGTGAAACGGACTTGTGAAGGGCGGCGAAACGGGCGCGTTGTCAAGCCCGTTTTCCGCCCACGCGCCGTATGCGCCGCAAGCGCACGCTTTTCGCCGCCCATGTTATACCGCGTCGGAACCGAATAAAAAAATCGCCATGCTCGTTTTCCCTATCTTTCATACAGCCCGCTTATCGCCCTCATGACCTCCGCCGTCTTTTTCGTCCCAATGCCCTTAACGTCAACCAAGGCCGCCGCTATGTCTGAAAGCTTTATATCCCGTCCCGCCGCTTTTTTGCCGTCCGTGTATCCTTCGCTGTACACATGGAAGATAAAATCCTCCATCTTCCTATGGTCCATCCGTTTCACACTTTTATATTGCTCCCTGTTCAGATAAAACCCTTTTTTCATCCCGTCTCCGTCACGCCTGTCCATTTCTCCCCGCCCTTTCCTTGCAACGCATGATAAGCGAATACAATGTATGTATTTCATCTTCCGTTAAATACGCACTCATCGCTTCCTTAAACGGCTCGATCAGATGTCGGTCAATGTTATCAAGCGTCCCCTCTTTCGTTTTGTTGGTCCCCAAAATCCCGGCGATGATGTTTTGCCTGCGTCCGGTCAATTTGTGGGTTTTACGGTACTCGTCCAAAAGCTCGCGCACCCTTTTTATCTCCCGCATCTTTTCGTAATCCGTCCTTTCCCGCTGGGTCGAATTTGTGAAGATCAAAACCAGCTCATTGCGTATGCGATCCGGTTTTTCCACCTTGCAGGGAATCATCCCATATTCGCTTTTCCCTTCCTCTAGGAGCCGCAGGAACGCAAGCCTCCGCTTATGCCCGGCTATGACCTCGTATTCGTCCGTCCCCTCTAACGGACGAACCACCGGATACTGCTGTAGGCCGACCAGCTCTATGCTCCGCGCAAGCTCCGTTATCTCTTTGTCCCCGACATGATAGAAATTCATCCTGTCCGGCGCCGGGCGCAATTTCCGCACGCTCACCTTCACGGGCTTCCAATCGCTTTTGACGCATTTTTTGCTTTCCGCATTTAAAAAATCATTGATGTTAAACGCCATGACCGCCTCCTTCGCCATGTACCCGATTTGGGTGCGCGCCCAGCGTTCGCTAGACGCGGGGCGCATTCACTTCGTGTAAGTCAGCGTCCAATTTCTACCAACCGTCCAGCTCCAAAATAAATTTTATGCGTCCGGTCTTTGCGCTGATCTGCGTCAAAATGTCGGTAACTTCCATAATCTTCCATTCGCCGCCCTTCTCGAACCGCACTCGATCCCCGATCTCATAAGGGCATTTTGCCTTGAATTTAATCGCCTGCATGTCCCGCCCCCTCCAAATACTCTAAAACAAATTTTTTGTAATCCTGCGCCGCGCCGCATCTCACCGCATATTGCACGACTGGCGTTTTGACGAACGTGCTCTCGCCCCCCTCTTTTCCGTCCTGCGGATCTTTTGCTCAAACATCGGAATCCCGCGCGATCGCAGCTTCTTTATCCCTTCATTGCTTATGTCATTGTTCTGGTATTGCGTGACAAGGCATCCGGAGAAATTTAAATCCTGATTAAAGTCCTCCTGCACCTGTCCGACCTGCTCCAATAAGAGATTTAGGCCGTCCAAAGAATACTGGTCCATAAAGATCGGCACGATAACGTCGTCTGACATCACAAGCGCGTTTATGATGCTCATGTAAAGTCTGGCGCGTTGTCCACAATGCAAAAATCGTAGTCTCCCTGGACTGGCGCCAGAGCTTTTTTAAACCTCGTCTGCTGCTGCTTTCCCGTGTCCACTACGGTCCGAAGGTTCGCCTCCAGCAAACCCATGTTTGCGGTTATGACGTCCAATCCCGCATAATCCGTTTTTTTGATGACGCTGCGAACGTCCAGATCCCTATCCATCATCGCCCGCGCGATGGTGTCCGCATCCTCCGTGTCGTAAAGGGAAAACGCTTTTGACGCGTTCCCTTGCTTGTCATTGTCAATGACAAGCACACGCTTTTTATGGATGACCGCAAGTATGTACGCCATATTGATCGCCGTCGTGGTCTTTGCCACGCCGCCTTTTAAGCTAATGATCGAAACCGTCCTCATTTGTCGTCCCTCCCTATAACCTTTTTCATTTCACCGTCTCCTGCCAGATACCTTGAAATCACCCGTTCCGCTTCCTCCGCCCCGTAGCGCACCGCAGTATAATACCCCTGCCCCCGCAGCGCTTCCAGCCATTCTTCCTGTTTTTCCGTTGTTTTGTTCTTGCCATGCTTCATTTCGATATAAAGACCATGATAGCCGTTCTTAGGCGCTGGCAGGCATAAATCAGAAACGCCGGCTTTTATCCCCTGTCGCTTTAAGTTCGCCGCTTCCAGCGCGTTCCTGCTGCCGCCGTTTGGTATATGGTGCATCAATTTCAACTCTGTACATTCCTTTTCATGCCGCTTGCACCACTGTATCACCGTCTCTTGCTCTGTGGCTTCGCTCCGCTTCCTGCACTGCTGCCGCGTGTAATATCCCATTTCCGCTTTACCTCTCTTTCAATTTTTTGACGTGTGAACTCCGAATCATGAACTTTTCGCTCTGAAATTCTAACCCATTCAGATGTAGGAGCATGATAATTTCTGCCATCATTTGTAATAACCATTGTTTGTTCCGCACTTGCAGTAGGAAAATAAAACTTGATTGTCTTTCCAACAACTCCACTTGATTTACATATGACCATGTTTCCAATATTAAATTTTCTATTCATTTATCCATTCCCATCCTTCCATATCCTCAAATCCCAGCTGTCTCCCTGGCGGATCATAATTCATCCAGAGAACCTCCCTTTTTCTAGAGCAAGTCTGTGAGAATGATACAGTTTCATACTTATTCCATTCTACCAGTTTAGAATTATAAAGATCTGTATCATATCCGCTAATGGCCGCAAAGCCTTTATGCCTTAACAGTGCATCTAAAAGTTCTTCATGATCCTTATCTTCCATCTCGCAGCGGTATTGTTTTCCATGCCTGGTTTGCAGCATGTACGGCGGATCGCAGTATATCAGCGCATTTTTATAATTAAAGCGGCCGATCAGCTCCAAAGCCGGTTTATTCTCTATCTGCACTCCTCTTAGCCGCTCCACCGCCTGCATGATCTTTTCCGGAAGCTTGCGCCAGTCCTGTGACGCATAAGAGCGCTCCCGCCCCTGCACGTCATTCTTCCAGCCAACCTTTTCCCCAGTTGTGCGGAAGCCATGCCCCATATTCAGCCGGATATAAAAGTTTAACGCCGACTCAAACTTATCCTCCGGAACTTCATGCAACGCCTTTTCATATACCTGCCTGGAATATGGCGTTAAATAAATGCTCCTGGCCAGTTTTTCGGGATCCTCCCTGATGCACTCAAACAGGTTTACAACATTTCCGTCCAGGTCATTCACGGTTTCAATGTCGCTGCGTTCTTTATTGAACAATACCGCGCCGCTTCCAAAAAACGGTTCCACATAGCTGTGATGCTCTGGAAAGAAGCGGATGATCCATTCCGCAACGCTCCACTTGCTTCCGGGATATTTAGCCATCGCTTTCATGCCACGCCCCTATAATTTCTCAAATTCTTCCTCCAGCCCTTTATGCTCACCGATGCTTAATCCATAAAGCAGGCTCCTGACATCGGAAGAGATCTTTACCTACTCATCCACTGTGCAGCCGTGCGCCAGCAGATAAACGCTCCTGTTTTTTGCAGGCGCAAAAGCAGACATTCGGAAAATTGCGGCCGTCCATGTCAATCAGCCCTATCCTTTTCCCCATCGTCGCACTCCAACCCGATCTTCACAGCCGCAGCCCTTTCCAAAATCCTTTCCAGCTCCCCATCGCGCCTTCCGTCATATGGCGCGAACGTTATGTCATGCATTTGCCCCATTATGAAAAGCCGCTTCCAATCCTCCACATTTGCTGGAGCGTCCCCATTCGACCTTCTCCACCCGTCCCGGCGCCATCTTTCCGGCAAGCCCCGCTTGCAGGCGTTGCCTATGTAATCGCAGTCTATATGTATCGTGACCCGGCAGGGCTTTATCAACGCCCGAATCGCTTCAATGCAGATCTTTAGGCTTAAGCCGTTTTTCGTCCCGTCCTCCACCCGAGCCTGCCGCTCCCTTACGTGGCTTTTCCCAAACGCGTCTATGTATTCTATCACCGCCGCGGCTTCCCCAGCGTCCCTCAACTGCAAGGAAAATTGCATGTTTTATTGCATTGGTGGCACTCAGGATAACGAGAATACAATACGACATTGCCTGATTGCCAAAACATTGTTGGAATTTCCAGACAGCGAGCGTCAGGAAATTGCCTGGGCACAACTTATTTCTTCGATAAAGCGTCTTTAAAGTGTTCCCAATACTTCGCTTTTTGCACCGTACTAGATTCGCTAACTCCACTTGCCACTCCATAAAGTATTGTTTTCGCATCTGCTACGGTGCATTGTTCTTCGATTAACAACTCGATAATCCTGTCTGCTAACTTTAAACTTTTTTCTGTCATAGGTATCATATTTGTTTCCCTTTCCATTTTAAAATTGCCATTGTCCTCTATTTTAGTTTTACTTATACTGTAGTTACAGCCACGCCGAGTCCTAAAAGCTACAAAAGGGCTTCTTTCAAAATTTTCCACTGTCATCCATAGAAATTCATGGATTACTAGCCCTATTGCGTCTATAATCCTGCAATGGCTGACATCTCTGTAAAAAATGTCGCGCCTACGATTGTGACAATAAGTTCCGTGTCCCCATGAGCGGAACTTATTGTCGTAAAATCAGATATTTCTATTGTTTCGTTTCCGACTCTTAGAAGATGCTTTCCTTCTTCTCTCTTTATAACGACAACCTGAATTTTTTCCTTTTCGCTATTTAAGTTCTCCATCTTGCTTCACCCCCTCTCACACCACTAAAGTCTTTCATTTAATCTCCGTCTTTCTTCTCGCTTCGCTCTTCCATTAGCCTGGTAGGGAAAACTAGCCTGATTTCATACGCGTCATTTAGTACATCAAATGTACACTTGAGGTGCGGCGCAACTGCTGCACCTCCCATTCTAAGAAGCTCTTTCAGCATTTCTTCTGTAAACACCTCGTCATGTTTGTCTGGTTCCCGTTGCCGGATGTCATACGACATTTCTATTAAATCTTTCATTGTATTTTCCTTTCTTTGCTTTTCATTTTTCCCCTTATACTACAGCTTGCTTATTGACTGTCTGTATCCATTGTCCGAAAGATACGTTTTTATCCTCCTAGTATAATAATGGTGTAGTCAAGAATGACTACTGGTTAATAGTTACA
>CANDMI010000110.1 GCA_947385775.1 uncultured Eubacterium sp. | reverse complement strand
TAATTCCCCCATGAGTGGGGGCTAGGGGGTTGATGTGTCGAAGACACTTTTTTATACAGGCACGCATATGAAAGTTTGACACTGACGCAGCATGTGAGCCATGCGGCGAGCAGCGGAATAGTTCTACAACTCAATTTCAGTGACACAACCATTTCCCCTTGTGAACAATTTGTGTTTTTTTACTCCATTTAAGTTTCGCGTCTTAAACTTCCAGCAAGAAAACAAAAGGAGATGAGCACAATGGCACAAACCGTATTTCAACGCTATGAGCTAAAATATATGCTGACAAAGGCGCAAAAAAGAAACATATTAAAAGCGATGGAGCCATATATGGAGCTGGACGAGTATGGGCGCACGACGATCCGAAACATTTATTACGACACAGGAAACTATAGGCTGGTGCGGCGTTCCATAGAAAAGCCCGCGTATAAGGAAAAGCTGCGCATCCGAAGCTACAGCCAGGCAAAGCCGGACAGCGGCGTGTTTGTGGAGTTAAAAAAGAAGTATCAGGATGTTGTGTATAAGCGCCGAGTCCTGATGAAAGAGGAAGCGGCAAGGGAATGGATCTTGGGCAGGCGGCCCTGTGGGATGGATACTCAAATTTCGAATGAAATTGATTATTTCCTTTCGTATTATCAAACGCTTCGCCCGGCAGTCTTTCTTTCCTATGAAAGAGAGGCGTATGGCGCGATCGACCGATCGGATTTTCGCGTCACCTTTGACGATACGATCCTTTTTCGAAAAGAGGATTTGTCTTTGGGGTCCGTTGCGTATGGAACGCCGCTTCTTCCAGAAGGGATGGCGCTTATGGAAATAAAATGCTCCGGCGGGATTCCGATCTGGATGGCGCAGGCGTTGTCAAAGGAAAAAAATTACAAAACGTCATTTTCAAAATATGGAACTGCCTACCGCAGGATGATGAGCCGGGGGCAAAGGGAGGAGGCGCGTTATGCTTGATCAGATTTTTCGGGGCTTGTTTGATTCGGATATGATAAGGGTGATCTCGGTGACGGATTTTATGCTCTGTATGGGCTGCGCGCTGCTGATCGGATTGATCCTGGCGCTTGGGTATATGCACCGCTGCCGTTATACGAAAAGCTTTATCGTCACGCTTGCACTTTTGCCCGCGGTAGTCTGCGTCGTCATTATGATGGTAAACGGCAATGTGGGAGCGGGCGTTGCGGTTGCGGGAGCGTTTAGCCTTGTAAGGTTCCGCTCCGTTCCGGGGACGGCAAAGGAGATTACAATGCTGTTTTTGGCAATGGGCGCGGGCCTGATCGCAGGCATGGGCTATTTGGGGTTTGCGCTTTTATTTACGTCAGTGATGTGCGCGCTTAGCGTTTTGTACAATTCTTTGGACTTTGGCGTAAAGCGAAACGCTGCGGCGTATAAAACGCTGCATATCACGATTCCAGAGGACTTGGACTATACGGGCGTATTTGAGGGCATTTTAAAGGAATACGCATCCTCCTTTGAGCTGGCGCGGGTAAAAACCACAAACATGGGCAGTATGTTTCATCTTACATACAACCTGACGCTTGTGGATGCGGGCAGGGAAAAGGAAATGATTGATAAGCTGCGGTGTCGGAATGGAAATTTGGAAATTTCCATATCCAGGCAGGAAACAACCGTGGCGGAGCTGTAAATTTTTGTATGATCAGGAGGGAAAGGAAATGAAGAAAAAAAGAGTGACGGCGCTTCTTTTGGCGGCAATGCTCACGTCCTTAGGATGCGGCAGGCAAAGCCAAGAGCTGATCCGTGAAAATTTAACCGAAAACATGGATTCCTCGACAGAGGATGCGGCAAAGGATGCCGGAAATGATACTACAAATGATACTACATTAGAAAAAACAGCGTCAAAAAGCGCCTCAATAGATTATTCCGACATATTTTCAAACCGGGATTTTGAGGTTGGATACGATGCGGATAAAAGCGCGCATATTAAGCTGAATGGAAGCTCCGCGTCCTGCGATTCCAGCGCGGTCCAGATTTCAAAAAATATAATTACGATTAAAGAGGAAGGGACATATATTTTATCTGGAACGCTGGACGATGGAATGGTCATTGTTGATACGGATAAAAAGGATAAGGTGCAGCTGGTTTTGGACAATGTGACGATAAATAGTAAAACGAGCGCGCCAATCTACGTATTGCAGTCAGATAAGGTATTTCTTACAATGGCGCCGGATTCCGTCAATACGTTATCCAATGGCGGGGAATTTACAGCGATTGATGAAAATAACATCGATGCAGTCATTTATTCCAAAGAGGATCTGACCCTAAATGGCTCGGGGAAGCTTACAGTCACATCTCCAGGCGGGCATGGCATAGTCTCAAAAGATTCTTTAAGGATCACAAGCGGCAGCTATGAAATAAACAGCGCTTCCCATGGCCTTTCTGGAAAGGACGATGTGTGTATTGCAAATGCGGATTTAACAATTGAATCCGGAGGGGACGGCATCCATGCGCAAAATAAAGACGATGCGTCCTTGGGATTTGCTTATATCCAAAGCGGGACGTTTCATATTAAAGCCTCGGGTGACGGCATCAGCGCGTCAGCCAGTCTGATGATTGAAGACGGTTCCTTTGACGTTACATCAGGCGGAGGCAGTAAAAACGCTGTGAAAAAAACATCCGATTCCCGCGGCGGATTTCCGGGCGGCAGGCGTCCAGGCGGCAGGAATGGCGATTTATCGGATGGCGCTCCATCGGACAGGATGCCGTTTGATAAAAATTCGTCGGGAAAAATGCCATCGGATGACGAAAATTCATTGGGTCAGATGCCGTCAGGCAGAGATTCATCGAATGACGAAGCTTCATTGGATCAGCTGCCGCCAGGCAAAGGTTCATCGGACGAGACGATGTTTGACTCCGGCATAACCGATATCCATTTTTGCCCGGCGGATATTAATAACAAAAAATTTAATGAAGATATAAATAATACGAGTGTCAAAAATGAGAATATGAAGGATGAGAGCATTAACGATAAAGATGAAAAAGAAGATATAAACAAGATCATGGAAGAAAATTCCGTAAATTTCGAAGAAGATTTAATAACAGATGAAAAATCGACTGCAAATTCAGATGCAAATTTAGATGAAAAATCGGATTCAAAATCGGATACAAATACCGGTGCGGATACAGACGAGGAAGAATCTGAAAGTACGAAAGGGATAAAAGCGGAAACGCAGCTGACCATCCATGACGGCTCGTTTACGATTGATTCCGCGGACGACGCGATCCATTCCAATACGGCCGTTATAATTGAAGGCGGCTCCTTTGAAATCGCATCCGGGGATGACGCTTTCCATGCGGATGAGTCGTTAAAGATTGCGGACGGAAGCATTCAGATAAAAGAAAGCTACGAAGGCATAGAAGCCTTGCATATCGAAATATCCGGCGGTGAGATTACGCTTACGGCAAGCGATGACGGGCTAAACGCCGCAGGCGGGAAGGATTCCGGCGGCGTGGAAGACGGAAAAGATCCAAACGGCGTGACGGGTGGAAAGGATTCAAACGGCGTGACAGGCAATAAAGGCGGCGGGTTTGGACATGGAATGTCATCTTCATCAGACGGGAGCATTACAATTACTGGCGGGAAGCTGGATATTACGGCAAACGGTGATGGCATTGACGCGAATGGCAGCGTGGAGATTACAGGCGGAGATATTGTAGTCTGCTGCCCTGCTCAGGGAGACACTTCCGTATTAGACTATGATACGGAAGCGAAAATCACAGGCGGCTCTTTTATCGGCACAGGAGCGTCCGGCATGGCGCAGTCCTTTAGCGGTGCAAAGCAGGGCGTGATCGCGATAAATGTAGGAAATCAGTCGGAAGGAACAAAGATCAAAGTAACAGACAGCGATGGAAATGCGGTAGTCACCCATAAGCCAGACCTTTCCTATGACTATGTATTGATAAGCGGCCCGGACATTGTTTCTGGAGAAACGTATAAGGTTACGGTCGGTTCAGCGTCAAAGACAGTTAATGCAAGCTGAAAGCAAGGGGCGATTTTATGAGACATACAGTAATACTATAATACCATAATATCATAAAACCATAAAACCATAAAACCATAAAACCATAATACCAATAATACCTTCTTTTATAATATTTTTGATTGCGTTCGGGTAACTTTTATCCGAAACAGGGGGATTGGCGCAGCTGCAAAAGCCCAATCCCCTGTTTTTCAGTAATGTCAACATTTTCAGTAAATTCCACACTTATCAGTAATTCCAGCTTATCTTAGTAAATTTATCTTTTTTTCAAATTTATCCATTTCTTCTTATCCAATTTTCCACAATAGACAGACTCCCTAGAATTCCAACACAACAAAGGAACCGTCTCCGTTCGTTTGCATAAAATATAGTGGAGGTGCAGTTATATGGGACGTTTTCTTATATTAGGAAAAGAAGAACGCCAAAAATATCTATTCCAGATGCTATGCGGCAAAGGTCAGACTGTGACATACTGCGATTCCTGGCTGGACGGTTATTATGACGCGATCTTGCTTCCAGTGGCGCAGACAGCCGCTTATTTAAAAAAGGCGGAAGGCCAGCTGCAAGCGGGAGAATACGTATTTGGCTGTAATTTCCCCCCAGAGATCGTAGAGCGAAAGCGCAAGCAGGGCGTATTTTTCATTGATTATATGAAAGAAGAAGGAGCCGCTTATATTAACGCGGTTGCGACGGCGGAAGGCGCGATCGCGCAGGCGCTTCTTAGCGGGAAAGAGGTGCTTTTTGGAAAACAGATGCTTGTGATGGGGTATGGAAGGTGCGGCCAGATTCTTTCCCATCGGCTTAAGGCAATGGAGGGCGAGGTTACCGTATGCGAAAAAGACGAAGAAAAACTTGCCATGGCATATGCCAATGGGCTAAAGGTCTTGGGGGCGCAGGAGAAGCCGTCTGCGGAATTTTGGGCTGGATTTTTGTATATTTTCAATACGGCGCCAAAGCTTGTGTTAACCGCTGAAAGGTTAGCGCGCGTTCGCCGGGATGCGGTTATCATTGACATAGCGTCAAAGCCTGGCGGCGTCGATTATGCGTATTGTGAAAGAAATAATCTCCATGCGACTTTGTGCGGCGGCCTGCCGGCAAAATACGCCCCAAAATCAGCGGCGGAGCTATTGTTGTCAGTCATTGAATCAAATTTGAAAGAGGTAATGTCTTATGAAGCAGGATAAGCAGTTGACCGTGGGCCTTGGGATTACCGGGTCGTATTGTACGTTTTCAAAGATTAAGCCGATGGCAAAACAGCTTGTAGAGCAGGGGATACGGCTGATACCGATCTATTCGGATATGGTGCAAAAGACAGATACGCGGTTTGGCAAGGCGTTGGATTTTCGTAGCGACATGGAGCAGATTACCGGGGAAAAGGGGATTTTCACAATCCCGCAGGCGGAGCCGATCGGCCCTACCGGATATCTGGACGCTTTGATCATCGCTCCATGCACCGGGAACACAATGGCAAAGCTGTGCGCCGGGATTACCGATTCGCCAGTGCTTATGGCGGCAAAGGCACATTTGAGAAACGAAAAGCCATTGATCTTATCCATTTCCACGAACGACGCTCTTGGCATGAATTTTAAAAATATCGGTATGCTGATGAATATGAAGCACATCTATTTTGTCCCGTTTGGGCAGGATAATTATGAGAAAAAAAGCAATTCCATGATCGCCCATACCGACCTGGCCAGTGAAACGCTAAAGCAGGCTTTGATCGGAAAGCAGATACAGCCGGTGATCCTGGCTCCGACTGAAATTGTAAAATCGTAAATTAAAATCTATTCCAAATGCATAAAAATTCAAAAGCCTGATAAAGAGCGCCCATCAAAAATTGGAAGTGCGAGCGTATGTAATGAATTTTATCCGTACGTAATCAATATTTTTGACAGGCGTTCTTTATAATTGTGGATTTGGATATTAAAAGTACATTTAAATCAAATCAGGACTTCTACTTTATATTTGCGCAGGAAATATTCAATTTGCAGCAAATAGGCGATCATCTGAGGACCCGCCATGAGCTGTCCGTACCATGGCGCGCCGTAATCCTTTGGGCTTTCCAAAAAATTTGTGACAGCTTTCTGGTCAAGAAGAGGCAAGAGCGGACAGTCCGGCATTGCAAGCTTTTCCTTCAAACGTTTCGTCAAAAGCTGTTCATAGCCTGGATGGTAGGTTTTTGGGTACGGGCTTTTCTTTCGGAATAAGATTTCATCTGGCAGCAGGGTGCGGGCGGCTTGCCGCAGGACGTTTTTTACCGTGCCGTCTTTTGCCTTCATTTCCCAGGGGATGTTAAAAACATAATCCACCAGCGCGCGGTCGGCAAACGGGACGCGCGCTTCCAGGCCGGAATGCATGCTTGTGCGGTCCATGCGGTTTAATAAGGTCTGCATGAAAAAACGGATGTTCAGATATCCGATCCTGCGGCGGTTTACCTCGGTTTCATTTTCGCCAGGGAGTATCGAAATCTCCCGGACAGCCGTTTCATATGCGTTTTTCACATAGCCGTCCATATCCAGCTTTGAAAGCAAATCTTTATTTAAGATCTTCTTTCGCGGCAATAAGTCCGGCGTCCATGGAAATGTGTTGCAGTTTAAGAAATGTTCCTTGTGGAACCAGGGATACCCGCCGAACACTTCATCCGCGCATTCTCCGGTCAACACAACCTTATGATTTTTTGCAACCTCGCTGCAAAAATAAAGCAGGGAAGAGTCAATATCCGCCATGCAAGGGAGGTCGTGAGCGTCCACCGATTCATAAAGCTTATCGGCCTGGATCTGGTTTTCGCATTCGAGATAGTGATGGTCAGAATGCAAAAATCCCACCATTTTGTCAACGAACGGACGGTCCATGGATGGCTGGAAGCTGTTCGCTTTGAAATATTTGTCGTTTTCTGTAAAATCAAAGGAATAAGTCGTAAGGCGCTCGCCCTGTTTTTCCAATTCCGCAGCGCAGACCGCGGAAACCAGGCTGGAATCCACGCCGCCGGATAAAAAGGTGCAGATAGGAACGTCTGAGATCATCTGGCGTTTGATCGCGTCTGTGACAAGGAAGCGCGTCTTTTCAATGGTTTTTTCATAGGAATCGGTATGCGGACGGCTGGTCAGCTGATAATATGTATGATAGGACGCTCCAAGTTTGCTGTAGGTTAAGCTGGAGCCGGGCTTTAATTCCTGGATGTCTTTTAATACGCCGCTTCCCGGGGTTCTTGCAGGGCCAAGGCCCAACAGCTCATTTAAGCCGGACGCGTCTAATCTGGCGCATACATTTGGAAAATGAAGAAGCCCTTTTATTTCAGAGGAAAAAATTAACGTATCATTTAAAAACGTATAAAACAGCGGTTTAACGCCAAAGCTGTCCCGGTAAAGGGATAAAATGCGATGGCTTTCATCATAAATGGCAAACGCGAAGATTCCGTCCAGCCGATTTACAAATTCCGGGCCAAATGTTAAGTAGGTGAGCAAAATGGCCTCTGTATCCGAGGAGGTCTGTGGAAGCGCTCCCCGCGCCGCCAAGTCCTGTCGCAGCTTTTTTAAATTGTAGATTTCTCCATTATACACAATATGATACGTATGCCCGCCAATGGAACGCGACATAGGCTGTTTGCCAAACTCCAGGTCAATGATCGAAAGCCTGGTATGCGAAAGCCCGCATTTTTGGCTTAAGTAAACGCCTCTTTCATCCGGACCCCGGTGCGCCAGCGACTGGCCCATCTTTTGTAAAATATGCTCAAACTCCCCCTGTTTTGCGGTAAAATCAGCACAGGGATCGTAAAAACCTGCAATACTGCACATAAGCTACCTGCATAAGTTTTTCTTTTTTTCAGTCTATGCGAAAGATTGGGGGGATATGAATGATCGGGGGGATTTTTTGTGATCGTTTATGTATAGATAGTAGTTGAATTAACCTTTGAGGGTGATAATTGCTGTGTATAAAATTTTGTCAGAAAGGGATTTTAGATCACTTGGCTGTCTGAACTGTAGAATAAAGAAATCCCCTATAGTATGACGGAGCCATGCGTATAGGGGATTTTAACGGTAGCAGTGTGCCTGCTCATGTTAATTCTTCCAGGAGAAGTTCTTGAATAAGCAGCGTCTGATAATCGACATCTGTGGTGGAGCGTTTCAGATCGTCATAACGGCCTGCATCGATCAGCATTGCGTTTAATTTGTTTATGTGCGCCTGACCTTCTGCCCATCCTTCCAATTTCGCTTCGCTGCATAGTTTTTCCATAATCTCACACATTAGTTCCTGTCCCTCCTCTGTTTCCTTGAATCTTCGTTTGATGCTGGAAGTCACCGGAAACTTGTCATTATATGCATCGTCTTCTACAAACACTTCCATAAGTTCTGACACCTCAGAGCCGTCCCTTATTTTCGCGTTGACGTACACTTCCGTGAAGCCGTTATCCACTGTTTTTCCGTTTTCCCTTATCACGCGGTCCACATGGTATAAGGGGAGGCCGCCTTTAAAAATATCGAACCTGGAAATGAACACGGCGCATACGTTTGGCACGTCTTGAAACTTTTTACCAGGGTCAGTGATGTTTGTGGTAAGGAGAGCGCTGTTGTACCGCACCCTTTTTTGGTGGTCGTCATCATCGGCCCTTTGCACTTCGATAATCACTTGTTTTCTGCTGCCGAGGATGCAGCGTGCGTCAAAGGCTGCGGAACGTCCTTGTAAATTCGTTGCGTCGTATTGTGGCGTGCATTCCAGCACGGCTAAGCCTGGATCGGAAAGAATCACCCGTAAGATCTCCTCGCAGAATGCCCTGTTCTCTGACATCTTTCGAAACAGCAGGTCGTCTATAGGGTTCAGTTTTTTGGCTTCTTCCCGGATTTTTCGTTTATTGCTCATGTTTTGTCCTTTTCATCGGTTTTGGTCTGTCAGCTTCTATTTATTATAGTATAACATGATTTTTTAGATTCTCAACCCAGTTTTATAAAAACCAACTCTGTGCCTTATGTAAGGATAAAGTTTTAAAAAATTTTTGTTTCTTGTTACTTTTTACGGGTAGGGGAATTTAGGGCATGAAAACATAAATGAAGCGCAAAAATAAAGTTGTAACAGGAGTGATCGATAAGATACACTGAAAATAATTAAGAAAAAGTATATATCTAAACGTCTATTACAACTGCCGCAAACGCTGGAAAGCGGATGATTATACCCAAAATCAGAGATTTTGGCGCAGATTGAAAAAACCCGCCGCAGTCGCAACAATGGCACAGTAAATTTCGTAGAATAACGCACTCTGCGAAAAAAACAAACCATTCATAAACACTAATTGTATTATAACCATTGCAGGATAAATGTCAA
>CANDMI010000109.1 GCA_947385775.1 uncultured Eubacterium sp. | reverse complement strand
AAAGAATAAGTCTATAGCCTGATCTGACTGGCTATAAACTTATTATACGAGGAGGAATCACACATGCTTGAATTAAATTATCGGGATGCGAGGCCGATTTATGAGCAGATAAAAGACGGACTGCGCAGGCTTGTCCTCTCCGGCGTGATCGCGCAGGATGAAAAGCTGCCGAGCGTGCGGGAGTTAGCGAGCCAGCTTGCCATTAATCCGAATACAATTCAAAAAGCTTACCGGGAGCTGGAAAAAGAAGGCTGTATTTATACCGTGTCAGGCAAGGGCAGCTTTGCCGCGCCGCTTAGCGAGATCCGCTCCGGCAGGAAGGAAGAACTGTTTGTAAAGTTTGATAACATATCAAAGGAGCTGCTGGTTCTAAAGGTTAGCCCGGAAGCGTTGAAACAAAGAATCGATGAATTACAGCAGGGGGGGTATTTGTATGACTGATGAAAAGATGGAAAATCGAAAGCAGGGGTTGCCTGGGGACGGGGAAATTATGATAGAAGTGATTAATGTGACGAAAAAATTCGGCTCCCATAAGGCGTTGGACCAGGTTCATATGAAGGTGCCAAAAGGCGCGATCTACGGGCTTGTGGGGCCAAACGGGGCCGGGAAATCCACGATCATACGCCATATTACGGGCGCGTACCGCCAGGATGCGGGCGAGATCCGGGTCGAAGGGAAGATCGTATATGAAAACGCCGCGGTAAAATCCCATATGGCGTATATCCCGGACGATATTTTTTATTTTAACCAGTCCAATTTAAATGATATGATGCGTTTTTATAAAGACCTGTATCCGTCCTTTGACCAGGAGCTATTTCAGAGTTTGCAGGAATGCTTTCCGACGATAGGCCGTAAGCATACGATCCGAAGGCTGTCCAAAGGGATGCAAAAGCAGGCGGCTTTCTGGCTTGCGATCTGCTGCCGTCCGCAGCTTTTGATTTTAGATGAGCCGGTGGATGGGCTTGACCCGGTGATGCGCAGGCAGGTGTGGAGCATCTTAATGTCGGATGTGGCGCAAAACGGGACGACGGTGCTGGTTTCGTCACATAACCTGCGGGAGCTTGAGGATGTCTGCGACCATGTGGGCATCATGCACCATGGCAGGCTGATTTTGGAAAAATCATTGGATGACCTGCAAGGAAGCGTTTCCAAAATACAGGTTGCTTTTTCGGATGAAGAGCTGCCGCAGCTTCCGCATGGCATGGATATTTTGCACCGGACGCAGGCCGGGCGGGTGCATACGTTGATTATCCGCGGCGAGCAGGATCAGATACGCGCGCAGATCGCGTCCATGCAGCCGATACTTTTGGATGTCCTTCCGTTGACCTTGGAGGAGATTTTTATTTATGAATTAGGGGGTGAGGAATATGAAGTCAAAGATATCCTTATTTAATAAAGCAATATTTAAACGCAGCGTCAGAGGGAGCATAGGGCTTTGGATAGGGATTTTGGCCGTTTATATGATGGTGATCCCGATCAGTATTTATTTTCAGCTGGCTTCCTGGGTCAGGACGGCAAATGGCGAGGCGCTCCACAAGGATTTAGCGGACATTATGATCCAGGATATCTGGAACATGGGCGGGTTTGTAGTGTTGTTTGCAGCGGTGGCGGTCATTACGGCGGTCGTGGTGTTTTCTTATTTGTTTACGGCTAGGAATACAAATATGATGCACACATTTCCGGTGACAAGGGGCAGCCTGTTTTGCACGAATTATATGGCTGGGCTTTTGTACCAGGTCATTCCGCAGATCGTTGCCGCGCTGTTTGGGCTGCTTGTGGGGGCGTCCATGGGCGCGGTGGACGGCCAGGTCGTAAAATATTATTTTTTATGGATGGGCGTTGCTGCCGCGGAAACGGTATTTTTCTACAGTATGGCGGTATGCGTGCTGATGTTTGCGGGGAATATGCCTGCGGCGGTTCTGTTTTATGGGCTGCTTAACTTTTTATATTATTACTGCTGTTTTATTTTGTCCGGGATCATATCGATCGTATGCTTCGGAATGGATCGAATAGACTTCGCGGGTCCATGGGAAGTGTTGACGCCGATCTATTATTTACGGAAGCATGTTGTGGTAGAAGACTCTGTGGATGACCTTACGGGCGGCCTTGTATATAGCTTTGTGGGCGGAAAGGCGTTGGCGGGGTATTTGGTGGCTGCGGCGTTCTTTATCCTGATCGCGTTTTTTGTATATCAGAAAAAACAGCTTGAAACGGCAGGGGATGTGATCACGGTAGGATGGCTAAAGCCGGTGTTTCGCTGGGGGGCGGCGGTCTGCTTTTCCGCGATCGGCACGCTGATATTTTGCTCACAGTATGGGCAGGAGCCATCCCTTGGCAGGGTTTTGGCGGATGCGGCCATTTTCGCTTTGCTGGCGTTTTTTGTGGCGCAGATGCTGTTGGAGCGCAGTTTGCGCGTGTTTAAAAAACAAAGGATTGTGGAAGCGGCTTCAATGGTGTGCTGCGTCTTAGCGCTTTATCTGGCCCTTGACCTGGATTTGTTTGGGATAGAGAGGAAAGTCCCGGACCAGGAGGATGTCAAGTTCGTGGTCTTAGACAGTGAGCGGGGTTATTTTGCGCAGTCGCCGGATGAGATTGCCTGGGTGCGTGATGTCCATAAGCAGATCGTGGATTCGAAAAAGGAAATTGAAGCGATAAAATGGTCTGAAGATCATGCGGATAAAGAATATATTTACCTGGGGCTGAATTATGAGCTTTCAAACGGCTCGACGGTTGTTCGAAGCTACTCCGTTCCGGTGGAAGATGGAAATGTGGGCAAGCAGATCCAGGACTATATACGCCAGCCGGAGGTTATCTTAAGATCATATTTTGGCGTGCACTATCCGGACATCGAGGTGTATGGGGCGACGCTGGATATGAATAACGGAAGCCACAGGGTATCGCAAAAGGATGCGCAAAAGCTTTATAAGGCGGTCGTAAAGGATGTGAAGGAGGGGCATTTTTCAGGCTCGGCGGATGACACGGTGCAGTATGGCCCGGTAGAAACGAAAGTGGATAAAGCGGCTGTAAGCGGATCGATTATGTTTGACGTGCATGATGAGCAGGGATTCATGACGGCGGCGAATTATCATTATCGGATGGGATATCCTGATGATGACGATACGGTGGAATTTTATATAGAGCCGGGGCATACGCATTTAATCCAGGCGATCCAAAAGCTGGGGTATTAAAGGATGTGTGCGGTTATAGAAATTCATAAAAATCCGATTGCAAAACGGCCGGCAAAATCGTAAAATAGTATCAGAGAAGTTTGTAAAACATTCTTCAGTATTTAGCAGAAGGAAATAGTAACAGTTCAGCCCGCGCCATTCGCAAAGGCGCCTGCGGCGCTTTCCCGCTGCTGACGCAGCTAACTTTGCTCATAATCGGGCGCTCCGCTCATCGACTGTGAGACGCGCTCATTCATGCAAGCATGATTCGCCCATCTTACAGTCGATGGCTGAACTGTTACGGGAAATAATGAAAAAGTCGGATAGCCAGAATGATTGAGAATGCTCTCCGGCTTTTCATGCCCTAAGAATCCGGATGTTGGGCATTTTTTAAAAAACAGGATCCAGAAAGGCCGCAACTATGAAAACACAAAAACAGCAAACGGAAAACCTTTTGGTGTATAAAAACTGGCTTGACCTATGTCAGAAAAAATCCGCGCGGTTAGCCCGGGCATCTGATAAAATATCGCTCCTTCGGGGCATTGTATTTGCGCTTGCGGGGGTGTTTCTTTTTCTTGGATATCAGCAAAAAAACGCTGTATATTTCTTTTTAGCCGTTTTGCCTGGCATGGCTTTTCTTATGCTGATCGTTTATCATAACAGGCTGGAAGCGGAGCGGGAATGCTTGAAGGATTCCGAGTCTGTCCTGGAAGAATACATCGCGCGCTTTGACGATGGCTGGAAAAATTTTCCGGCGGACGGGGCGCGGTATTTAAGCGATGATTTTTTAGAGGCGGTGGATTTAGACCTGTTTGGTAAAAGCTCCCTCTATCAATATATCTGTACAGCAAGCACAACCTTTGGGCAGGATCAGCTTGCACGTTTGCTTTGTCTGTCCGGCGGCGGTTTGCGAAAGAAAAGCCTTGCGGAAATAAAATGCCGCCAGCAGGCGGTTTTGGAGCTGTCTCAAAAGACAGAGTTTTGCATGAAGTTTGAAACAGGCGCAAGGCGTTTAAGGAAGATGGAGTATGAAAAATGTCGGAAAATTATGGATGATTTTTTTCATGCGATGGAAAAAGAAATTCATTTTCCGAGAGTCTGCCGGGCGATCATCTGGCTGTTTCCGGCCCTTACGATGTCGTGTTTATTTCTGGCTCTGGCAGGAGTTTGGAGGAAGTTTGCTATGCCTGCTTTTTTCGCGCTTTCTTTTATCCAGCTAATGTCCGCCTTCCTTGGATATCCCTGGAACAGCCGTGCGCTGGCTCCTGTTTATCAGATGAACCGGGAGATTGCCCCTTATCGGAAATTGTTCCAGCTTTTGGAAACGGAATCCTTTGACAGCCCTTATCTGAATGCGTTACAGCGGGATTTGTCAGAAAACGGACCGGCTTCTGTCGCGTTAAAGGAGCTGGAAGAGATTGCGGGCTGCGTATGCGCGCGCCACAATATATACGCGTTTTTGTTATATAACAGCCTGTTTTTGTATGACTATCATTGCATGGAAAGGTACGGGAAATGGAAGGAAAAATACCGGGGCAGCTTAAAGCGCTGGCTTTTGACATTGGGAAAGGCGGAAGCTCTGATATCGTTAAGCGTGATCAGTAAGACAAGGCGCAGCTGTTTACCGGAGATTATAGATACGGACTGCGGGGAGCCTGTTTTTACGGCTTTAGATCTTAGGCATCCACTGCTTGGGGAGGCTGTTTCGGTGGGAAACGACATAAAGCTAAGCCCTGGGGCCTGCGTTATAACCGGCTCTAATATGTCCGGGAAAACGACTTTTATGCGCAGCATCGGTGTCAATCTGGCCCTTGCCTATGCCGGGGGGTTTTGCGCCGCGTCGGGGATGCGGGTTTGCCTTATGAAGCTTTGCACATCCATCCGCACGCAGGACAATGTAAGCGAGGGCATTTCCACTTTTTATGCGGAGCTTTTGCGCATCCGAAAGATGATCGAAGCAAGCGAAAAGAAGCTTCCTATGATTTCCTTGATCGATGAGATTTATAAAGGGACAAATTCAAAAGATCGAATCTATGCGGCGGCGGAAACGGTACGCAGGCTGGCGAAGCCCTATGCGATCACGCTTATTACGACCCACGATTTTGAGCTTTGCGATCTGGAAAACGATGCGGATATAGCTGTAAAAAATTATCATTTCAGGGAATATTATAAGGAAGAGAAACTTCATTTTGATTACAAATTAAGGGAAGGGCGTTGCACGACTACAAATGCAAGATATTTACTGCATATGGCCGGGATTCTTTAAGGAACGAGGAAAGGTCGCCGCGGGATTCATGGTGAATGATTGAAAGCTTGAAACTGTAATGGTTTTCCATGTAGGGCAAAGCCTTTAGCTTAACATTTTGTTTGTATGTCACCGGCGCGCTGGGGAACTGCAAGCCCTGCCCGCAGTTCCCTGGCGGGGCGTTTGGAACTGTTCAGAAATAACTTGTATATATTGCGCCGGACAACGCGCCCTTGGGTATTTTTACAGTTGTTTTTTATCAAATATCAGCAAACTGCCGGATAAAAATAATATTAGCAGCGCGAAAGTAATGCAAATAGAAACGGAAAAATCTGTTTTTTCTAATTGCGAAGTGAGTAAAGATACGTTTCCGGATGCAAGTAAGTACGGGTTGTATTTTGTAAGCTTGGGGATCATTTGAAGCAGCATAAGCAGCCCCAAAAATCCCCCTGGCAAAAGCAGCGCGCCGTAAATGCTGCCGGAGGCAATGCCGCCAAGCAGCAGGAGGGATATTAGAAGTACGCCAAATAGCCACATACAAAACGCAGAAAAAGCGATATTCGGCAATTTCCCCGGCAGTAAATACATGGTATAACCAAAGGTTGCGCCAAAGCATACCAGATAACCTGCCGTCCAGATGCAGGCGGCCGCTGTAAATTTCGAGAGTATTACGGTTTTGCGCGCCAGCCCCTTTGTCAGCAGATGGATCAGCGTGCCTTTGGAAAGCTCGTTTGTCAAAACGCCACTGAATAAAATCAGAAAAAGGATCAGCTGCGTGGGCATATTTTTATAAAACTGTATCCATGAATCAATGGCCCGGGGGTTTTCGGTTAGGGTAACGGTCAGGCCCTCTGGCATAAAGGACGACAAAAGCTCTGGCATGATTTTTGCGGTAATAGGGTTTAGCATACCAAAAAGCAAAAATACGGCGGCAATCAGAAACAGCCGGTATGTCCTTATGCTTTCTAAAAATTCTTTTTTCGTCATGGCAAAATAAGCCCTCATTTCATCACCTCCAGAAACAGATTTTCCAGGGTAGGTTCTAAAACCTCCACTTTTATGGGATAGATTTTTGTCGTATAAACCGCGTTGTAAATCTGTGCGGCTACGTGGTTGATATCAGCGCTTGTATTTGTGTTTGAATCTGTATTGTTATTTGTAATTGCATTTATGTTTTTATTTTGGGCTTTTAATATTACAGTGCGGTCAGAATAGCTTGCGTTTTGTAAAAGCGTATGTATGCACGGATTGCTTGTAAAGCGTTTGAGATCGTTTTCCGAAGCAAATTCCATTTGCAAAGTGTCTGGTTTATGGAGCCGCTTTAGTTCGCAAAGGGGGCCGTTTAATACGAAGCTTCCTTTGTGCAAAACCGCAACATGGTCGCAAATGCGCTCTGCATCCGATAAAATATGCGTCGAAAAAACAACCGTTGTTTTTTCTTTTACGGACAATAAAATGTCCAAAATTTCCCTGCGCCCTACAGGGTCCAGGGCGGAGGTTGGCTCGTCGCAGATTAAAAGCTTTGGGTTTGTCAGCAACGCCTGGGCAATGCCAAGGCGTTGCTTCATCCCGCGGGAAAAGCCCCGGATCCGTTTGTTTTCGCTGCCAAGCCCTACCAGGGATAAAAGTTCTTCTGACCTTGCTTTTATCGTTTTGCGGTCAAGCCCTGTAATCTCACCGCATAGCGCAAGGTACTCTGTTGGCTTCATATATCCGTAAAATTCCGGCACATCGGGCAAAAATCCAATATGGCGGTTTGTTTTTGTATTTCCATAGGCCACCTCTTTTGCGTATACCGATATTTTGCCGCTGTCAGGCTTTAACAGCCCTAAAATCATTTTCATAGTCGTTGTTTTTCCGGCGCCGTTTTGCCCCAAAAATCCATAAATCGTATTTTCCGGAACAGTTAAGCTTAAGTTTCGGATAATATCGCGCCCGCCAAAGCTTTTACACAGATTTTCAATTTCTAAAATATTCATTCTTCACCCCGTCCAAACACAAAATATACAACAGGCCCGATGATCTGGATAAACAGCACTATGACAATCCATAACGCTTTGTTGCCGCATTTATAGTGGGGGTGTCTGCAAACGTGCAAAAACGCTGTAATGGCAAGGGCCAGTTCTATGAAAACAAGGGGTATGATAAAAGGTAAATATTCGAATATATCCATGTGTTATCCTCCTATACTCACGAGTATACGTTTTTGCCAAATGATTTGCTCCTTCTTTGGAAATACCGATACTCTTGTTGGCAAATCATTTCGCTCACGGGTTTAATATCGTGTTTAATTTTTCCACAATATGCTTATATTTCAGATTTTCCGATAAATGTTGAAATGCCGGGTTATCCGCCACGCACTGTACAATGCCCTGTTTTACCGTCTGATCATCCCGGGGCGCATGGATGCCCAGATTCAGTTTTGAGAGCCATCCGTCTATTTTATCAAAAAAGCCGTCGCCATGAAGCGTAACGGGATAAGATATTCCGGCTGCCAGGTCGCAGTATTTTTGCAGGGCCGACAGTGCGCGCTCGGTATCGTTTTGCGCGGCAAAGGCTACAGCGAAGTTTAGATATGCCGTAAGCATTGTGGCAGGGTGCAGGCGCGCGGCGTCAAAAGCGTCAGACAGGCAGCCGATCCGTTCCATAATGGTTTGCGACGCATGTGGGTTTGTGGCTTCTAGCTGTAAGAGGGCGGTAAGGTTTTGCAGGATGCTTAGTAAATTTTGGTAGATCTCTGCCTGCAATATTTCTTTTGCTTTTTCCATCCTGCCGTTCATGGAATAGCCCATTGCTAAAATAAGGTTTTCGTTCATCGGAAGCGTTTCGGAACCTTCCAGCAGATCAATGATTTTAGCTGGGTCTGACAAAATGAGGTAACAGGCGGCTTCCATCACGTTGCTTTGCCTGCAAAGCGTAAAATCAGAGCTTTCCGATTTGATACGGGCAAATATGTCAATGGCTTCCCGGATGATTTCCGGCTGTTTGCTTTCTTTTGCCAGCATAAAATGATTCATGCGCAACATGCCCATATGGAAAAGCAAAGGGAAGCAGGAAAAATATTTCTTTTGGATTTCCCTGATTTCGTCCATTACCTCGTCAAAGGGCTTTTTGGTAAAATCATTAGAAAGCCGCAGGTACAATTTTTTGATATCTTCTTTTATCATCTGCGGATGGTAATCGATCAGCTCGTCCACTGAGATATTAAAGTAGGCTGCAAGCTGCGGCAGGAATGTGATGTCCGGATAGCTTTGCGCGGTTTCCCATTTTGATACGGAGGCTTTTGATACGCCGATGTAGGCGGCAAGCTCTTCCTGGGTGATGCCTTTTTCCCTGCGTTTGGATACGAGGGTTTTTGCAATATTTAGTTCGTTCAAATTTGCGGCCGGGCGGAATTCGGAGTTTTGCCCGGCGGAGTCACTTCCTTTCTTTGTTTTTTGTGTGGCATTATGGGGTTTATTATAGCGGTGTTTTGGGGAATTCACAATGGAGTGGAAGTTGATTTTGGGTGTTGAAATCAACTGGGTGGAAACAAATGTGGGGGCGCTGGTCAACAAAAATTGGACGCTTAAATTGTATTTTTTAGGCAGCCGCCATATCTGCGTTCTGATAGGCATTGTCCCGCATAGAGCTGGCAAAGTGTAAAGACTGTGTTGCTGTTAAAACAGGTTGGCTTTGACGGGTTTCGAATATAAAATTCTTATGCAGTCGAATTTAAAAATAAGATCGCTGATATTGATAATTATTGGATAAGCTATATTGCATATTTTTTTGAATAGAATCATTTATATTCGTTTAAAGTAAAAAAAGTGTTGATTGTAGTCGAACTTATGGTATAATATACTAGGGATGTCAATAAAGGTATTTAAATGATAAGCGGTGAATTAAGCAATATGAGATAAAAAGTGACGGATAATATTGGATTATCTATCAAAAATTAGA
>CANDMI010000108.1 GCA_947385775.1 uncultured Eubacterium sp. | reverse complement strand
GGTAACAGTTCAGCCATCGGCTGTAAGACGGGCGAATCATGCTTGCATGAATGGCGCTGGCTGAACTGTTACGTGGTATGATTCAGAAAAAAGGGGGAGCTTATGAATTTTACAGACTGTCACGCAGACACATTGACGCAGATCCCGGATGGGGAAAGTTTATGGGAAAATACATGCAGCCTGGATTTAAGGCGCGCGCAAAGCTTTGCCGGGAGCCATACCCAGATTTTTGCGGTTTTTGAGGACAAAAAAAAGATGGAGCGGGGAAATTTGGAGCAGGGATTTTTAAGACGCTATGAAAAGGCGCTGCGCCATTTGAAAAGTGGGACGCAGCATGTGAAATGGTGCAAGGACGCAGAGGATATGCGGCTTGCCCATGAGCAGAAAAAGACCGCGGCGTTTTTGTCCATAGAAGACGTTTCGATCATGGGAAGCCTTGCAAAGGACGCGTTTGACCTTGGATTCCGGTTCGCGCAGCTTTGCTGGAACTATGAAAACGAATATGCCTGCGGCGCGCTTTCGGGGCAGGAAAAGGGGCTTAGCGAAAAAGGCAAAAGCCTTGCAAAGGAGCTTTTAAAAAAGGGGATGGTCTTAGACCTGTCGCATTTATCTGACCAGGGGGTTTTGGATATTTTTTCTATGACGGACAAGCCGGTCATAGCGACACACTCAAATGTCCGGGAAATCTGCGGCCATCCAAGGAATTTAAAAAAGGAGCAGGTAAAAGAGCTGATACGCCGAAGGGGGCTTTTGGGATTAAATTTTTACGCGCCCTTTGTAGGGGAAATGGGAATGGGCGATTTCCTTTTACATATCGATGCGGTGTGTGAGCTTGGAGGGGAGGATATCCTTGCGATCGGAAGCGATTTTGACGGGTGCAAAGATTTAATGGAAGGGATTTTGGATGTGGGAAGCATTCCGGCGCTTTGGCGGCATCTGGAGAAAAATGGGGTAGGAATCGGGACGCTTGAAAAGATATTTTGGAAAAACGCAAATCGGTTTTTATGCCAGAATATGCCTTGACACAGCCCAAACAGATATGATATCGTAAACATAGTTTTTTATGGCTTAAAAATAGGTGCGTCCCGGCGCGAAGGGAAAGCCGTATGTTATGGAACGCATAGGGGACGGGGCGGGATAAATAAGGAAATCATGAAAACGATCGAACAGGATTTAAAAACCGGACAATTTAAAAAAGTGTATTTGTTATATGGAAGCGAGGATTATTTAAAGCAGCAGTATAAACACAAATTAAAAGACGCGCTCGTTATGCCGGATGATACGATGAACTATACGTACCGGGAGGGAAAGGGCGTTAATCCTTTGGAACTGATCGATATCGCGCAGACGATGCCGTTTTTTGCGCAGCGCAGGCTGATCTTGATCGAAGACAGCGGGTTTTTTAAAAGCGGCTGCGAGGAACTGGCGGATTATATCAAGGAAATGCCAAAGACTGCCTGTATCGTGTTTGTGGAATCCGAGGTGGACAAACGCGCGAAGCTGTATAAGGCGGTCAAAAAAGAAGGCTATGCGGCGGAATTTGCGGCGCAAAGCGAGCAGATTTTGGTGCGTTGGGTCCTTGGGCGGCTGAATAAAGAAAACAAAAAGATCACGCAGCCTGTGATGCGCCTGTTTCTTTCCAAAACAGGCACGGACATGGGAAACATCGACAGGGAGTTAGAAAAGCTTTTATGCTATACGCTTTCTAAGGAAGTGATCGAGGCGGCGGATGTGGAGGCGGTCTGCACCGGGCAGGTTACGAACCAGATTTTTGAAATGGTAAACGCGATTGGAAAGCGGCAGAGCAGGCGGGCGTTATCCTTGTATTACGATCTGCTTGCGCTAAAAGAGCCGCCAATGCGGATTTTATATCTGATCAACCGCCAGTTTCGGATATTATTAGATTTAAAATCGATGAAGCGCGCGTCGCTGGATGCAAAGACGATGGCGGCAAAGGCGGGCATACCGCCTTTTGCGGTCAAAAAAAATCTGGAGCAGGCGGACGCGTTTTCGGACATGGAATTAAAGCGGGCGCTTGCAAACGGGGTGGAGTTGGAAACCGCCGTAAAGACCGGGAGGATGCAAGACCAGATCGCGGTTGAGCTTTTTATCGTAAAGCCCTAAAATCAGGGGTTATTATGATAAATAAAAAGATTTATGATAAATAAAAAGGATTTGTTATAAAAAACGGAGGGATAAAAGTGGGAAACATGAAAGAAAAGCTGCATACGGGAGAGTTGTATCTGCCGGGGGATGAAGAGATCATGAAAGAGCAGATGAGCTATCAGGATATGCTTTGCGATTATAATCTAACCAAGCCGTCGCAGACGCAAAAAAGGGAGGCGATGCTAAAAGAAATGCTTGCCGAATGCGGGGAGGGCGTTTATATCGAAGCTCCTTTTTATGCAAATTTTGGCGGGCGGCACTGTCATTTTGGAAGCCATGTGTATGCGAATTACAACTTAACATGCGTGGACGACACGCATATTTATATCGGCGAATATACGATGATCGGGCCGAACGTGACGCTTGCGACCGCCGGGCATCCGATCTTGCCGAAGCTTCGTGAGCAGGCGTACCAGTATAATATGCCAGTGCGTATCGGGCGCAATTGCTGGATCGGGGCGGGCGCGATCGTGATGCCTGGCGTTTCGGTAGGGGACAATACGGTGATCGGGGCGGGAAGCGTCGTTACAAAGGATATCCCGGCAAACGTCGTCGCGGTAGGAAACCCTTGCAGGGTAATGCGCGAGATTGGGGAGCATGACAGAGAGTATTATTTTAAAGACAGAAAGATCGAGCTTACGTGACCGCTTGAAACGGTTTGAAACTGTTAGACAGTTAGATTTAGATATTGATCAGATTCAGATCGGATTCAGATCAAAAAAGCCCCGCTTCCAGCCCAAAAAGGACGGAAGCGGGGCTTTCGCGTCGTTATGCCTTTCTGTTGTCTCCAAAAGCAATGTCTTCCGCTTCAATGCTCAATACCTGTAAGCCTGGCTCGGAGTCTACTTTTAAGTAGCCGTATCCATGCGTATCGTTTTTCGGGCCGATGCCGTAGCCGCTAAGATCCCATTCCAGCACGAGCACAGTGCCGCTCTGGCTGCCGACGCATACGCCGCCGCCTTGCTGCTCATAAAATGTAACGGACTGGTTGAACGTGATCGTAGCCCTCTGCTTATGGGAATAGTGGTCCGCGTTGTGAGTGCCCTCAAGCCGGATGCTGTAGTGTCCGCCGCTAAATTCCATATCCGGCGTATACTCAATGGTGGATGTGATCGACAGGCATGGCCCGGCGCCGCTTGCCATATATACCCCTTCCCCCAGCCCGGTCGTTGGGATTATAGTTGGCTTTACATAGTCTTTCATTATCTTGCCTCGCTTTCTTAAACGTTGCGCTTTCTTCAAGCTGGATTGACGAAACTCCACCAGTTTTAATGCAGCATAACCTGGTATTTATTACCAGCCATAAGCCGGGGCTATGTACCGGGCTGGTCAGTTACAAAATGCGGCCAGACCATGGCAAAGTCATTTCTGGATTAATACTGGATTAAATTAATCATAACATATGGCGTATTCACATGCAATAGATTTCTAAAATATGACAAAAAAGAACCGTGTTGTTTTTGTATTTTTAGATAAGTTGTACAGGAAGCGTAATTGACTCCAGCATACTTACTGGCTATAATAAAAACAGGGGAACGGAGCGTTTTTTATGGAAGTGGGGAGGCGGCTTATGTCTGTCAAAAATGTATATGAGATTATGCATATGGATCGAAAGGTTGCAAAGATCACGGATTCTGGGCGATGTAAAATATATGATAAGTCATTTATGCCATATAATTTATATTTGGAAGAAGCCGAAGATATCGATACGTTAGTCAACAATGTTACAAATTTTCATTATTGGTGCGCGACGAGGATGCTTACGTTAGACAGAACGTATGCGAAAGAAATCTTAAACAGCATTGGGATGTTACAGGCTGTAACGGATAGAGACAGGGCAAAAATCGCGCTGACATACCGGTGCGCGTCATTAACGGATGTTTTTTGGGTAAAATTGGAACAGGAAACGATTTCCTTCAAAGAGGTCAATCTGTATGAAAACCATTTGGATCAGACTTTTATCGACATTGCGTTAAGTGGCAGGCAATACACGGCGCAAAATAAGTATTTAGCGAGAGACTTATCCACAAACGGATGCTTTCCCAAAGCCTGGCAGAGGACAAAGGGCGGCTTTCGATTGTTGAAGGATGGAGGGGACGGCGCGGTGGAGCGGGAATTGCTTGCAAGCCAGGTGTGCCGATGCTTTGACGTTTCCCAGGTGTTATACGAAAGGGATTATTTTGACGGAGAAAAGGTCAGCGTAAGCGGCAATATCACATCAAAGGAGTATTCCATTGTTTGTATGGAAGCGTTTGAAATTTATGCAGCAAACCATGGAAAGGACACTAAGAAATACATTCTTTCTTTAGATAAACACAATTATTATATGATGAATATTGTAGATTATCTGGTCGGAAATACGGACAGGCATTGGGGAAACTGGGGCGTGTTAGTCTGCAATGCCACGAACCTGCCGGTAAGGCTATATGATCTGATGGATTTTAACCAGGCTTTTCATTCTTATCAAAGCATAGACGGCGCAAATTGCCAGACCATGTTTGGAGAGCGCATGTCGCAAATGGAAGCGGCGAAAAAGGCGGTGGAAAAAATAGGCTTAAACCAGATAAAAGAAGTGGAGGAAGCGTGTTTTTTGGAGCTTCCGGAGTTTTATGAAATGTTTTGTAAAAGGTTAGATGTGTTAAGGTCGATAAAATCTTAGGGCGTTTTTTGATTTCAAGGCATTTTGTTCAATCAAAGCGTCTTGAATTTTACTGCCATTTGCAGTATCATAGTAAAAGAAATGCCGCCAGACGGCAATAACAGAAAGGAAGCAGAGATTATGAAGATAGCGGTTATGTACGAAGACGGAAATGTATTTCAGCACTTTGGGCATACAAAGCAGTTTAAGCTTTATGATGTGGAAGATGGGAAGGTAAAAGACGCGCAGATCGTAGATACGGCAGGGAGCGGACATGGCGCTTTAGCGGGGATGCTTTCTTCCGGGCAGGTGGAGGCGCTTATTTGCGGCGGCATTGGCGCGGGCGCGCAGATGGCGCTTGCGGAGGCAGGGATCAAGCTTTATGGCGGGGTATCCGGCAGCGCGGATGACGCGGTGGCAAGCTTCCTTGCCGGAAATTTGCAGTATAACCCGGATGTCCATTGCGACCATCATGCCCATGGGGAAGGGCACACCTGTGGAGAAGGGCATACCTGCGGGGAGGACAAGCATGGATGCGCAGGCAACGGAGGAGGCTGTGAATAGCGAAAAATTGCAGGAAATAAAAAAGGCGGTAAGCTGCGAAAAACAGCCGCTGATACGGGCGCGCAGATATGAAGAGGCGATGGATGGGCAGATAAAAAAGGAAGCGCGCCCTGCCTTTCATTTGTCGCCTAGGGCGGGCTGGATGAACGACCCGAATGGATTTTCGGTATACAAAGGGCGCTACCATCTGTTTTACCAGTATTATCCATACGATACCCATTGGGATTCCATGCATTGGGGCCACGCGGTAAGCGATGACCTGCTGCACTGGGAATATCTGCCTGCCGCGCTTGCGCCGGATAAATCTTATGACAGCTTCGGCTGCTTTTCGGGCAGCGCGTTAGAGCTTTCGGATGGGCGGCAGCTATTGATGTATACAGGCGTTGCAACGCGGGAGCTTTCGGATGGGAGTAAGCGTGAGATCCAGACTCAGTGCATAGCGGTCGGGGATGGGAAGGATTATGAAAAATACGAAAAAAACCCGGTTTTGACAGGGGCGGATTTACCGGAGGGCAGCAGCCAGTCTGATTTTCGCGATCCGAAAATATGGCGCAGGGAGGATGGCGTATACTGCTGCGTAGTCGGGAGCCGCCCGGCGGATGGAAGCGGGCAGATTTTACTGTTTACAAGCACGGATGGGTTTTCGTGGAATTTTAAGAGCGTATTGAGCGAAAACCATAACCGCTTTGGGCTGATGTGGGAATGCCCGGATTTTTTCCAGCTGGACGGGAAATGGATTCTGATTACAAGCCCCCAGGATATGCTTGCCCAGGGCTATGAATACCGAAACGGCGGCGGGACGCTTTGCCTGGTCGGGGAGTTTGACGGGAGGATGCATAAGTTTATGGAGGAATCCGACCAGTCTTTGGATTACGGCATTGATTTTTATGCGCCCCAGACCGTCTTATCGCCGGATGGGCGCCGCATTATGATCGGATGGATGCAAAACTGGGAAACGTGCGGCCTGAAATATCCAGATCAGCTCTGGTTTGGGCAGATGAGCGTCCCAAGGGAGCTGTTTTTGAAAAACGGCAGGCTGTGCCAGCGTCCGGTCCGGGAGCTGGAAGCAATGCGGGGCGCGAAGCTGTCTTATGAGGATGTGAAGGCATCGGGGCGTAAGCGTCTGGATGGGGTCAAAGGGCGCATGATCGATCTGGAAGTTACGGTTCGCCCGGGGAATAATGGGATGTACCGTAATTTTGCGCTTCGCTTTGCCGAGGATGAAAACTTTTATACGTCTTTAAGCTTTTGCGCGGATACGTCGGTTTTAACGATAGACCGCAGGTTTTCCGGCGTAAGGAAAGGGGTTGTCCATAGCAGCCAGTGCCTCATAAACACAGACGGCGGGAAATGGAAGCTGCGTCTGATTTTAGATAAGTTCAGCGCGGAGGCTTTTGTAAATGACGGGGAGCAGGCGCTTTCCATGGTTTTATATACCGATCCGCAGGCGGATGGGATTACGTTTTTTGCGGATAAAGAAATCATTTTGGATGTAGTGAAATACGATTTGCAGTAAGGAGCGGACATGAGCGATTATAAAATAAACACAAAGTGCGTGCAGGCAGGTTATACGCCGGGAAACGGGCAGCCGCGCCAGATTCCGATTATACAGTCCACCACGTTTAAATACGATACAAGCGAGGCCATGGGGCGGCTGTTTGATTTAGAGGATTCCGGATATTTTTATACGCGGCTGCAAAATCCGACCAATGATTTTGTGGCGGCAAAAATTGCGGAATTGGAGGGCGGCACGGCTGGGATGCTTACGTCCTCCGGACAGGCGGCGAATTTTTTCGCGCTGTTTAATATTTGTGAATGCGGCAGCCATATCGTAGCGTCATCCGCGATCTACGGCGGCACCTTTAACCTGATTTCTGTCACAATGGCGAAAATGGGGATTGAGGTAACGTTTGTATCGCCGGACTGTACCGATGAGGAGCTGGATGCGGCTTTTAAGGAAAATACGAGGGCGGTGTTTGGGGAGACGATCGCAAACCCTGCGCTGGCGGTGCTGGATATTGAGAAATTTGCAAAGGCCGCACATGCCCACGGGACACCGTTTATTGTGGACAATACGTTCCCAACCCCGGTAAACTGCCGCCCGATTGAGTGGGGAGCGGACATCGTGACCCATTCCACGACGAAGTATATGGACGGGCATGGGGCGGCTGTCGGCGGAGCCATCGTGGACGCAGGCAAATTTGACTGGATGGCCCACGCGGAAAAGTTCCCGGGGCTTTGCACGCCGGATGATTCCTACCATGGCATCACTTATGCGGAAAAATTTGGAAAAGGAGGCGCGTTTATTACGAAATGCACGGCGCAGCTTATGCGGGATTTTGGCTGCATCCAGTCGCCGCAGCACGCCTTTTTATTAAACCTCGGGCTGGAATCTTTGCACGTTCGGATGCCGCGCCATGTGGAAAACGCCCAGGCGGTGGCGGAATTTTTACAGAGCCACCCGAAGGTTACGTCTGTGAATTATGCGGGGCTAAAAGGGGATAAATATTATGAGCTTGGGCAAAAATACCTCCCGAATGGCGGCTGCGGCGTAGTTTCCTTTGAGTTAAAGGGCGGCCGGGCCGCGGCGGAGGCTTTTATGAAGCAGCTGAAACTGGCGGCGATTGAAACCCATGTCGCCGACGCAAGAACCTGCTGCCTGAATCCGGCGACGTCCACGCACCGGCAGATGACGGACGCGCAGCTTATGGAAGCCGGTATTCCGGCGGGGCTTGTGCGGATGTCCTGCGGGCTGGAAGACAAAGCGGATCTGGTCGCGGACTTGGAGCAGGCGTTAGCGGCAGTTGACTAGAATAAGCGATAAGGAGAATAAGATTTTGAAAACAGCACAGTGGCGGCAGGATGGAAGGTTAAAGCTGCTTATCATTGTAGGCACAAGGCCGGAGGTGATCCGCCTTGCGCCTACGATTCAAAAATGCCGCATATATTTCGATACGATATTGGCCCATACCGGGCAAAACTACGACTACTCGTTAAACGGGATATTTTTTAAAGATCTGGGCCTTGCAGACCCGGACGTATATTTGGATGCGGTAGGAGACGACCTTGGCGCCACGATGGGAAATATTATCGCGTCCTCCTACAAATTAATGGCGCAGCTAAAGCCGGACGCGCTTTTGATCTTAGGAGACACCAATTCCTGCCTGTCGGCCATATCCGCAAAACGGCTCCATATCCCGATTTTTCATATGGAAGCCGGAAACCGCTGCAAGGACGAATGCCTTCCGGAGGAAACAAACCGCAGGATCGTGGATATTATATCGGACGTAAACTTAGCGTATTCCGAACACGCCCGCCGCTGGCTGAAGGACTGCGGCCTGCCGATGGAGCGCACGTATGTGGTGGGAAGCCCGATGGCGGAGGTGTTGTCGGAAAATTTAAATGCGATCCAGGCTTCGGATGTCCATAGCCGTCTCGGACTGGAAAAGGGGAAATACATCCTTTTATCCGCCCACCGGGAAGAAAATATGGACACGGAGTCAAATTTTGTTTCGTTATTTACAGCCGTCAACGCAATGGCAAAAAAATATGACCTTCCGGTGCTTTATTCCTGCCATCCAAGAAGCAGGAAACGGCTGGAAGCAAGCGACTTTTCGTTAGATAAAAGGGTCATGGCGCATGAGCCTTTGGGCTTTCACGACTACAACTGCTTGCAAATGCACAGCTTTTGCTGTGTGAGCGACAGCGGGACGCTGCCGGAGGAGTCGAATTATTTTAATTCCATCGGGCATCCGTTTCCGGCGGTTTGCATCCGCACTTCCACGGAACGCCCGGAAGCTATGGAAAAAGGAGCGTTTGTGCTGTCCGGCATTTCCACGGAAGGGCTGCTGCAATCGGTGGAGCTGGCAGTCCGAATGGTAAAGGAAGGGGATTTGGCTTCGGATGTGGCGGATTACGCGGAGTGCAACGTCAGTACGAAGGTCGTGAAGATCATACAGTCTTATACCGGGATTGTGGATAAGGTTGTTTGGAGGAAAGATCAGCATTGAATGCGGATTGATAATTGAAGGTTTGTGCTACCCGGACGCTGGAAGCAAGCCGGGGGCCTGTCCGGATGTTCCGGCTCCGGGATGTAAGAAGCTCTAAGCATTCTGTTCATAAGTTATCGATACCGGACGGACCGGGATTGCATCGCCATCCATGGCGGCAATC
>CANDMI010000107.1 GCA_947385775.1 uncultured Eubacterium sp. | reverse complement strand
ACAACACCACCCTCAACTACACTCTTTCCCTACACGACGCTCTTCCGATCTATTCGGTATTCCCTCAGTAAAAGATGTTAAACAAAACACCGTGGCTCTTGACACAACGGAAAATGGATTTTTCAATTCACCCATCATGATAATGCGGTCTTTATATTTACTCTTCGAAATCATCCCTTTTAACTCTGATTCAAGCCCATTATCAGCCCCTATCAAGATAAGAAATACATGATCTATTTTTTCACATACCATCTCAAAGGACCGTAAAAGATCCGCATGATTCTTTTCCGTTTTATATGACGCGACATTGACAATAGTTCTATATCGCGCCAGAATATCACGCAGCATTGACGGCGGCTCTTCCTTTGACATCTCTTCAATCTTCGTTTTGTCAAAAGGGTTTCCTATTACATACGTTCTCTTAGCGATATTTCCTTTATAGCTTTGTGAAATAAAATCCTTTAAACGTTCTGTTTGAACAAATATCTTATTATTTTTATTTTTCAATGAAAAAGAAACATATTTATTTGCATCTAAATCATGAAAGCTTCTAACAGAACAAACTTTTTTCGCATGATGCATCGAAAACGTATTTACCAGGTTACATTCATTACAAAAACTGATCACAATATCAATGTCATTGGAATCAACATATTTTTTTAATTTATACGCCCTGTGTAACACAGTTTTGACTTTACTTGCATAGCTTGAATTATCAGATGGAACATTTAAGCAGACATATTTTCCGGCGTGATCATATGGACTGTTCACTTCATCACGAAAAACGATCAGATGGACATTATATTGAATGCTAAGCAACTCACTCCATTTGCAGATAACTCGTTCTGCCCCTCCTGCGCTTAAATCATATATCAATAGACAAATATTTTTCGACTTCATAATATCCTCATAATAAATGGAAAAGAACATATTCTCCGCTCAATGCAGACTTCGTTGCATATGATACAGCTAATAAAAAATATAATGATACAAAAAACAATTTCAAGGCATCTGCTTTCCTCACTCCTCCCATGGCATATGTTGAATCTTTACCGTACCCGTAGTATGTATCGCAATAATTCCTAATGATCAAAGGAACGCTGATAATTGAAAAAATAGAATAAAACGATGAAAGCCTAAGTACGAAAATAGTCTGAAACCGAAACAGGATCATCATTGAAATGGTTATAAACGATGCGTTTATCAAAATTCTTTGCATCCTGTCTTTCTTATTTAAATAATAACTTGTGAATATAAATATGACAAAATATAGAACCATCCTAGGATCAAATAAACTAAAACTATGTGCATTATGCCCCCAATCATTTTGCGTATATCCTACAAACGTATCGTATATATTAGGAAGAGGGACTAACTGCAATAGAAATCCAATAATGACCCTAAAATCATATATGGAAGTAATGACCGCCTCAGCCACTAACATAAAAAAGCCTTTCATTGTATCAATTTTAATATCTTTCATAAAATATAAAAACAACCCAATTATCGCTTCCTTGTGAAAACACATGGCTAAAACCAGAATCAGCGCAAATTTCCATGCCTTTCTTTCAGCACAAGCGCTAAGCGCTAAAGAGAAAATACTGATCGCAACCGCAGTGCGTGTGGCATGCATGTCAAATTGGAAAAAAAATGGCATATATATCAAAAAAGACAATGCGGCATTACATGAATATTTTTCAATCAAACTCTTTATACACATTAAGCTGATGACGCTCATAGCAATTATTATGAACTGTCCTGGTAAGTGCATGAAGTTGATTAAATACGCTAATATGCGATATCCGATTTCCATGGAAATATTATTATGTATAACCTCATTCACACTGTTTACTTTTGAGACATATCCTACATAAGCATAATAATCACCCGCCCCGCTCCCACGCAAACCAGCGATAAGTATTAACAATAAGGACGCGTAACACAGTTTATCTTTTTTACTGATATGGCAATACACATTTTTTACTTTGAATTGTAACAAACCTAAAATAAATACTGGCAGATAATAGACCCACATACCATCTCCTATATAGACAACAAAAAAGCATATCCGCTCATATGCTAATATGATTGTTTTTCGATTTCATTTTTGGCGATTCCTTTTAACATGTTAAAAAACGCAGACCATGCGCTAATTTCTTCCTTATATAGATTTCTTTTTGTCAAAGCAAAATATATGCTGTAGATAACAGCTTGCCACAAGCCAAAGATATATCTGGTCACCATACCTCTCCTATAAAAATAAGATTCATTAAAACCCTCAAACCAAGTAGACTCATATAACTCGGTTTCAGGAATTTTAATTATTTCTTTTGGATATGAATATAATTTTAATTTTTTTCTATATGCATCAATGATGAATTTTGTGTCCTCTCCACTTCCGACATCCGTTCCAGCTCCTATTTTGTTATCAAAGCAAATACGGGAAATTATACTTTTCCGCTTAAATGTAATCTGCCTTGAATTAACTCTAAGGAGCTTTGCGCGTTTTAACTTCTGAGGCTTCCCGGCAAATTTACCTCTTTCATTAAAAACGATAATATCTGCATCTGGAAACATCTTATATGCATCGTCAATTGTCTTTTGCGCATCACTAAGAAATATACTATCGTTATCAGCTATGACGCATATGTCTGAATCACTATTCTCTATCGCTTTATTTCTGCTGTTTGAAAGACCTGTCTCATTCGAATTAACAACTTTTAGTCTCTCATTCACATGAATGATTTCTTCTTTCTTAACGTTGCATTGATTGACTATAAGCGCATCAAAATTCTCTAAATTTAATTTTTTTTCTAACTCTACCGGATTTTCATCCATGCAGCTTACTAAAATTTGTATCGTCATAATTTTTACCAATGATACCGATCTACTTCGAAAAATATTTCAGCATGATATACTCCCATGTCTAATTCTGGGCAATACACAATTATCCCTAACCATATGTAAAATATAGCAAAAGCGCCATTAAAACCAAAATACTAACTTGCATAGATTTATTCGCAAGTATATTGTCAACTGGATTTTCGATACCATTATTTTCCCCATACCATAGATATTCAATGCAAATCAATAAAACAATAGGAAATGTATCATTGTAGGAAAAACGCCGAAAAGAAAAATCATCATCTGCCGATCAACAGTATTCTGAATTTTCAGTATATCTATAATAAATATGATCGATAATGAGATAAAAAAAGCACAAACCGCGCCCTCTACCCATTGTAAATCATAATGGGAATGCAATATAACTTTTCTTTCACATCTTTATCTCCCTTACAAAGTTACATATCCCTGTAATAACCGTCTTTCGTTAGACAGTCCCTCCTATCGAGAATTTAGTCTCACTTAACAAAACTTCATCATCTATATTCATATAATCCCTTTTATTTTGATATTTTCACCGTTTAGTCATGGTATCCAGCGTTTTAAATTCTGCTATATGATGTCCTTCTCTTTTCCCAACTGGAGGCATATCCATATAATCTGTTCCATATAATTTACTTAAATATGTCTTGTATCCTGTTGGAATGTTCATACGCGTGTTTTCAAACTTCACTGTTTTGAACGGAAACCATGCTTTTGTGGGGATGATCTCTCCGAAATAATGAACCCTTCCAACCAATATTCCGCAGGATCCGCTTGGTTTATTTTGAACAATTTTATCTACATAATGGAACCACCGGTTGGAACTTTTAAATTTAAATAAATGGCCGAACGCCATTCTAACATAATACATGCATTTCCCTGGAGCGCTCCGAAACATTATTTGTTTTATTGTTTCATCGCAATATTCCACAAAAGAAACCGTCCCCGCAACCATCATGAAAAAATTGCAATACATGCCTTTGATCCATCTTACTGTTTTCTGTCTGGAACATAATCAACGGGAAAAATGTCTATGTACATCTTTTGAAATGGATATTTTTCCGCGCCTCTTACTTTTAGCGTCGTGCCCTTACGATAAAGCTGCAAGAACCTGTTTGTCGCATTATATTTTCCATGGGGATAGCTTATGTTGTATCTGTCTTTCAATTCACGTTCATACACTTCACCGAATCGATTATAATCTTCTCTTTTCATTGCCAGATCAAGGTCGTCATCCCAAGGGATAAACCCTTTGTGACGAACCGCCCCTAACGCGGTCCCATTAGAGGCGCATAATGATATCCCATGTTTTTCGCACGCCTCGTTGATCTCCTCATACATATACGCCAAGCACTTTTTAAGGTCGCGCAATCCATCTTCGCTTATGATATCTAAGTTATCGTTATCGTTTAATATTCGCTTAAAGCTAAATATCATAATTTACACCCTTTAATCTTCGCACAGATCGATTATCCTTTTATATGTTTTCCTTCTGTCAAATAATGTTTCTGCGCACTTTCTCGCGTTTCTTCCCATTTTTTTCCTAAGGCCAGGCATTCTCATAAGGATTTCTATATGTCTTGCCAGATCTTTAGGATCTCCGTTGTTGCAGTTGAACCCCATTTCATATTTGCCCACTAATCTCCGATATTCCTTACTCTCCTGCAAATTCAGCGTCGGCAGCCCCACCGCGGCATAATCCGCGTGCTTATTGATGACGCTTGCCGCCGACCCTCTTTCAATAGGGTTTACCACCATATCGCACATAGAAATTACGGAACACATCTCATTGTAAGGCAGTTTCCCAGTAAAAAACGCCTCCACGCCCTTTTTTCTGGCATATTCCTCAAATTCCGTCCTTCTGTTTCCTTCCCCTATTACCAAAAATAATGGCGCTTGCTTTTTTTCTCCCGCCAATATTGCCAGGGAATCAATGACCACATTCAGATCGTAGCTGCTGCTAAGGCTGCCACAGTATCCCATCCAACATTTATCTTTATTGAGTGAAAATCGGCGCGCTTTCCGTTCAGATGCGTATTGATCAAAATCTTTCAGATCCGTGCCTAAATACGCAACCGTGGGCGATTTGCATTTTTTGTTTACGCGCATCCCCCTTTTGGCATAGGTGTCCGACACGGCGCAAATTTCATCCGCTCTGCGATACACGCTGTCCGCGATCAGGGAAAACGGCGCAAATATCATGTCGCTTATGATCGGAACATGAAAAGCCATCCGAAAAGCCTCGGGCCATAAATCCTGAATGTCTATAATAAACTTTATATGGCTCTTATTGCTAAGCCTCGCCGTTTTATACGCCGCAGTCAAAGACGGAACTGCGCAGTATATCACGTCAGGCGCTTCTCTCATTTTCAAATACTTCTCAACATTTTTCCCCCAAACAAAATGGCTGTAAAATCTCTTTAGGCAAACATTCCTTGAATATCCCGGTTCCTCTATGATCGTCAGTTTAAACGGAAATTCCCTTTTTATTTTTTTTCTGTTTTTTTTCTTAGCGTGAAAAAAACGGCTTGTTACCAATTCCACCATGTTCTTTTCAGCAAGCAGATTCGCAATGTATAAAAACCTATTGTTGTCGGTTTCAGAAAAATCGCCGCAAAATTCTGCTATGATCAGAATGTCTTTCACTTCTTTCATTCCCTTTTAATGTCAGATCCTCTCATTGCCCCGCTATTTTAAGAAGCCGTTTCCACCGCTTATTTTAGCGATCAGCCTCATTAAGACCGGGTCCGATTCCACGGTTTTGCTAAAGCCTTTCGATTCGGTCAGCTCTTCTATCTCAAAACCCATTTTTTCTAATTTCCTCCTAAACTCCTCGACATCGACAAATCTCCTATAATGGCCATTATATTCATATGCGTTACGGGCGATTTTCGCTCCCAGCCCGTAAATGTCATCCTTCGTCGTCCTCGCCTCTATGCAAAGCAATCCGCCCGCGCTTAGCGCGCCCCTTGCATTTGCCAACAGCTCATTCTCCTGCTCTTCGGTGATCGCATGGAGCGTAAAGCGACTGTAAACACAGTCATACTGCATCTGATACAATGCGTGGCATTTCACAAAGTCGTCGCATACAAATAACGCCCTCTCATTCTCCCCCGTCATTTCGTTCAGCATATCAATCGCGGCGTCAGCCCCATCCACCGCTATGACGTTATGCCCTTGCGACAAAAAATAAAGGCTGTCCCGCCCATTTCCACATCCCAGCTCCATAATATGGGAAAACGAGGGCAGCCGTTTATTTATCTCCACCGCAAAATCCGACGGGTCCGCAAGTTTGCCATTCAAGCCTCTGTAATACCCATTCCAATATAGACAGTCACGGTCATAATCGTCTTCACGCGTCGGTGACAGCGCTTCAATCCTTTTTACGATTTTTCTGACCGACACGCTGCCATCGTTAATGACGCTTAAATCCGGATTCTTCGGAAACTGTACGCAGCGCTCCTCCCGATAAAGCCCCTTTCGATCCCGAAGGCGCAAAACTTCCGCGGGCGCGTCTAAAAACACCTCTATATAGCCTCGAATGTTCTTCCTATTCCAATCCCTTATTTCATCAAACATTGCAATGGCGCAAACAATTACCCAAAAGCCCTGGTCCGCTAAAAGCTTCGCCATAAGAGAATACCTTTTCGCGCGAACCATACGATCGGAATCTTCATAGCCAGCCGTTACGCTTCCGCTCGCGATCTGCTTCATGAGGTCTCCATCAAGAATCGTGACGTTATACCCTTTCTTTTTCAAATCGTAATACAAAGCTGTGCCTATCGTCGTTTTGCCACTGTTAGACAAGCCTGTGATCCAATATACTCTACCGTTTGCCATTTTCATCCATACTTTTCTCTAAAAAAATAAGGCATGCTTTTTTATTTAAAAACATGTCATTTTCCATTCCTTTTCATCACTCTTGCAGGATTTCCCCAAACTGTCACATGGTCTTCAACATCTTTGAACACTCCCGAACCCGCTCCGATCATAACGTCCTCTCCAATGGATAGACCTTGTATGATTCTTGACCCAACGCCAACTTCCGTGCATTCGCCTATCTGCACTGAGCCGCTAATGTCTACACTTGGATTAAGCGTCACATAATCAGCTAAAACGGCATCATGCCCTACTGTGCAATCCAGATTAATAATATTATGCTTGCCGATGGCAATATCTACCGTAATAATAGAGCCAGCGCAAATAATAGCGCCCTCTCCAATAGAAACCTTATCTGACACTTTAGCGTCCGGATCAATTAATACAGGAAAATGAACGTGCGCATAGGAAGCCAATCGATTTATTCCTTTTTTTCTAATTTGGGGATTCCCAACAGCAAACACGCACCAAACATCTGATTCAAAAGTCTTAAGAATCTCATGCCCCCCATGGACATTGTATCCATCAACAGATGTATGCCATAGTTTACTGTCATCATCTAAAAATCCCTTGAAATCCCATATCGGGGATACCGCATTCATTCTTTCTACCAGCCAAGCGACTTCTCTTCCAAAGCCTCCCGCTCCTATTATGTACAAAGGCTTTTTTTGTTTCATCACGCTCAATCCTCACTCCCCTTAAAAGCTTCCATCGTCTCCGATGTCTTACTGCTTATCCCTTTCTTGCTAAGCACTGTCCCCACCGTCTGAAACAATATTTTCACATCCCCCAAAAACGTGATCTTTTTCACATACTCCAGATCGTCATCAAACTTCTCATCCCATGACAACTCGTTCCTGCCACTCACCTGTGCAAGTCCGGTCAATCCTGGCCGTACATCATGGCGGTGTTTTTGCCTTTTATTATATCTCGGAAGATACTCTGCCAACAGCGGCCGCGGTCCTACGACGGACATAGAACCTTCCAAAATATTCGTCAGTTCCGGCAGCTCGTCAACCGAAGTCCTTCTTAACTTCCTCCCCAAATCCGTCAGCCTCTCTTCATCTGTTCCATCACCATCGATCATGGTCCTAAACTTTCGAATCGTAAAAACCCGACCACCCTGCCCCGGCCTTACTTGACGAAAGATTACAGGACTCCCTAATCGAAAACGCACAAGCGCGCCGGTAAAAATCATTATTGGAAAAAGCGCGATAAGCACAAATAAACTTAATCCAAAATCTAAAGCCCTTTTTACATTTCGCTCATAAAATCCAGCTCTGTGTCCCTCAACCCATCCAACCCTCCCCCTCGCTTTTTCAATCACACTGACAATAAAGCCTGCTCCCATACACGTGGTTGAGATTACTCCTATCACCTTTAATATATTCTTTAATAACTTCATCCGCTTCCTTACATTCCAATAATCTCATTTAAGGAATGCTTTTCACCCTGCATCCCCCGTCCGTTACAGCACGCATAAATAATCCCAATAACCCGCTCCTGCTCTTCCACGGTCATTTTAATATCCGATGGCAGGCACACACCCTGTTCAAACAAGTTGCCGCTTTCATCTACCCGCTCTATCATTCCATTATAAAGCCCGCCAGATGCGCGCCTCCCGCCATCCACGCTGATAAACTCGTGGTTGCGGTACATTGGCTGTAAATGCATTGGTTTCCATACCGGACGGCCTTCCGCATTGAATGCCTCCAACGCCTCTAAAATCTCCATCGGGCAAGTTCTCCCGTGTACACTTTCATAAACATAAGACCGACCAGACCTTGCCGCCCGGCACAGGCTGTTTGGCGCAATCCTTATGCAGGTAAGCCAGTAATTTGGTTCCGAGTTTTCGAAATCATACGGATTTAATTCCATGCCAAGCTGCCCCAATCGTTCCTCATACAGTCTGTATATACGTTTTTTCTCCGCGATGTGTCTTTCAAGGTGTCCCCACTGTCCCAACACAATGCCCGCAATGACATTGCTCATACGGTAATTGTATCCAAGTTCCTCATGCTGATACCACGGCGCATCCTCACGGCTCTGGGTCGACCATTTCCTCGCTTTCGCAGCGCCGTATCCATCATTGGTAAGCAGCATCCCACCCGAACTGCCGGTGATGATCTTATTCCCATTAAAGCTGAATATGCCGTAATCGCCGAAACTGCCAGTTTGCCTCCCCTTATACTTTGCGCCGAGACTTTCCGCCGCATCCTCGATGAGCAGCGCGCCATGTTTTTCACATATTTGTTTTATAATATCAACCTGCCCTGGAAATCCGTATAGATGGGCAAATACCACAAGCTTAACATCCGGGTACTTTTCAAACGCAACCTCCAGCGCTTTTGGATCCATGTTCCAGTCATCCGGTGACGCATCGATAAAGACCGGTTCCCCGCCTTCATAAACAATCGGGTTTGCAGTTGCGGCAAACGTAAGGTCCGAGCAGAAAACTCGTTTTCCCAAAAGACTCCCTCCTGTCCCAAGTCCATTCGGCGTAGAAATGCCGCTGCCGCTCCCATACAGCCTTTCTGCCGCAAGCTTGACCGCTAAATGGATAGCCGCTGTTCCACAGCTTAGCGCCACGGCATGATAAACTCCGGCGTATTGCGCCGCGGTATCCTCCAGTCTTTCTATGTTTTCCCCAACTGTAGACATCCAATTTGTCTGGTATGCCCGGTTGATATATCCCAGTTCCTCTCCATGCATGGTCGGAGATGCCAGCCATATTTTTTTACGGAACCTTTCCAAGCCAAAAAACCTCGGCTCCCCCCTTATACATTTCGCTGCAAGCTCTGTCATCTTACCCACCTTTTCTTTATTTCAACGGATCTTTATTTGAAAAGACGCAATAATCGAGTAGGAGGAAATTTCTCTGAATGAGAAATTCCCGACCTCTCACACCA
>CANDMI010000106.1 GCA_947385775.1 uncultured Eubacterium sp. | reverse complement strand
GGATGCCCGAAAAAGGGATTGCCGCCATGGATGGCGATGCAATCCCGATCCGTCCAGTATCGATAACTTATAAACAGAATGCTTAGGGCTTCTTACATCCCGGAGCCGGAACATCGAGACAGGCCCCCGCCTTGCTTCCAGCGTCCGGGTAGCGCAAACCTTCAATCATCACAACCCCAAACTCCCGGATAACGCTCTATATATTTATCATTTATACGGTAAATCCTCACCTCATAAAAAGTAACAAACGGCAAACGCCTGTCTTATCACCGTAAACTTTATGGTAGATTTTCCAGCCTTAATATGCTATCTTTATTTATAACCGTATGAAATGATAAAAGATCCGGTAAATGAAACCGGAAGGAAAACGCTTTTACGGATCATTTTTATATTATTTAAGGAAAAAATCAACAGGAAAAAATCAAGAGGAAAGGATTAATATGATAAAGGCAATGCTTGTCTTTGGCACAAGGCCGGAGGCGATAAAGATGTGCCCGCTTGTAAAAGAGCTGCAATCCAGGCAGGGGGTTCAAACGACTGTCTGCGTGACTGGGCAGCACCGGGCGATGTTGGACCAGGTGTTGGCGGCGTTTGACGTTACGCCGGATTACGACCTGTCCATTATGAAAGAAAGCCAGACATTATTTGACATTACGTCCAATGTATTGCTTGGCATGAAAACGGTTTTGAAGCGGGAGGAGCCAGATATTGTGCTTGTCCACGGGGATACGAGCACGACCTTTGCCGCGTCCTTGGCGGCGTTTTATATGCAGATCCCGGTTGGGCATGTGGAGGCGGGGCTTCGCACATATAATATCCGCTCCCCATATCCGGAGGAATTTAACAGGCAGGCGGTTGGCTGCCTTGGGGCGTACCATTTTGCGCCGACCGCGATCGCAAAAGAAAACCTGCTGCGGGAAGGAAAGCGGGCGGATACGATATTTGTAACGGGAAATACGGCGATCGACGCGTTAAAAACAACGATCCGAGAGGATTACCGTCATCCGCAGCTGGACTGGGCGGCTGGCTCGAAGCTGATATTGATCACCGCTCACCGCAGGGAAAACCTTGGAGAGCCGATGGAGCATATGTTTCGGGCGATAAAGCGGGTGTTGGACGAGCATGAGGATGTGAAAGCCGTTTATCCGATCCATATGAATCCAAAAGTCCGGTCTACGGCAAAGGAGGTCTTTGGCGAGGATGGGCGCATTCATTTAATCGAACCGCTTGACGTGCTGGATTTCCACAATTTTTTGGCAAGGAGCTATTTGATCCTGACGGATTCCGGCGGAATCCAGGAAGAGGCGCCAAGCCTTGGCAAGCCGGTGTTGGTTATGCGGGATACGACAGAGCGTCCGGAAGGCATTGCGGCGGGCACGTTAAAGCTGACTGGCACAAAGGAGGACGTGATCTATAAAGAGTTTTGCAATTTGCTTAAAAACAGCGCGGAGTATCAGAAAATGGCGCACGCTTCCAACCCTTACGGGGACGGGCAGGCATGCAAAAGGATTGCGGATATCATTGAAACCGGAAGCTGCGTGGAATTTGTAAGCGCAAAAGACGTTAAATAAAAAAAGGAGGATGTGAAATGGGGATTACAGCCGCGTTTATGGCGCCGCACCCGCCACTTATCATACCGCAGGTAGGGCGGGGACAGGAACGGACGATCCAGCAAACGATAGACGCGTATGACGCGATCGCAAAAACAATTGGGGAAAAGAAGCCGGAAACGGTCGTTTTGATCTCTCCGCATCAGACGATGTATGCCGATTATTTCCATATAGCCCCGGGAATGCAGGCGCGGGGAGATTTCGGCAAATTTGGGGCGCAGGACGTAAAGCTGGAGGTTCGATACGACGTTTCGTTTGTAAAAGAGCTGTGCGGCAGAGTGGAAGCTGCGAGACTGCCTGCCGGGACGGAAGGCGAGATCGACAGGCGGCTGGATCATGGAACGATGGTTCCGCTTTATTTTGTAAACAAATATTGGGCCGATTATGAGCTGGTAAGCGTCGGGCTGTCCGGGTTGTCGTATCAATTGCATTATGAGCTTGGAAAGCATATTCAGGAAACGGCAAGATCGCTGGATAAGCGGGTCGTGATCATAGCAAGCGGGGATCTTTCGCACAGTCTGAAAGCGGACGGGCCTTACGGATACGCAAAGGAAGGGCCGGAATACGACCGCCGCATTATGACGGCTATGGGAAAGGGGGACTTTAGAGAGCTTTTTGATTTTACCGAGGATTTTTGTAAAAAAGCTGGAGAATGCGGGCATCGGTCGTTTACGATGATGGCGGGTGCGCTGGAGGCGGAAGCGTCGGAGCTTGGAGCGTCCATTTATGCCAGACGGCTGTCTTATGAGGGGCCGTTTGGCGTAGGATATGGGATCTGCGCGTACGAGATTCAATGACGATGTGATGATAATATAGATTTCGTTTATAAAAATAAAAGAAGGGAAGGCTTAGATTTCATGGAAATGGAGATGGAAAAAAGAAAGAGCGGGGACGCCTACGTTTCCCTGGCCCGGGAGACGATAGAAGCGTATGCGCGAACGGGGAAAATGACAGAGGTCCCAAAGGGGCTTCCAGAGGAAATGTACAGTGAGCGCGCAGGCGTGTTTGTTTCGATTAAAAAGGACGGCATGCTGCGGGGCTGCATCGGCACGATACGGGCGGCGTATTCGTCCATAGCGGAGGAGATCGTTCACAATGCGGTCAGCGCGTCCACAAAAGACCCAAGGTTTTCCCCGATCGGCGAAGAGGAGCTGGATAAGCTTACGATCAGCGTAGACGTGTTGGGGGATATGGAGTCTATCGATTCACCGGATCAGCTGGACGTAAAACGCTATGGAGTCGTTGTTACAAAAGGTTACAGACGGGGGCTTTTGCTGCCAAATTTAGACGGCGTAAACACCGTGGAAGAACAAGTTTTGATCGCAAAGCAAAAAGCCGGGATTGGGGCGACGGAGGACGTTTCGCTGGAACGGTTTGAAGTAGTAAGGCATTATTAAAGCATGATTAAAGAGGTGGGACAATGAAAGCCATATGTCAGACATGCATCCATCACTGTCAATTGGAAGAGGGAAAATGGGGGATTTGCGGGGCGAGGAAAAATGAGGCTGGAAAGATTGTTTGCGCCAATTATGGGGCGGTTACGTCCATAGCATTGGATGCGATTGAAAAAAAGCCCCTCCGGTTATTTGAGCCTGGGAGCGTGGTTTTATCTGTAGGCAGCTTTGGATGCAATCTGTCCTGTCCGTTTTGCCAGAACCATGAAATATCCATGGCGCGCGGTGGCGGCGCATTTCAAAACGGGGATCGTTCCTGTGTTTTTATGACCCCAAAGGAGCTGGCCAAAAAAGCGGCGGCGTACCGCGATCGGGGAAATATCGGCGTGGCGTTTACGTACAATGAGCCGCTGATCGGATGGGAATACGTGCGCGATACGGCAAAGCTGGTAAAAGAGGCTGGCATGAAAAACGTGCTTGTGACAAACGGCACGGCTTCCATGGAGGTTTTAGAGGAGCTGCTTAATTATATTGACGCGATGAACATTGACTTAAAGGGATTTCGCGAAGATTATTACAAAAAGCTGGGGGGAAGCTTGCAGGCGGTGCAGCGCTTTATTGAACGCGCGGCGGCAAAATGCCATGTGGAGCTTACGACATTAATTGTTCCAGGCGAAAACGACCGCGTCGAAGAAATGGAGGAAGAGGCAAAATGGATCGCCGCGATACCGTCCGTTTACAAAGAAAAAACCGGGCGCGATATCCCGCTTCATGTCACGCGCTTTTTCCCGAGGTATCGAATGCTTGATAAAAACGCCACGGATGTGCGTCAGGTTTACCGGCTGGCGAATGTGGCGGGGAAGCATTTGGAGCATGTGTTTGTGGGGAATTGCTGATATAAAAAGATAATTCCAAAAAAAAATTCCCTATATGCATGGGAACGCCATTCATATAAGGGATTTTTGTTATAATGCGCGAAACGACTACGCCTTTGAAGCCCCGTCTACAGACAAAATCTCTCCTGTCACATAGCTTGCAAGGTCGCTTGCGAGATATAAAAACGCGTTTGCCACTTCTTCGGCTTCTCCTGGCCTGCCAAGCGGGATTTTTGCGGAAATCGCGTCTACGACTTGCTTTGGAAGCGCGGCTACCATGTCTGTTTTGGTCACGCCAGGCGCCACCGCGTTTACGCGGATATGGTCTTTTCCAAGCTCCCTGGCAAGGGAGATCGTGATGCCGTTTACGGCGAACTTGCTGGTTGGATAGCCCACGCCCGCAGGCTGGCCCGAGATGCTTACCATGGAGCTGGTGTTGATAATGCATCCGCCGCCCTGGGCTTTCATGATCTTTGCGGCTGGCAAAATGGCGTAAAATACGGCCTTTACGTTTAAGTCGATCACTTTATCAAACTCCTGCGCGGTATAGTCATAAAGCGGCGTGCTTTGCGAAATGCCGGCGTTGTTGACCAGGATGTCTATTTTTCCGTATTTGTCTTTTACGTCCAAAATCGCTTTTTCCACTTCGGAAGCGTCGGTAAGCTTTGGAAACATCCCGGTCACTTCATAGCTTTCATTTTCTTCATGCAGCTTTTTTAAGGCTGCGTCTACGGTCTGCTGGCGGGAGCCAAACAGCGCGACCTTCGCTCCGTTTGCAAGGTATTTCCTTACGATCTCAAATCCGATCCCTCTGGTCCCCCCGGTTACAATGGCAACTTTTCCTTTTAGCATAGGCTTCTCCTTTTCCTTATATAAAGTTGCTTTGGATTATAACATTTCGCGCATTCAGAGTCAACTTTTTTTGTATAATATTCCTAAATTTATCTTTGTTTTGCTTTACTCGATTTGACAGATATGATAATATTGTACAATATTGGAACAAAGAGAAGAAAGGGCGAAGGAAGGTTAGGCAATGAAAAAAATAGTCGTGGTGGAGGATGACAGGGCGCTCTGCAATGGCATATGCATCGCTTTGGCGTCCAAGGAGTTGAGCTTAAAGCCCTGCGGCGGGATACGGGAGGCGCAAAGCGCGCTTCGTAAGGGCGCGTGGGATCTGATGATCTTGGATATCAACCTGCCGGATGGGGACGGGGTAGAGTTTTTAAAGGAGTTTCGAAAAACCTCCGCTATGCCGGTGATTATATTGACGGCGAATGATATGGAAACGGATATTGTAATGGGGCTGGAATCCGGGGCGGACGATTATGTGACAAAGCCCTTCAGCCTTGCCGTGCTGCGGGCGCGGGTGCATGCGCAGCTTCGAAAGCGGGACGCGGGGAGGCCCCAGGCGGTGCAAATCGGGGAGTTTACCTTTGACTTTTCCAAAATGGAATTTTGGAAAGGGGAGCGGAAATTAGAGTTAAGTAAAACAGAGCAAAAATTGCTGAAAATATTTGTGGAAAACGAGGGGATCACGCTGGCGCGCGCAAGGCTGGTGGACCGCATCTGGACAGACGGGGCGGATTATGTGGATGAGAATGCGCTTTCGGTCACGGTGAGGCGGCTTCGGGGCAAATTGGAGGACGACCCATCGAAGCCTGAGTACATTAAAACGGTTTACGGCATCGGATATGTGTGGGCGGCGCAGGCGGATTACGATAATAATGAAGAAGGGTGATTTAGATGGAGCAGACAGGGGCTTCGTTTTTTGTAGCGGGCATTGCCTTGTTTTTGATCTCCGCCGCCTGGGTCTGGCAGACGAAGCGGCGGCTTGGAAACGTTATGGCGCATATGGGAAAGATGTTGGACGAGGCGGCAAGAGGGAGCTTTCGCGAGCAGGTGTATGACGAGAGCATGCTTTCTTCGATCGAAGCAAAGCTTGCGGACTATCTCTCGTCCCAGGAGCTTGCGAAAAGGAAGCTTGCGCGGGAAAAAGAGGAGGTCAAGCGGCTTGTTTCCGATATTTCCCATCAGACGAAAACGCCGGTGGCAAACCTTATTTTGTATGCGCAAATGCTAAAGGAGCGGGAATTGGAGCATGACGCGCGAGACTTTGTAAATGAGCTTTGCAGGCAGGCGAACAAGCTTGATTTTTTGATCGCCGCGCTTTTAAAAGCTTCCAGGCTGGAGACGGGGATGCTTGTGTTAAAGCCGCAGCGCAGGAGGGTTTACCCGATGCTTTTAGAGGCGCGAAAGCAGGCGGAGAGAAGGGCGATGGAAAAGCGGCTTGCGATTGAAATAAAGCCGGACGATTCGTATGCGTATTTTGACCCGAAATGGACGGCGGAGGCGGTTTATAACGTGATCGACAACGCGGTGAAATATACGAAGGAGGGCGGGAAGATCACGGTAGAGGTTTTGGATATGGAGCTGTTTTTGCGCATAGAGGTGCGGGACAATGGCGTTGGCATAGAGGAATGGGAGACGGCGAAAATATTTCAACGGTTCTACCGCGGAAAGACCAAAGAAAGCGAGGGGCTTGGGATCGGGCTGTATTTATCCAGGCAGATCCTTGCGGGGGAGGGCGGCTATATCAAAGTAAGCTCAAAGGTCGGAGAGGGAAGCTCTTTTTATCTTTACCTGGCCAAAAGCTTTCAAAACTGTTAGATTTTTATGCGATCTGGAAAGGATGTGGAAAGAATTGCCTGGTAATGTTTTATTTGAAGAGATTCGAATTACATTACGGACAGGAGGAATGGAAATGAAGATATTGGAAACAAGGAACCTGGAAAAGGTCTATGGAAGCGGCGATACCGCGGTCCATGCGCTTTGCGGGGTGAACCTGAAAGTGGACAAGGGCGAGTTTGTGGCGGTGGTCGGCACCTCGGGCAGCGGGAAGTCTACGCTGTTGCATATGCTGGGCGGGCTGGACCGGCCCACGGCGGGGGAGGTGTTTGTGGATGGAAAATCGATTTTTTCTTTTAAAAAAGAAGAGGAGCTTACGATATTTCGGCGCCGCAAGATCGGTTTTGTCTTTCAAAGCTATAATTTAATCCCGACCTTAAATGTCTATGACAACATTGTGCTGCCGATCCAGTTGGACGGAAACGAGCCGGATGAAAAGTACGTAAGCCTTTTAGCGCGCGCGCTTCGTATGGAACATAAGCTGGACAGCCTGCCAGACTGCCTTTCCGGGGGCCAGCAGCAGCGTGTGGCGATCGCAAGGGCGCTTGCCAGCCGGCCTGCGATCATCTTGGCGGATGAGCCGACGGGAAATTTGGACAGCCGCACCAGCCAGGACGTGATGGGGCTTTTTAAGGTCATCGCGCAAAAAGTCCAGCAGACGCTCGTTATGATCACCCATAATGAAGAGATCGCGCAGCTTGCCGACCGGATCATCCGTATTGAGGATGGAAAGATCGTGGGAGGTGAGTGAGTATGGTGCGGGTAAAAAATCGAAAAGCCGTCTTTAAAATATCCAAAAATCATCTTCGCGCAAACCGCGCGCGCAATCTGGTGGCGGTGTGCGCGATCTTGCTTACGACGATGTTATTTATGGCATTGTTCACCATTGCGGGGACGATGGTCTATTCATTCCAGCAGGCCACGTTTCGACAGGTCGGCGGAAATATGCACGGGACGTTTAAAAACCTGACGCTGGAGCAAAAGCGGGAGTTGGAAAAAGACCCGCTTATAAAAAAGGCGGGCAGCCGCTTACTGCTTGGCGTGGCAAGCGGCGACGCGTTTGTAAAAACACATGCGGAACTCTCCTTTATGGATAGGATCTGCCAGGAAGCGTATTTTTGCGCGCCTTCGCATGGGAGAGCGCCAAAGGAGGGAGAAAAGGAGATCGCCTGCGATACGAGGGCGTTAAGCTGTCTTGGCGTGGAGCCAAAGATCGGGGAGCCTGTCACGGTGACGTACGAAGTGGGAGGCGGTAAAAAAGAAGAGATCACAGACACCTTTTATTTAAGCGGCTGGTGGGAATACGACTACGCAAGTTCGGCAAGCATGCTCCTTTTGCCAAAATCCTATGTGGACGAGACTGTGGCAAAGCATCCAAGGGACGAACAGGATATCGGCGATTATACGGGCACGTGGGATCTGACCGTAAATTTTAAAAGCAGTATGCATATCGGGGAAGATATGATAAAGACGCTTGAAAACCACGGTTTTCAGGCGGAGGACCAAACGGCGGAAAATTATATTTCAATCGGCGTGAACTGGGGCTATGCCGGGGCGCAGCTTGCGGCGAACGCGGACCCGGAAATGGTTGTCTGCGTCCTTGTGGCGTTGGTTTTGATCTGTTTTTCGGGGTATCTGATTATTCACAATGTCTTTTATATTTCCGTAAATGGGGATATCCGGTTTTACGGGCTTTTAAAAACCATCGGGACGACTGGAGCGCAGATACGGCGGATCGTGCGCACGCAGGCCCTTTTGCTTAGCGCGGCGGGGATTCCTTTTGGGATTGTATCCGGCTTTTTGGCGGGGCAGGCGTTAGCGCCGATTCTTTTATCTTCCATGAGCGGACAAAAGACCTACCGGATCGTACAGCCCTGGTTTTTTATTGTGTCGGCGGCGTTTTCACTTTTTACGACGTTTTTATCCTGCGCAAAGCCAGGCAGGATCGCGGCAAAGGCTTCCCCGATCGAGGCTGTCCGCTATATCGAGGCGGGCGTGGGCGGTAAGAAGAAAAAACGGGGCAGGTCTGGCGCCAGGGCGTTTTCGATGGCCAGGGCGAACCTTGCAAGGAGTAAAAAGAAAACTGTCCTTGCAGTCGCTTCGATGGCTTTAGTCATAGTGTTGCTGGAGTTTACTTATACTTTTACCACTGGATTTGACATGGATCAATATCTAGATAAATGGGTTGTGTCGGATTTTATTTTAAGCGAAGCCCCGTATTTTCAGGTAGGCACGACCCAGGGGCAAAAGACGCTCTCTTTGCCGGAGGAAGACATTGAAAATTTAAAAAAGGGCGGTGAGATCACGAAAGGCGGCCGCATTTATGGGCATGTGAACAACATGCAAGGGAGCATGGTCGCTTTGGAATATGTGCCGGAGGAGGTGTACCGGCAGTTTTACGGCGCATGGCTGCCCAAAGAGGATTTAGATGAGATGGTAGAGCTTTCGGAGCGTAATGAGGATGGGCTGCTTAGCATGAACGCGCATTTGTATGGCATGGAGGATTATCCCCTTAGCCGGTTGAATGTGGTGGAGGGGGATTTGTCAGATGTGTATGACCCGGATAAACGGGCGATCGCGGCGGTCTACGGCGTAGACGATTATGGAAAGGTTATGCCGGACACCCAATGGGCAAAGGTAGGGGACAAGGTCAAGGTGCGCTATGTCCGTGAATGGGAATTTGTGGACGATAAGACAGGGGAAGTCATCCCGGCAGAGAAGCTCGAAAGCTATGGAAGCCCTTTTTCAGCAAAGGAAAAAGACTATCAGGACGTGACGTATGAGGTTGTGGCATGCGTTACGATGAAAAACGCCATGTCCTACCGCTATTACGAATCGTATGAATTTGTTTTAAACGACAAGGTGTTTACACAGGACAGCGGGACGAAAGATGTGATGTCCTATCTGTTTGACGTGGCTCCTGAAAGTATGGATCAAATGCTGGACTTTTTAGCGGATTATACAGAAAATGAGAATCCGGCTTTAGATTTTGAGTCCAAGCAGACCTATGTGCAGGAGTTTTACGAATACCGGAATATGTTTTTGCTGACAGGCGGGGCTTTGTGCTTCGTGGTAGGGCTGGTGGGCGTTTTAAACTTTTTTAATACCGTGTTTGCCTCTATTTTTTCCAGGCGCAGGGAATTTGCGACGCTACAGTCTATCGGCATGTCTGGGCGGCAGCTGAAAAGGATGTTGGTCTGCGAGGGGCTTTTGTATGTGGGAATGACAGCCTTATCCGCGCTTTTGTTATGCGTTTTGACGGCGCCTTTGGCAAGGACGGCAGGAAGCGGGCTGGCCTGGTATTTCCATTATCATTTTACGCTTGTCCCGGTGTTTGCCGTGCTGCCGGCGTTTGTGGCGCTTGGGGTGTCTGTGCCGCTTCTTTGCTACCGGAGCGCGGCAAAGCGCACGATTGTGGAGCGGCTTTCGCAGGGGGATTGATGTTACAGTTCAGCCTACAATGTCATTTAGTTAAAT
>CANDMI010000105.1 GCA_947385775.1 uncultured Eubacterium sp. | reverse complement strand
GCACTCGGGATTTTCACCCGTTAGAAAACGCCCATGCTGGGCAAACAAAAACAGCGGTAAATCTTAATCGGTTTACCGCCGTTTGGCTCGTTTCAACTATACAATTCAAAAAATCATCGCCGGATCTGCCTAATCCTTCCCCAAACCAGTAAGCTCCGACAAACACGCGCGCAGCTCCTGTTTTTTTCGAATATAAGGAAGAACATCCTTATAATTATCACAAATCTGGATTCCATTCAAAAGCACATCGATTGACATTTCATCCATATTCAAATCGGCAAGCATATTTGCATGGGGAATTAGAATGGAATCGATCAGATCCAGGTCGGAGACATCGCTTTTTTCCGCAAATTTACGGGCTTTTTGGATATACGCGTCCGCGGATGCAAAATCAGGCTCAATGAGCGCATAGCGCCACGCCATTCCCATATAATATCCAGATACGACCTCTGTCCAAAGCTGTTTACGCTCCTTTGTCCAATATCCTTTATGCTCCGTCCAATGACCTTTATGCTCTTTTTCGCCATCCTGCCCGCGTTTTTGAAAACAGCGCTCTTCATACCCGATCGTCTGTTTCACCGAACGGAACAATTTTCGTATTTCTTCCTTTTTGCCAAAACCGCTGCGTATGAGCACGATCGCTTTTGAAAGCTCGTATTTTGCAAGAAGCAGCCTGCTTTTGTCATTCCGTGCGCTTTTCATATGAAAGATCGCTTTGTTTAACGCATCGAGCAGATTTTTACAGTCATCGCAGTCATATTGATCGTCGTAAAATCCCGCCAGCATAAAATAATACTGTCCAAGCGCATAGCCGCTGCGATGCCGCCGCACATAGGCTTTCGCTTCCATAATTTTCCCATACGCCGCATGAAAATCCTTTTTTCCCCCATAAATCGTCACCGCCAGATCAAACAGCTTTAACGACTCATCAACAGGAAACGCTTCCGGCTCTTTTAACAATTTCTCTGTATGCGAAAGGATATACGCCTCCCGTTCACGCGGCAGATTTAAAATCGTCTGACATAAAAGCTTTCGGTACCTGTCAGAGCTTTGCAAAAAAGCCACCTTTTTGCAGCCCTCTAAAAACGCTTCCGCATACTGCACGGTCCGCTCCTTCAGCTCCATTTGCCCGTAAAGCGCTTCCATTACCCGAAACGACGCTGCTTTTTGCTCTTTTGTCCATTCCCATGCACAAACGCTTTCTTTGATGACCGGATGGATGGATATGCTTTCACCCTCTATCGATATCCAGCCGTCCCGCCTTAACCTGTTAAAATCATCCTTCGTATCCAGCCAAAGCAGCCGTTCGATGAAATGGATATCCATTTCAGGCATCTGAAAAAGCGACAATAGCTTTAAGATCCTTTTTGGCTCCTTTGGCAAATTCCCCGCGTCAAAAAGAGCCGTAATAATGTTTGCAAGGGTATCTTGATATACCGTCTGGTCTTTTACAAAATCTATTTTTTCAGGCGCGATATGGGAAAACCCATACTGCCTGGCAAACGCGGCCGCTTCTTTCACGCTAAGGTAACTGTTTGCCACCTGCCTTGCCAGTAAAGTAAGCGCAAGCGTATGCCCGCGCAGCTGATCGATGATGTCATCCAGATATCGGCATTCCTGCATCGAAACTTTCATAGAAACTTTCATAGAAGCTTTCATAGAAGCTTTCATCGAAACTTTCCTTCCCGCATAATTTTCAAACAAAGAATACAAGTCGCCTCGCTTTTCGATCGCCTGTAGATTTAGTGTGTCAAAATTTTGCGCAGACATATCCCGGCGGGTGATCGCCACGACCTTCCAGTCCGCATTTAAAATGGAGCGAAATTCTTCGTCCACCTCCCCGCAAAAATCATCGATCACAAGAACCGCCCGTTTCCCGGCTGTCCATTCACGGATCAGAGCAAATTTTCGAGAAAAATAATCCAAAAGCCCCTCTTCTTTCCTTCTTTTGATCAAAGGAATGCTTACCAGGCCATCATCCGCGATCATCCTTTGGACAGAGCCGATATCGTGCAGATAAAGAACCGCGTCAAACTGATGGCGGTGCAACGAAAGATACTTTCGCATAAGAAAGCTTTTTCCGATCCCGCCCATTCCAGTAAGGAACAGGCAGTTAGACCTCTGATGAAACCACGAATCTAACGCTTCCAACTCACGCTCTCTGCCAACGAACGAATGCGGACAGCTAACCTGCGTGGATATGATATAGGAAACCTCTGTGTCCGCATACCGCTTAAGCTCCTCCAGCTTTTGAACGGTCTGCGCCATATCTGGATATCTGTCCGCATAATAGTTTGCCAGCGTATGATGAAAAAAATCTGTAAGCAGGAAAAAAAGCTTGTCCTGATACGGCTTTCCCGCAAATCGAAACGCTTTAAAATCATAACAGGCATCCGTTTCACACGCTACCGCGTCTGGCGCATACCCAAACAAAAGGTAAAAAAGCAGCGCCCCCACTCCATATACGTCGGTATAGGCTCCCAGCTTTTGAAATCTCCCCATTTGCAGCTCCAGCGCCGCAAACCCCTGTGTATAGGAAATCTTATCCACGTCTGATCCATCATCCGTCCAAAATCCATGCATGGGGATCAGGGAATCAAAATCAAAAAGCTGGACAAGCTCGGTCGTTCCGTCAATCACAAATACATTCTGGGGCGTAACGTCCAAATACAGATATCCTTTGTTGTGGATTCTTTGTATCGCGGCTGCCGCGCTTTGCGTGAAAGAAATGCATTCTTTCAACGACTGCGCCGGATGATTCAAAAGCGTCTTTCCCTGCAAATATACAGAAACGATATAAATCGTATTGTTTTCCTTATAAATATTGATCGTATTTGCGATCGAATTGGTCAGTCCAGGCGTACGGAACAGTTCGTCGTTTCGAAGGAACGATTCATACATCCTCTTTTTACATTCCTCAAAAGCCTTTTGGTCGCACGCATCTGGCAAAAGCGCGCCGCAGCCTTTTCTGACAATAGAAAGCCTGTAAGGATAGCATTCTTTGATACGCACCGTTTTCGTATTCCCGGCGTTGTTTTGATAGGTTGCATGGTACACGATGCAAGAACCGCCCCTTCCGATTTCATTTTGGATCGTATACCGTACGGCGCTTCCTTTTGCCATAAGCGTAAGCGACGCGCCTGCTTTTAACGCGATTCTTGTATCCATCCATACCACCTTATTTCAATTCTAAATTTTTATTTTCAATTTCGTTTCTCATTGGCTTCGCTTTTCACCGCGGCCAGCTCCCCGATCAAATACCGGAAAGCCGCCAGCGGTTCTTCGTTTCTAAGCGCCCAGGCAAACATCCAGTCATACGGGTTTCCAAAATATAATTCCCCAAAACCTGCGCTTAAAAGAAATTTGTTGATCTCGTCCATGCATCGCCCCGCATCGCAGGCTTTCGCGCGATAATAGTTTTCTTTGTTTTTTATCGAAAGCTTTACCCAAAACCGATAAAACAAAAGCAAAATCAACGTCTTTCGCACCCGCTCATTGGACACGCGCTTTCCATTCAAGATCGCCTCAAGCCCCTGGCGGTCTGGAAAAGACTCTTGCGCCAGATGATGCAGCGCGGCATTTTCTTTTAAGATCGATCTGAGTGAACGGTCCCTCGAAAGGCTTTCCGCCTGGTCGTTGCCCAGACCGAAAATCTGCAAATAAACATTCCAGACCGAGCCGCTTGCCTCGCCATTTTTATCGATGATTGTAAACGGTTCATCCCGCCATAGCCTTTCTTTTTGTTCCCAATCTGTCAAGCTGTCCTTACTTCCTACGATCGTTTTTGGCATCATGCCGGCTTCCTGATGCGCCAGTCCCCCATCCCCCGCGATCTCCTCCCAAAGCTTTCGTATAAAAGACGCAGCCGTTGCGTGGTTGTATCCAAACTGGTTTTTGTGATCCTCAAAAAAACACAGCAATTCCTCCGGGCTTTTGACGCGGTTAATCTCTTCCATAATAGTTGACGTATACAAAACGTCATTTCCAAAGTCGACGCCGCGTTTTACGATCTCTTTTGGAAGCTTATCCATCATACGCCGCACATCGGGATATCCCAGGCGGTTTTTAATCGAATAATAGTAAACCGCCTCGCTCATATCATGACAGTCAAACCCCCGTTTCAGACATATCTTTCGTAAAAAAGCTTCTGACTGCGCAAGATTTAAGCCAAACGCAAGGCAAAACTGAAACGCCGTTTCCCTTCCGATTTCTTTTGACGCGGTAAAATATTTTTTCAGATTTCTAGGCGCCGGTATCGAAGCCTTTTGAAACCGCTCTTTGATAAAAACCGTTTTTCCCTCAAGATCCGCTAAGCTTCCCACATATCCATTTTCGCTTATAAATTCATCCAAAGCTTCGCCGAAATCTCGGAAAAGATCTGCGACCTCTATCAGCTCTTGCGTGTAATTTTCGTCCTCTGGAGAAATGTCGTAAATTTTGCTTTCCAGCCTTTTCGTATATGCTCCCATCTCACGTTCCTTTCGCCAACCCGCTTTAAGGATCTGAAGCGTTCCTATCGGATCCGTCCATCCTGATAATTGATTATACGAAACTCCCGATCGCTTTTCAACCCTGCGCCGTTGTTTACCGTGCCAAAAAATTCCTTTTACTTTCCATTCTGAATATTTTATGATATAATTTTTATACAGAAAGTGGGTGAAGAATTGGCTTTGCAAATAGAAGAATTAAGAAAATTATGTACAAACGATACTATTATCATGACTGCCCATGTAATAAAACGTTGTAAGGAAAGAAACATTGATTCAGAAAGTATAATCAATGTCATTATGCACGGTGAGATCATAAAGCAATATGAAGATGACAAGCCGTTCCCAAGTTGTTTATTGCTTGGCATGTCAATAAATGACAGATATATGCATGTTGTAGTTGCAAGCGACCATGTCAATTTACATATCATAACGGCATGCTATCCAAATATTGATGAATGGGAGCCAGACTTTAAAACCAGAAAGGGGCGTTGAGTATGAATTGTTTTACTTGCGGCAGCAATCACATGATTGAGACGACGACAATTTATGTTGAAAAATTAAAAAATGGTATATTGATCATAAAAAATGTGCCTTGTAAAAAATGTTCTCAATGTGGGGAAGAGTTTTTTTCAATGGCAATCATGAAAGAAATTGAAAAATTAAGTAAAAAGGCAGAAAATATTATCAGTGAAGTTATGATCATTGATTATAATAAAGCTGCATAAAAAAAAGTACGATGATATGGCAATGAAAACGGCGCAGGAGCTTGCGCACGTTATTGCCAATACAACCGCTAAGGAGGATAAAATGAAGATAAAAATAATCTTAACCTCATTCATACTGTTAGCCGCCCTTGCGTTTGGCGGCTTGTTTTCCGCGAAATCCATGGGGCTTTTCGAGCCGGATATCGATATCTCAAACGCAGCCCTCCAAAAAACGGCAGGCATAGTTCCCGACGCGCCGTCCACGCTTACAAAAAATAAGAAAAAAAAAGACGCGCCTGTAAAGATCACGATCTCCGCCGCCGGGGACTGCACCCTTGGCGTGGATTCCAGATACAACAGCATATTTAATGAATATTACGCCAGACATGGCTCCAGCTATTTTTTGCAAAGTGTGAAAAAAATATTTGCAAAAGACGACCTTACGATCGTAAACCTGGAAGGAACCTTTACCGAATCCACAAACCGCGCCAACAAAGCCTTCACCTTTAAGGGACATGCGTCTTACGTGGATATCTTAAAAAAAGGCTCTGTGGAAATTGTAAATACCGCAAACAACCACACGCTTGATTTTGGAGCGCAGGGATATTCCGATACGATTAAAACCTTAAAAGACAATAAAATCAAATACTGCGACAATGATAAGATCGCTTATGAAAAAGTAAAAGGCGTAAAAATCGCTTTCCTTGGCTTCAACCAGCTTGCCGGCGTTACACAGGCTACCGTAAAGGAAACCATCGACAAAGCAAAGGCAAATGGCGCAAAGCTGATCATCGCAAGCTTCCATTGGGGCATTGAAAGGGACTATTATCCAAGCGCAAGCCAAGAATCCCTCGCCCGCTTCGCGATCGACAACGGCGCCTCGTTAGTCCTCGGCCATCACCCACACGTCCTACAGGGAATCGAGCTTTATAAAGGCCGCTACATCGTATACAGCCTTGGCAACTTTTGCTTTGGCGGAAACTCCAATCCTGCTGACAAAGACACGATGATCTTTCGCCAGACCTTTACCATAAAAAAGCAGGAAGTAAAAAAAGATAAAAACATCAAGGTATACCCATGCTCCCTATCCTCCGTGCCTTACACAAATGATTTTCAGCCCAAAATCCTTTCCGGAACGGAAGCGGCTCGGGTTTTGGATAAAATAAACAGGCTAAGCGCAGGGCGGAGCGTAAAGCTTTGAAAGAAATCGCTTTAAAATGAATTGCTTTAAATCAAAAAACTTTTGCATCTATCTCCAAATAAGTTTCTTGGGAAATATTTTGGGATAGATGCGTTGTTTTGCTTTCTAAAATATTTAAAAGCGCAACTTTTTATCTTAAACTTTCTAATATATTTATCAATTTTTTTTCCTCAAACCCACTCCAGCAAACTCCGCTTCTTACGCACATAATACAAAAATCCCGCAAAATCCGCAAGCCCCCAGCCGATCGGGATCGACCACCAGATTCCAACAACGCCAACCGCGTCAATCGAAGAAAGCAGATACGAAAGCGCCACGCGCGTCCCCAGTGAAATGATCGTCAATATGACCGACGCTTGCGGCTTTCCGACCGCCCGGTATAATCCATAAAATAAAAATAAGCAGCCAATCCCAAAATAAAACGGCCCTACAATATGCAAATACCGGATGCCCTGCGCCAAAATCTCTGTCTCGGAAGGCTCGATAAAAATAAGCAGCAGGGGCTTTGCGAAAACCCAGATAAAAATCGACGCCAGGATGCAGTAGGAGATGACCGAAACATAAGCAAAACGAATCCCCAAAACCACGCGGCTTTTTTTCCCTGCGCCCATGTTTTGGGCAATAAACGTAGAAAAAGCGTTTGCGTATTCCTGCGCCGGCATATAGGTGAACGCCTCGATTTTTACCGCCGCCGCAAACGCCGCCATAACGACCGTCCCAAAACTGTTTACTAGCCCCTGCACCATCAAAATCCCAAGGTTCATGACCGACTGCTGCATACAGGTTAACGCCGAATAGCCCGCAATCTGCTTAAGGCTTGATTTTTGAATCCGAAAATGCAAAAAAGCTCTGCGCGCCTCCTTTTGCTTTCCAAGCACATAAAGCCCGATCCCAAGCCCCGACAGATATTGGGAGATCACAGTCGCCGCGGCCGCGCCCAAAACGCCCCACCGAAACGCCGCGACAAACAATAAATCCAACAATATGTTCACCGTCGTGGAAACCCCGAGGAAAATAAGCGGAACCGTGGAATTTCCAACCGCCTTTAAATACGCCCCGAAAAAATTATAAACGGCGATCGCCGGAATCCCGCAAAACACGATAAGCAAATACCCTCTTGTAAGTTCGACGATCTTTCCCGGAACATTCATCCACCAAACAAGCGCGTCCACGCCAAGCAAAGAAGCCGCGGTAAGCGCCGCCGCCGTGACCGCCAGAAGCAAAAAAGACGCGCAGACGCTTTGTTCCATTCCCTGCCTGTCCCCTCTTCCAAAGCAAAGGGAAAACACCGTTCCGCTTCCCATACAAAGCCCGAGCAGAACCGACGTAAGAAACGTCATGACCGCAAACGCGCATCCCACCGCCGCTAACGCATCCGGCCCAATAAACCGCCCCACAACCCATGTATCCACAATATTGTATCCCTGCTGCAAGATATTGCCAAGTATCATCGGCAGCGCAAACAAAGACATCGTGGAAAAAACAGGCCCCTTTGTTAAATCCTGCTGGTTCATGCCGTTTATCCTCCAAAAAAGCTATAGTAATTTCATGTAAGTAAATTTATTATAACTTCTTTTAGATGGACGCGCAAGATTGGATTATTACAGTGAAGCCGGAAGCTGAACTTCAAATATGATCTGATCAAGCTGCGCTGTTTCCCTGTCTTTCCATGACAGGCATTTTGTTCGCTTCTTTCTCGCTATTTGGCCTTATTGATGCAAGAGATTGCATTCAGGCTTCTCGGATAACCGATATAAGGCAGGCATTGTGAAACAACACGCAGCAGAAATTCCTTATCATTCCCAAGATTGATATTTCCCTCCACATGCGCGGCAAGCTGTGGCTCACATCCTCCCTGCGCCATCAGAAAACAGAATGTAATCATTTCCCGCTGCGCCAGGTTAAGCCCCGTGCGGGTATAATAATCCCCAAAGCAGTTTGCCGCCAGCCAGCGGTTTATATGGCCGGCTTTCCATGCCTCTGCCATATGTCCGCCGAATATTTCCGCCTGAACCTGCACGCCCTTTTCCAAACGGTCTTCCAATGTTGTCGTGCATTGCCCCTCCAAAGGAAGGGCAATGCCACGGCTTTCAAAAACCTCATTCACTGCGTTCAGAAACGGAAGAACCCTGCCGATTCCAAGGTAATCTACCGCCTGATATGCCATCTCCTTCACAGCAACAGCGGCAAATCCAGCATCCAGCGCCCTTCGCAGCACAATACGGTATTCTTCCACTCCCTGACAGCCGATCAGCGCCGCCAAGATCGCCATATATCTGGTGTCGTCGTCTAACTGCTGTCCTTCCTCATTTGGAACCTCCTGAAATGCAAAATGCTCAAAACGCTCCATAAATTCCGGGTCTGTTGCATATAAATTCATTTCTATTCCTCCATTCCGATTTTTGTTTCTGGCAAAACTTATATCACATTGTCCCGCCATACTATTTTATTTGTTTCTTCGCCCATTTTGCCACGCTCTTAGAAGAAGCATCCGTCAAATCTTTTCCTTTCATTACTTTTGCGCCTTTTGCCGCCGCTTGAACGCCATTCCTGCTGCCGGAGATCCCGCTTCCGCCACTGGTGCAGAATGGAACAATCTTCTTTCCTTCCAGATTATAAGATTCCAAAAATGTGCGGATGATCATTGGTTCTTTTCCCCACCAGATTGGATAACCGATAAAGATCGTATCATATTTGCGGATATTTTTTATCTTTCCCTTTACTTTCGGCCTGCTGCCTTCATTATTTTGCTCCCTGTTGGCCCGACAATCATCATTGCTGTAATCTAAGTCCGCATCTGTATAACGTTGCGCCGCTTTAATCTGATACAGTTTGGCGCCTGTCGCTTTTTCAATTTTCTTTGCGGCGCTTTTCGTCGTCCCTATCGCTGAAAAATATACAACCAAAACTTTTTTTGACGCTTCTTTCCCCGCCGCATTTACTTTGGAAGCTGGGAGCAAAAGCCCTAAAGCCAGCGCAAAAACCAACGCGAAACTAACGCAAAATCTACATCTCCTCTTCATTCTGTTTTTCCTCCATATTTTTATTATTTTTTCTCATCCAGCAGCAGAACCCCCTGCTCTGGATTTTTGTCAATCGCGCCCACAATTGGATGGGGCACATAAAGTTCCTCCAGATATGCCACATCCTTTTCCTCTAAATGAACATCCAATGCACAGGCAGCGTCGTCAAAATACTGCGGCTTTGTAGCCCCGATAATTGGCGAGGCCACGCCTTTCGCCCAGTGCCATGCAAGCGCAATCTGCGACATCTTGCACCCATGCTTTTCTGCAACCTCACCGACCCTTTTTACAATCTGCGTATCCTGACGCTCCATAAGATCATATTTCCCTTTTGCAACCCTGTCCGTTTGTCCGCGGGGAGAGTTTGACTTCCATGCCGCCCTTGCCAGATGGCCTGCCGCAAGCGGGCTGTAGGGCATCAGGGAAACTCCCATCTGCTTACAGATAGGAATGAGCTCCCTCTCATCCTCACGGTACAAAAGATTGTAATGGTTTTCCATTGCAGAAAACGGCGTCCATCCATGTTCCGCTGCAATAAGCTGCATATTATGGAACTGATAGCCATACATGGCGGAAGCTCCAAGGGCGCGGACTTTTCCCATCTTCACTAAATCATGGAGGGCTTCCATTGTTTCTTCCATCGGCGTATCGTAATCAAACCGATGAATGATATATAAATCCAGATAATCTGTGCCAAGGCGGCGAAGCGTGCCGTCAATCTCCCTTAAAATTGCTTTTCTGGAAAGCCTCCC
>CANDMI010000104.1 GCA_947385775.1 uncultured Eubacterium sp. | reverse complement strand
ATTTGAAGGTTTGTGTTGCCCGGACGCTGGAAGCAAGCCGGGTGCCTGTCTCAATGTTCCGGCTCCGGGATGCAAGAAGCCCTAAGCATTCTGTTTATAAGTTATCGATACCGGACGGACCGGGATTGCATCGCCATCCATGGCGGCAATCCCTTTTTCGGGCATCCCTGCCCGAAAATCCTGTTAAAAACAGAATGCTAAGGGCTTCTAACATCCCCTCGCAAGTCACATCGGGACAGGCCCCCGGCTTGCTTCCGGCTGGTTATCAAAAATTTATATGTTTCAAAACTGCCTGCCAATAACTTGCGCCTTTTGCCAGTATAAAATTCCAGGAGTGTGCAATTGCCATATAGATTGAAAAATGGAGCCGTTTGGGAAAAATAATGGGAAGCTTATGAAAAACAGCCGGAAACAGGCGGCAGGCCCGTCCGGATGTGACTGTGCAGGGATGTTAGAAGTTCTTGGCATTCTGCTTTCCGTACAGGATTTTCGGGCAGGGATGCTCGAAAAAGGGGATTGCGCCATGGATGGCGGTCAATCCCCGATCCGTCCGGTATTGAAAACCTTGCGCAGAATGGCCTAGAGCTTCTTACATCCCGAAGCCGGAACATCCGGACGGGCCTGCTGCCTGTTTCCAGCGTCTAGGTGGAATTTTCCCAATATTTTGCCGGATAATTGCCTATTATTTATCATTTATACAGTAAATCCCCACCCCATGAAAAGTAACCTGTTATTAAATGATTACAGGAAATCAGAAAAATAATTGTACATTTATCGAAATGGCTGTATAATGAAGATAGATCAATTCCGCGAGGAAGACAAATTTTTGTGATTTTGATAAGTAAGAATCGCGCAACATTGGAACAATAATCGTAAGTAAGAGCACGCAATCGTACCAGGAAAATGATGCGGGGTTGCAGTTTGGCAGGCATCAGTATTCATAAAGGAAGCATATGAAGTGGAATATAGAATGGGTTGATTTACAAAATATAGAACGCATGACGTCAGAATGCTGGCGGTTGAGTGAAAAACAGCTCCAGCAGTATTGTGAACGGCTGTCCCAGCAAAAGGAGCTGCTGTTTGCGGGAGAGATGGGGCTGGCCTTTTTAGAGATCATGGAAGGGCTGTCAAAAAAACAGGTGGGCAGCATCTGGTCGGACGTACAAAAGGATGTCCATATGATACAGAAAATGATACAGCAGGGCATAGAGCAGGACAAGCACTACTGGATACGCCTGTATCATGATCTGTCAGACCAGCCGGAATTTTATTTTTATACCAGGCTTGGGGACGCCTTTATCCATTTGATCTCAGAAAAGCTGGAATTGTCTCTTCCCGAAGAGCAGAAGTTTTTACGCCATGACATCAGAAAAATTCAGGAAATATGCGACACATGTGACTTTCAGGATGAGATCATCGCAAAAGAGACAATCGCGTCCTTGAAAGAACAGGAGAATATGCTGTTTTTAAGCTGGCTGGGCGTTGATTTTTTGCATATTATAGACAATCGGTTTGGAGAAAAACAAGAGCCGATGCCGGAACCGGAGACAGAGCCAAAAAAAGCGCGCCAAAGCCGGTTCCGTAAAAAGAAGCGGGAAAGCGTTCCAAAAAATTTCCATACAGAAAATTTTCATACAGAAAATTTCAATACAGAAGATTTTGGCAATCTGGACGCGGCAAAAGACGGTCTGGAAAAAGACGACCCGGTAAAAGACGATCCAGTAAAAGACAACCCGGATCAAAATATGCTTAGCGAACAAAACCTGGATTTTCTGGAAGATTTAGAAGCCCTTTCGGATTTTGACGCGATCAGCGAACAGGAGATCTTCAGCGAGCAGGAAGCGATCTTAAACGCAGAGCTGCCAGCCATGCGCACAGAGCAAAAAAAACCGGGAAAAGTGAAAGAAAAGAAGTCTGTAAAAGCCGCGAAGATCATCTGGACGGTCGTAATCTGCGTGATCATGTGCGCATTGGGCGTTTATCTGCTGATCCAGATAAACAAACGGGAAATCGCAAAAAAAGCAGTCGAAAGCTTAAAAAACAATAAAACCGGACAGATTGAGCAGACCGAACAGATCGAACAGATCGAACAGACAAACCCGGATACAGGCGGGATACAGGCGCGGTCCGAGGACGTGCAGGTGGCGGCGCAGACGGAAAAATTTCGCGCAAAGGGCGGTAATGCGCAGCAAAAAACAGATAAAAAGGCTTCTGGCAAAAAACCCATGCCGGACGTTCTGCCACAGTATCAAAGCTTTCACAGCCAGTATCCTGACCTTTTTGGATGGCTGAAGATCCCGGATACGGAAATCGACCATCCGGTCATGCAATCTAAGGAAGATACGGGCGGGGAGTTGTATTTTTACCTGCACCGGGATTATCAGGGAAACGCCACTGAAGAAGGCTCCCTGTTCGTAGACAGTAAGAGCAGCTGCTATCCGCAGGATGGCAACACTGTGATCTATGGGCATAATATGAAAAATGGCAGGAACTTTGGGATGCTTGAGCGATACGAAGAACGGGCGTTTTGCGAGTCCCACCGGACGATTTATTACGATACGATTTATGAAAAGGGGAAGTATCAGGTTGTGGCGGTATTAAAGAGCAGGGTGCTGTACCAGGAGGAGCCGGGATTTCGCTATTATCGTCTGTTTAACTACAAGTCAAAGGAAGAATTTCAGGAATGCGTGGATTTTATAAAACAGAGCCAGATTTATGACCTGGGGGCGCGGCTTTCCTATGGAGATAAGCTGCTGATGCTTTCCACCTGTGATTACTCACGGGAAAACGGCAGGCTTGTGGTGGTGGCTGTGAAGGTATAATATGGCGTTATATCGGTTCCGATTGCATTATTTTCAATTGACGCATGGGCGCCGTTCAAGTACAATAGATACAATAGAAGAAAAGGGAGGAAACGCGATGAAAGAATTGTTCATGCCATTTTTATCGCCGGTGTTTTTATGGCTTGCATTGATCATTATATTCATTATCATAGAAATGATTACCGTAGGGCTTACGAGCATATGGTTTGCGGGAGGTGCGCTGGCGGCGCTTTTATCGACGTTTGTGGGAGTTCCGATATTCGGGCAGGTGGCGCTGTTTTTGACGGTGTCCGTGGTCCTTTTGTTTTTCACAAGGCCATTTGCCTTAAAGTTTGTCAAGCCTCATAATATTAAAACGAACTATGAGGATGTGATCGGCAAAAAAGTCCGGGTGACGCAAACCATTGACAACCATAAGGATACAGGCACAGCCATAGTAGGCGGGCAGGAATGGACGGCAAGAAGCGCAGACAACGACGCGGTATTCGAAACAGGCAGCCTGGCGCAGGTGGTTGAGATTAAGGGGGTAACCCTTTATGTGAAGTAATTACAAGTAAGACATGAAGGAGGGATAAATCCGTGCCGGGATTTACAACACATTATTTATTTGGGGTAAAAAATTTGCAGCGGTTAAAAAAAGCCGAGTCATGTCCAGTTTTATTCCAAAGCATCGGGAAATATAAAACCGTTTTTCAGTTGGGGCTTCAGGGGCCGGATTTATTTTTTTATTACTTCGTGTCACAGCTGAAAAAAACAAAGCTGGGGTCTATTACCCATAAGACGTTGACAGGGGATTTCCTACAGTGCCTTGTGCAGGCTCCAGAGCTGTTTTCCAGGGAAAAAGAACGCCAGGTCGCGCGCGCGTATGCAGCCGGGTTTATCGGGCATTATATATTAGATACGGAGATCCATCCATATGTCTACTATATGACGGGCTATGGGGATGAGCTGAAACAGAAAGGCTACGCAGATCATGTTGTTTTAGAAAGCGACATGGATGCCTGCCTTTTAATGCGTTACGCCAAAAAACTGCCTTCCGAATTTCCGCATTGGAAAACCATCGGGTTTAACGCCCATACGCGTTCGGTGGTGGCGACTGCGCTGCACCACGTATACCATACGGTCTATCCGCAGCCAAACCAGTCGAAGGCGTTTTTCTCCAGGGCGATCTGCTCCATACAGATGGCGACAAGGCTGACCTATAATCCAAACAATTACAAACGTGAAGCTTTACAAAAGATCGAATGCTTCGTGCTGGGCAAGCCCGGGATTTCTCCGATTATCCCCACGGATGAGATCACATACGACGACCCGCTGAATCTGGAATGCAAACAGTGGAACAATCCGTGGAATCCGAAGGATCAATCAAGCCAGAGCGTGCTGGAGCTTATAAAACGAGCGTCGGTGAGATACCAGGAAGCCTTTTTGCAGCTGGAAAAACTTTATGAGACAGACAGATCACAAGACTCTTATGATATCGTATTAGAAGAACTGGGCGGGCTGCTTGGCCAGAAGTCTTACCATAGCGGATTAGATTGGATATTGGGAGAGTAGGCAGACTATGTCTGAAAAAAAGAAAAATATGCTGCTCCAGGGCGGAATTTTAGCGGGAGCTGGCTTAATTACGAAAATCATCGGATTTGCGTACCGCATCCCTATGAGCAATATGATGGGGGAAGAGGGAAATGGGCTGTATTCCATCGCCTTTGGCATTTACAATGTGGCGTTAACGATCTCCTCATACAGCCTGCCGCTTGCGGTTTCGAAGATGGTGTCCGCGAAAATAGCAAAAGAAGAATATCGAAATATGCACCGGGTAGTCGTCAATGCGTTTCTTTACGCGCTCGTTGCGGGCCTGGTCATTATGATCGGCCTGTATCTTGGAGCGGGCGCGATCGAAGGGGTTTATAACAAACAGGGCTTGGCAAGGCCCCTTCGGATACTAGCTCCGACGACGTTTGTCGTGGCTATACTGGGCGTTTTCCGCGGTTACTTCCAGGGACATGGGGATATGGTGCCTACCTCCATTTCGCAGATTTTAGAGCAGGTCGCAAATGCGATCGTCAGCGTATTAGCCACCTGGCAGTTTATGAAAATCTACCAGGAATCAAAAGAGTCCGCGTCTTACGGGGCGGCAGGCGGGACTCTTGGGACGCTTGCGGGGGCGGCGTCGGCGTTATTTTTTATGATCGCGTTTTATCTTTTGACAAAAAGACGTTATCACAAACGAAGGCGGCGCAATGAGCGGGTAGAGTCCAATTCCCATATTATGAAGGTGTTGTTCATTACATTGATACCTGTTGTGCTAAGCCAGACGATCTACCAGATCGGATACACGATAGACGACTTTATGTTCAGCAATTTGATGCCGCGGCGCGGATACACAGACCTTGAGATCACTTCCCTTCAAGGGGTGTTCAATACGCAGTATAACCAGTTGATAAATCTGCCGGTGGCGATTGCGACCGCGATGGCGGCTTCCACGCTGCCAAGCATCGTCATCTCCCGGATGCAGAATGATTTGTGGGGGATGCACCAAAAGATCACCCAGGTCATTAAAGTGAACATGATCATCGCGTTCCCGTCCGCGATCGGGCTTGCGGTTTTGGCAAAGCCGATCATGCTGATGCTGTTTCCAAGCCTGACGACCCATCATGAGCAGGCGGTCATACTGTTAGCGTCCGGTTCCTCGGCGGTCATATTTTACGCGATATCCTCGTTAACGACCTCGATATTGCAGGGCGCCAATTTTATGCGCATCCCGGTTATTCATTCAGCGGTTTCGCTGGCAATACATATTGCGCTGTTGGGAATCTTATTGATGTTTACCGATTTAAATGTATACGCGCTTGTGATCTGCAATGTGCTTTTCCCGGTTATCGTAAGCGTGCTAAACTGCCGCTCCATAACGACTGAGGTGGGCTATGAATGGGAATATAAGGAAACCTTCCTAAAGCCGCTGTATGCGTCTGTCGCTATGGGATTTGTGGCGTTTGCGGTCTATCAGGCTGTGTCCCAAAGGATCAGCAACATTTATGTCTCATGCATTGCCGCAATCGTCCCAGCCGTGCTTGTTTATGGGGTCACGGTCATACAGATCGGGTGTTTTAGCGAAGAGGAATTGCTGGCAATTCCAGGAGGCGCAAAGCTGGCGCGTTTTTTGCCTTATTGATTTTTCCTGCTGTGAATAGTAATATCAGTTTTTACAGATACTACAATGGCATAAAGTAAAATCTGTAAATGGAGGAATCATTCATTATGAAAGCTACAGGAATAGTCAGGCGAATAGATGATTTAGGAAGAGTTGTCATACCAAAGGAGATCAGAAGGACGTTGCGGATACGGGAAGGCGACCCGCTTGAAATATTTACCGACCGGGAAGGGGAAATCATACTCAAAAAATATTCCCCGATTGGGGAGCTTTCCGAATTTGCGGGGCAGTATGCCGAGTCGTTAGCGCAGACCACCGGGATGCTTGTATGCATTACCGACCGTGACCATGTGATCGCGGCTTCCGGCAACGGCAAAAAAGACTTTGAAGGCAAGCCCATCAGCCACCAGCTGGAATGCATCATTGAGGACAGAAACAGCGTCATAGCCAGCAAGGAAGAAAGCGAATTTGTCAAGGTGACGCTGGATGATAACGGCGACTTCGCATCCCAGGCCATCAGCACGATCATATGCGAAGGCGACGCGATCGGCTCTGTCATCCTCTATAACAAAGACGAAAAAACAAAAATAGGGGAAACCGAAAGCAAGCTTGCGATGACGGCGGCCGGATTTTTAGGTAGGCAGATGGAACAATAATCTTGACAGGATACGTTTGGAAGAGCAAAAATAAAATCACGATAAAACAGCCGTTGCAGATCCAGCATGATCCATGCGTTGCAACGGCTGCTTTGTCAATAATCATATTCCGCGTCTTTTTCGGAAACATCGGCGCGTTCCACAATAAAATCAATGGCTTTATCTTTTAAAATCTGTTCACGGATCACATCTTCGCCAAACTGCTTTAAAAACTCCTTTTGCGAATCATAGTCGTTTAACTCCATATATTCCTTAAGCCCGCTTTGATATTCCTCATCGCTTAAGGTCAGCCCCTCGTTTTTAATGATCGCGTTTAAAACAAGCGTCCGGGTCAGGGTTTCAAGCGCTTCCTGCTTTAAACTGTCCTTCGTTACCTCAAAGGAATCATAGATCGATTGGATGTCCGTCCCAAGCATTTGGGCATAGCTTTCATATGCGTCCTTTACTTCCTTATATGCGTCGTCGTATTCCCCTTTCGTGTATTGTAAAACGCTGGAGGCTTCCGTGACCTGCGCTAACAGCGCCTCGGACAGCTCATTTTCGCTGTCCTCTTGATATTCCTCTTCCAAGGATTGGCGCGTAGCCTTTTCAAACGCGTCATAGTTATCGTATTGAAAATTTTCCTCGATAAAATCATCCGTCGTCTCAGGCAGTATCTCTTCCTGCACTTTGTTAACTTTAATTTTAAAATCCGCTGTATGCCCTGCAAAATCCACATCAGAATAGTCCTTATCATACGTCAGGGAAAATTCAAGCTCGTCCCCCGCGGATACGCCGATCAGCTTTTGGTCGAATTCTTCTCCATATTCCTGCGCGCCAATCGTAAAATTGTATCCTTTGTCATTGTCGTAAGCGTCCCCTTCGATCGAAATCCTGTAGTCCGTTTCTAACACATCCCCATTTATAGACGGGCGCGATACGGTCTTATAGGTGATAAAATCAGACAGCTGTTCATGGATGGCCTGCTCCAGAGCTTTTTCGGACACTTTATAATTGTTTTTCACAGCCTTAAGCCCGGTATACGGAGCTAAGGATATGGAATCGTCATTGTAAACGGCGTTGTCTATCTTCTGGTTGCCCGTGGATATGATCTTGTCCCGCCCGCAGGCAGCCAGGCTAAGGGCGCATGTGGCGGCAAGAAAAGCCATGAAAAGTTTTTTCATCTTAAAACCTCCTTAAATGTGTTCCACTTATTTGAGAATCTATTTTAACACATCTGGACAATTTTTTCTATTTCGAAAATCTATTTTTATGAATCTGGAGTAACAGTTTAGAGCGGTACTTTTTCGAAAGGGTTGAGAATTATGTAAATTATGTTAAAATAAAAAAGGTTGAAATTTGCCAAAAAATTTACAAAATAATGGAGAGCATACATTATGGCAAAGAAAAAAAAGAAGTTCCGGGGATTTTGGATTTTTTTTAAATTGCAATTATTACTGCTTTGCATTCTGGCAGGGGTGTTTGGGTATTATTTTCTGGGCGGATATGCAGGAACTGTGCGCCAGCTGAAAGAAGACGCCGACTCTCTGGCTGCAAAGTCCAGCGAAGAAACGTTTCGTAAAGGGGAAACCGGTTTGGTGTACGATAAAAAGGGGGAGCTGATCAAGGCGTATAAAGGGGAAAAAGACGCTTATTATATGGAATATAAAGATCTGCCGGTCATTGTGGAAAAGACGATGGTCAGCGTGGAGGACCGTAAATTCTATAAACATCATGGAGTCGATTACCGGGCGATTATCCGCGCATCTTTTGCCATGTTCCGTAACGGGGAGGTGACCCAGGGGGGCAGCACGATCACCCAGCAGCTTGCAAGGACTGTATTTTTAAGCAACGAAAGAACGTGGGAGCGCAAAATGGAGGAAATCTTTTTAGCGCAAAACCTCGAAAAAAAATTTACAAAAACACAGATCATGGAATTTTACTTAAATAATATTTATTTTGGCAACGGCTATTATGGGATCGAAGCCGCCGCCCAAGGGTATTTCAGTAAAAGCGTGAAAAAGCTGGACTTATCCCAGGTCGCGTTTTTATGCGCCATCCCAAACAACCCGACCTTGTATGACCCGGTCAGGCATAAAAAAAACACATTGAAACGGCGGGATTTTATATTGTACGGCATGTATGACCAGCAGATGATCTCACACGCCACCTATGAGGAAGCGAAGGAGGAAAAAATAAAGCTAAAGCGTAAAAAAGAGATCAAAAAAAATAACTACGTTGAAACGTTCATTAACGACTGCGCCGTACGCGCTTTGATGAAAACCAGAGGATTTGAGTTTGAATACTATTTTGAAAAATCGAAAGAAAAAAAAGCTTACCAGAAGGAATACCAAAAGCTGTATGAGGAATGCGAAAACAGCCTGTATACAGACGGTTACCGCATCTATACCTCGATCGATATGGAGCAGCAGGCAAAGCTACAGAATGCGATCGACGTGGGGTTAAATGGCTTCCAGGAGAAAAACGAAGAGGGTGTTTTTATGCTTCAAGGCGCCGGGGTTACGATTGACAATACGACAGGCTTTGTAACGGCGGTATGCGGCGGAAGGACGCAGGATTTCAACGGCTATACCCTGAACCGGGCTTACCAAAGCTATCGTCAGCCGGGAAGCGCGATCAAGCCCCTTATCGTGTTTACGCCTGCCTTAGAGCGTGGCTATACGCCAGATTCGATCGTATTAGATCAAAAAACAGCCGACGGCCCAACAAATGCAGATCGTGTATATGAAGGCAGCATCACATTCCGCCATGCGGTAAACAGCTCCAAAAACACAGTCGCCTGGAATCTTTTTGATGAACTGACTCCAGAAGCCGGATTGGAATACCTAAAAAAAATGGGCTATAAAAAGCTCGACCCGGAGGACAACCGCCTGCCGGCTGCGCTTGGAGGCTTTACGATCGGTGTTTCTCCTTTGGAAATGGCGGCCGGCTACGCCGCTTTGGAAAATGACGGCTGCTACCGCGAGCCAACCTGCATTGTAAAAATAGAAGACACGCAGGGCAATTTAATCTACACATCAGAAGCGGAGGAGGATAAATTTGAAACAAAAGCCTCGGATGAGGAGGCGGACGGCGTGCGCATTTACAAATCAAACGCGTCGCGCATGATGACAGATATGCTTTGTACGGTGATGACAGAAGGCACTGGCAGGGGATTAGCTTTAGGCGATATGCCCTGCGCCGGAAAGACCGGGACGACAAGCAACAACGTAGACGGCTGGTTTGCCGGATACACCCGCTACTTTACAACCAGCGTCTGGGTAGGCTACGACCAGCCCCAGCAATTATCCAGCCTTGCCGGAGCAACCTATCCAGGCCATATCTGGCAAAATTACATGACATCCATCCACGAGAACATGACCCCAATGAGCTTCGTGCCATATATCGAGCAGAAGGATGTGGATACGGATTATTAGTGGGATGCTGTTTTTGCGTGGTTTTGAGCAGGTTTTGGATTTCGTGTAAATAATGGGATAGATTTTGTGAATGGCGCGAGCTGAGCTGTTGTAACAGTTCAGACAGCCCCTCTGATTTCCACGACAGATACACCAGTCAAAGAA
>CANDMI010000103.1 GCA_947385775.1 uncultured Eubacterium sp. | reverse complement strand
GCAAATGCGATTTATCAGAATATTTCGTTTATTGACCGTTACGATCCGCAGTATGTCATCATCCTTTCCGGCGACCAGATCTGCAAGCAGGACTACAGCGATTTCTTAAGGTTCCATAAGGAAAAGGGCGCTGAGTTTTCCGTTGCGGTTATGGAAGTGCCTTGGGAGGAGGCTCCTAGGTTTGGGCTTATGGTTGCGGACGAAAACGACAAGATTACGGAATTCCAGGAAAAACCAAAGAACCCGAAATCCAACCTTGCCTCTATGGGTATCTACATATTCAATTGGGATATCCTGAAAAAATATCTGATGGAAGATGAAGAAGATCCGGAGTCTGAAAATGACTTTGGCAATAACATCATTCCAAACCTGTTAAGGGATGGACGCAATATGTACGCGTACCATTTCAACGGCTACTGGAAGGACGTAGGAACGATTTCTTCCTTATGGGAAGCGAATATGGAAGTGTTAGATCCGGAGCACAGCGGCATTAACCTGTTTGACGAGGAGTGGAAGATTTACAGCCGAAACAGCGGTATGACAGGCCATAAGATCAACAGCGGCGCTTATATTGAAAATTCCATGATCACAGACGGCTGCAATATTTCCGGCAGCGTGAAGCATTCGATTCTGTTTGCGGGCGTGCGTGTGGAAGAAGGAGCGGAAGTAGAGGACGCGGTCATTATGGGCGGCACGATCATTAAGGCTGGCGCGCAGGTAAAACATTGTATCGTAGCGGAAAATGTAGTGATCGGCGAAGGCGCTGTAGTAGGAAAGATGCCGGAAGGCGAATCCAAAGGCGTTGCAACGGTAGGCTCCGGTGTATATGTGGGCGATAAAGCGGTGATCGGGCCAGACGCCATGGTAAATGAAAATATAAAGGACGGTGAAGAAAAATGGTAAAGACCAATACAAACGCACTCGGTATTCTTTTCCCAAATATCTATGATGAGCTTGTGCCGGAACTGACCAGCGAGCGGCTTATGGCGTCGATTCCGTTTGCAAGCCGTTACCGTATGATAGACTTTGTGCTGTCCAGTATGGTTAACTGCGGGATTGACAATATTACGGTACTTGTACGTGAAAATTATTTTTCACTTTTAGACCATTTAGGCTCCGGACGTGAATGGGATCTGTCCCGTAAAAACGGGGGCCTTAACATATTCCCGCCTTACGCGCAGAAAAACACGGGCGTTTATGGCGGCAAGATCGGGATGATCGAAAGCATCCTTGGATTTTTAAAATCACAGAAAGAAAAATATGTCATTTTATCCGACGCGAACCTGGCTATGAACTTTGATTTCAAGGCGTTGTTAAAGTCCCATATTGACAGCGGCGCGGATATGACGGTCGTATACAAAAAAGAAGAAGTGCCAAAGAGCGTAATGAACCAGGATGATCCAAGAAAGATCATGTACTATACGCTGGATGTGGAAAATGAAGAAGTGAAAAAGATCCACATCAACCCGCAGGATGGCGGCGTACAGAATTATTCTATGAATATTTATGTATTTGAACGCGAAAATTTAATCAAATTAATCAATGAAGCGTTCGTCGCAGGCGGGATCTACTTAGAGCGGGATATCATACTTCCGCAGCTTAACGCGGGCACGTTAAAAATACATGGATATGAGTATACAGAATATGTTTCCCGCATCTTAAGCCTTAAGAATTACTTTGATGAAAATATGAGGCTTTTGGATAATGAAAACTTAGAGGCGCTGTTTGACAAAGAGCCGATTTATACAAAGATTCGTGATGACAACCCGACACGCTATATGAACGGCGCAAGCGCGAAAAACGTGATGGTGGCTGACGGCTGCGTGATCGAGGGCGAGATTGAAAACTGCATCCTCTTTAGAGGGGTTAAGATCGGAAAAGGCGCGAAGGTGAAAAATTCCATCATTATGCAGGACAGCGTGATCGAAGCGGGCGTAAATGCGGAATACATCATTACGGATAAGAAAGTGCACATCACCGAAGGAAAAGAAATGAAAGGGACGGAGTCGTTCCCGATCTTTATCGCCAAAAGGCAGGTTGTATAGTTTCGCAGCATGTAAAGGAGTAGGGAAATGAACGTATTAGTGATCAACTGTGGCAGTTCATCACTGAAGTACCAGGTAATTAATTCTGACACAGAGGCCGTGCTTGCAAAGGGGCTTTGTGAAAGGATAGGGATAGATGGACGGCTGGTCTATGAACCGGCCGGGGGAGAAAAACAGGTTACGCAGGCGCCGATGCCGACCCATAAGCAGGCGATCCAGCTTGTGATCGGGGCGCTTACGGATAGCGGTACAGGCGTATTAAAGAGCCTGGATGAAATTGGAGCCGTAGGGCATCGCTTGGTGCATGGCGGTGAAAAGTTTGCCGCGTCCGCGATCATTACGGAAAAGATGATCGAAACGATGGAGGAATGCACGGACCTTGCGCCGCTGCATAACCCTGCGAATTTAATCGGAGTCCGCGCATGTCAGGAATTGATGCCGAATACGCCGATGGTGGGCGTATTTGACACGGCATTCCATCAGACGATGCCAAAGGAAGCTTATTTATATGGCGTTCCTTATGAATATTATGAAAAATATGCGGTGCGTAAATACGGGTTCCACGGCACGAGCCACAGCTACGTGTCAAAGCGCGCGGCGGCGATTTTAGGAAAACCGTATGATTCGTTAAAGATCATCGTATGCCATCTTGGAAACGGCGCGTCGGTCTGCGCGGTAAAGGACGGCAAATCGGTGGACACCTCCATGGGGCTTTCCCCGTTGGAAGGGCTTGTAATGGGCACACGTTCCGGTGACATCGACCCGTCCGCAGTGGAATACATCGGCAAAAAAGAAGGGCTGGATTTATCCGGCGTGTTAAATGTATTGAATAAAAAGTCCGGCGTGCTTGGGCTCTCCGGCGTATCTTCCGACTTCCGCGACTTAGAAGCGGCGGCAAACGAAGGGAATGAACGGGCGAAGATCGCGCAGCAGGTATTTAATTACCGCGTCCTGAAATATATTGGCGCATACGCTGCGGCAATGGGCGGCGTGGATTGCATCTGCTTTACGGCGGGCCTTGGGGAAAACAACGGCGTGATCCGTAAGGAAATCTGTGAAAGGCTTGCGTTTTTGGGCTTGCAGATTGATGACGAAGCGAATGCAAAGCGCGGCGAAGAGACAGTGATCTCAACGCCGGATTCGAAAGTGAAGGCGTTAGTCATCCCGACGAACGAAGAGCTTGCCATCGCAAGGGAGACGGCGGAGCTGGTATAAGGTTAAAATCCTAAAATATAGAAAGAAAATATTTATAATATATTGACAACGAAATCACATTTCGTTATACTTTAGAGCGTGTTTGAAAATTCATTCTGCGATTTTTTGTCTTATATGGAATGGATTTACAGGCACGCTCCAATAAGTGTGGATAGGAGTATGCCATGGTTTTAGAGCTTTTGACTTTTTGTACAAATGGAAACCGGGAAGAAGAAAGAGAAGTCCATATCGAAATGGATTCGGTAAAGTCTAAAATGGGCGTATTTCCGATCGTCAAGAAAGAACCATTCAAACTGCATCTTTCCAACGTGGAGAATAAGCGTTTGCTTATCCAGGGTGAGACGGATGTTACAATTTCAATTCCCTGTGACCGCTGTTTAAAGGAAGTGGCGGTAGGGCTGCGTCTGAAAGTGGAAAAAGAGCTGGCTCTGGATGCGGATGATCCTATGGAAAACGGAGATGACGCTTTGGATGTCTTAAGCCAGGCGGGGTACATGGATGGATATCAGCTTGATGTGGATAAGCTTATGTACGCTGAGATTTTGACTGGCTGGCCGGCGAAGATCCTTTGCAAAGAGGATTGCAAGGGGATATGCAGCATGTGCGGCGCGGACTTAAACGAAGGAAGCTGCGGGTGCGTTGCGGCGCCAGATCCAAGGATGGCAGCGTTTCAGGATGTGTTCAGCAAGTTTAAGGAGGTGTAAGGGAATGTCGATCTGTCCAAAAAATAAACACTCCAAAAGCAGGAGGGATAAAAGACGGGCAAACTGGAAGATGTCTGCATCTACATTAGTAAAATGCAGCAAATGCGGAGAGTTAATGGTGCCACACAGAGTATGCAAAAACTGTGGGACATATAACAAAAAACAGATCATACCAGTGGATTAATGGAAGCGAGTAGGGAATTTTTTTTCCCTACTCGATTTTTCTATTTTTCTTGTTGATTTATAGGAGCACATATAGTATATTGTTAATGATTTCCTATGTTGCACTTAATCGCGGGCGCATTTGTGCGATGTGTCTTTGGATCATTTGCAGATGAGCGCGCCTGGGGGTATATTTGGAATTGGAAATTAGAGGAGAGAGCGATGGGTAGAAATGTCAGGGTAGCAGTCGACGCAATGGGCGGGGACAATGCGCCGGGGGAAATTGTAAAGGGCGCGCTGGAAGCCTTGAAAGCGTCAAAAGATCTGACGCTTGTTGTAGTGGGACAGCAAAAGCCGCTGGAGAGGGAATTAAAAAAATACCAGTATGACAAAAGCCGCGTGGAAGTTGTATTCGCGACAGAAGTCATTGAAATGGCGGAGCCGCCAGTCGTCGCGATCCGAAAGAAAAAGGATTCGTCCATTTGTGTTGGGCTGAATATGGTAAAACAAAAAAAAGCGGACGCGTTTGTGTCATCCGGCAGCACCGGAGCGGTATTAGCCGGGGGGCAGCTGATCGTAGGCAGGAAAAAAGGGGTGGAGCGCCCGCCGCTTGCGCCGATCGTACCAACGGCGGCAGGGCCTTTTTTGCTGATCGACTGCGGGGCGAACGTGGACGCGAAATCATCGCAGCTTGTGCAGTTTGCAAAAATGGGCGCGATCTATATGGAGTGCGTCGCCGGGGTGAAAAACCCGCGCGTCGGGATTGTGAATATCGGCGCGGAGGATGAAAAAGGGAATGCCCTGGTAAAAGAGACGTTTCCGCTGTTAAAGCAGTGTACGGATCTGAATTTTATCGGCAGCGTGGAGGCAAGGGACATTCCGTATGGGGTCTGTGACGTAGCGGTCTGCGAAGCGTTTGTCGGCAATGTGATCTTAAAGCTGTATGAGGGGACAAGCGCGATGTTCCTACAGGAAGTGAAAAAGACATTTTTATCATCTCTGCGTACAAAAGCGGGCGCGATGCTGCTAAAGCCGGCGTTAAAGCAGACTTTGAAGAAATTTGACGCTTCCCGCTACGGCGGTGCGCCAATGCTGGGTTTAAACGGCCTGGTATACAAAATGCACGGAAGCGCAAAAGCAAAAGAAGTGAGAAATTCTATTATTCAGTGCGTCAATTTTACAAAACAGGACATGGTTGAAAAAATCGGCGAAAAGATTGCCGCAAGTGCAAAGGAATAATGGAACTATAAAGGAGGAAAGAAAATGGAATTTGAAAAAATCAAAAAGATCATTGCAGAGGTATTGAATGTTGACGAAGAAGAGATTACGATGGACACTACTTTCGTAGATGACCTCGGGGCTGATTCGTTGGATATTTACCAGATCATTATGGGGATTGAAGAGGAATTTGACATTGAGATTCCAAATGAGGAAGCGGAAAAGATCGCGACTGTCGGCGATGCCGTGGAGCAGATCAAAAATACATTGAATTAAAATAACAGGTAAAAAATTGGGTGTTTTGAGACGATTGCAATTGTTTTGAAACACCCTTGCCGTTTTCAGAAAGTAGGTAGACATGAAAAAACAGTTGGAATTTCAGCAGGCGATCGGCTATGAATTTAAACAGGGCGGTTTGCTCGTTCAGGCGTTGACCCACAGCTCTTACGCAAATGAGAAACGGATGAAGCGGCTTTCCGATAATGAGCGTTTGGAGTTTTTAGGGGACGCGGTGTTAGAGATCGTATCCAGCGAACATTTGTATAACAGTTATCCAGACATGCCCGAAGGGGAGCTGACCAAGCTTAGGGCAAGCCTTGTTTGCGAGCCTACGCTGGCGGAATGCGCAAAACAGCTTCATCTGGGCGACTACCTGCTTCTTGGCAGGGGGGAGGACCATACAGGCGGACGGGAGCGCAAATCGATCCTTTCCGACGCATTGGAGGCGGTCATTGGCGCGATTTATTTAGATGGTGGTTTTGCTAATGCAAAAGAGTTTATTTTAGGGCATATCCTAAAAGACATTATGCACAAGCGGCTCTTTTTTGATAGCAAGACTATCCTGCAGGAGCTTGTCCAGGGCAAAAATATGGGTGAGATCCGCTATCAGCTGACCGGGGAGCGCGGGCCGGACCACAATAAGCTGTTTTCGGTGGAGCTTAGCATTAAAGGCCGTAAGGTAAGCTCCGGGGAAGGGCATACGAAAAAGGACGCGGAGCAAAACGCGGCGTATTGCGCGCTGATGCAGCTAAGGGAAAAATAAGCGGAGGATAGAATGTATTTAAAGAGTATAGAAGTGCATGGCTTTAAGTCCTTCGCGAATAAAATTGTGTTTGATTTCCATAATGGGATTACCGGGATCGTCGGGCCAAACGGCAGCGGGAAAAGCAACGTGGCGGACGCGGTGCGCTGGGTGCTTGGAGAGCAGAGCGCAAAGCAGCTTCGCGGCGCGAGCATGCAGGACGTTATTTTTGCGGGGACCCAAAACCGCAGGCCGGTAAGCTATGCATTTGTATCGATCACGCTGGATAATTCCGACCATGTGCTTCCGGTGTCCTATGAGGAAGTGACGGTGGCCAGGCGCGTATACCGCTCCGGAGAAAGCGAATACCTGTTAAATGGCAGCAGTTGCAGGCTAAAGGACGTATCGGAGCTTTTTTACGATACGGGCATTGGAAAAGAGGGGTATTCGATCATCGGCCAGGGTCAGATCGAGCGTATCCTAAGCGGCAGGCCGGAAGAACGCAGGGAGCTGTTTGACGAGGCGGCGGGCATTGTAAAATACAAGCGCCGCAAGGCGGAAACGGAAAAAAAGCTGGAGCGTGAGCGGGAAAACCTCGTGCGCATCAACGATATTTTATCGGAATTGGAGCGGCAGGTCGCCCCATTGGAGGCCCAGGCGGAAAAGGCAAAGGCTTATATCAAAAAGAAGGAAGAATTAAAGGTATATGAAGTCAACCTGTTTTTGATGGAAATGGAGCAAAACCAGATCCAGTTTAGAGAGATCGCTGCAAAATATGAAATGGCGGACGCGCAGCTTCGGGAAACGGCAAAAAAGCTGGAGGGGATACGGGAAGAATACGACAGCCTAGACGCGCGTTCGCAGCAGATGGAAGCGGACATTACAGGCGCAAGGGAAAAGATTGCCGCCACAGAGCTTGAAAAAGGCAGGCTGGAGGGCGAGATCAACGTCATTAATGAGCAGATCCATACCGCGCAGATGTCCCAGGAGCATTACCAGAACCGGAAAACCGCGATCGAACGGGATATGGCGGTTCGGGAGGAAAAAAAGCGGGATTATAACGCCGAAAAAGAAAGCCTGCAAAACAAGCTTCTTGTGGCGGCGGAAAATAGGAAGCAGGCGCAGGAAAAGCTTGAAGACATACAGCGGCGCATCGCGCAAAGCGGGGCTCAAATAGAAAAAAACCAAAATGGGTTAGTAAAGCTTTTGAATGAAAAGGCGGCGGCAAAAAGCGAGAGCCAGCGCCATGAAATGATGTTAGAGCAGGTCAACATCCGTTTCGCCCAGTTAAACCAAAGGCAGCTCCAGCGAAAGACCGAAGAAGCGGACTTAGAATCCGCGATCCAAAAGTATGAGGCGGCGTTGCAGGAAGCGAAGGAGCGTATCGGGCGCTGCAGCGCGCTGCAACAGGATTTTGTGCGCAGACAGAAGGAAAGCGGATACCAGATCAAACAGGCGCGGGACAGGCTTGAAGAAGCGTCTATGGCATACCACAAGGCGCAGTCACGGTATGAATCTATGCGCAATATCGCGGAACGCTATGAGGGGTATGGCGGCAGCATCCGCCGCGTGATGGAAAAAAAGAATGAGGAAACCGGCATCCACGGGGTTGTGGCCGATCTGATGAAGGTGGATAAAAAGTACGAAACCGCGATCGAAACGGCGCTTGGGGGCAGCATCCAAAATATCGTTACGGAGGATGAAGCCACAGCCAAACGGATGGTGGAATACCTGAAAAAAAATAAATACGGGCGCGCCACCTTTTTGCCCTTAACCAGCGTGACCGGAAGAGGCCAGAGCCGAAATGACAGGGTGTTAGCCTGCGAGGGCGTGATCGGAATGGCAAATACGCTGGTGCAGACCCAGCCGGCGTACAAAGAAGTCATGTCTTATTTATTGGGCAGGTTTGTCGTCGTAGACCAGATCGACCATGCGGTGGAGCTTGCAAGGGAATTTCACTATTCGCTTTCCATCGTAACGTTAGACGGGGAGCGGTTAAACCCGGGCGGCTCCATTGCGGGCGGAGCTTTTCGAAACAGTTCCAGCCTGCTTGGGCGCAGACGTGAGCTGGACGAGCTGTCGGCGCAGTCCAAGGAATACGAAGAAAAGTGCGAGCAGCTTCGTGAAGAGCTGCAAAAGCTGTCTTTAAAGCAGGAAGAGCTGCAAAAGCAGATGCGGGAAAATGAAGCCGCATACCAGGAGGCTTCTTTAGAGCAGAATACGGCAAAAATGAACTTAGAGCACGCGTTAGAAGAAAAGTACGAAAGCGAAAAGGCCGCCGCTTCCTTAGAAGCCGAGACGAAGGAGCTTTTCCAGAAAAAAAAGCAGGTGACGGATGAAAAAGCGCAAAGTGAGTCAAAGCTAAAACAATTAGACCAAAAAGAGCAGGAATTGCAGCAGGAGACGGCAAGGCTTCAGGAATTGTTAGAGCGACAAAAAAAGCAGGAGCAGGAGCATTCCAAAACGCTTTCGGATATCCAGTTTGAGGAGGCGAACTTAACCCAGCAGGATGGGTTTATCCTGGAAAACCAAAAGCGTATGGAGCAGGAACTTACAAAGCTGAAAGAAGAATTGCGTCAGCTTTTGGACGGCGCAAGGCAGGCGGATGCGGACGCGGCAAATAAGGAAATTGAGATCGCTTCCATCCGGCAAAAGATCGAAAAAGCAAAAGAGGACGTAAAGGCGCTGGAAGAAGGGCTATCCGAAAAGCTGGAGCAAAGGGAAGCGCTTTTGGCAAAGCAGAAAGGGTTTTTTACGCAGCGTGAGGAGCTGTCCGGCCAGCAGGCGCTCTTAGATAAAGAAATTTTTCGTTTGAACAATCAAAAAGAAAAGCTGGAAGAGGCAAAAGAGTCCCAGACCAATTATATGTGGGAGGAATACGAGTTAACGCCCCACAGGGCTATGGCCCTTCGGGATGAACAGTTCCAAAGCCCCGCCGAGATGCGAAAGCAGATCAACCAGTCGAAGGCGGAAATCCGGGGGCTTGGGGACGTGAACGTTAACGCGATCGAGGAATATAAAGAGGTGTCCGAACGCTATGAATTTATGAAAACCCAGCATACGGATCTGGTGGAGGCGGAGCAGACGCTTGTGGGCTTAATCGAAGAGCTAAACGACGGGATGCGAAAGCAGTTTACCGAGCAGTTCGCCAATATCCAAAGAGAGTTTGACAAGGCGTTTAAGGAGCTGTTTGGCGGCGGAAATGGAACGTTACAGCTTGTGGAGGACGAGGACATTTTAGAGTGCGGCATCCGCATCATCGCCCATCCGCCGGGGAAGAAGCTGCAAAATATGATGCAGTTATCCGGCGGCGAAAAATCGCTGACGGCGATCGCGCTGCTGTTTGCGATCCAAAATCTAAAGCCGTCCCCGTTTTGCCTTTTGGACGAGATTGAAGCCGCGTTGGATGACAGTAACGTCAACCGTTTTGCGAAATATTTAAATAAGCTGACGAAGCATACGCAGTTTATCGTGATCACCCACCGCCGCGGGACGATGACGGCGGCGGACCGTCTGTACGGGATTACGATGCAGGAAAAAGGGGTGTCCGCCCTGGTGTCCGTAAGCCTTATCGAGCACGACCTTACGGATTAGCGGATTGGAGCATCGGATTGAATCAGATCAGAAAGGGAAGAAGATGAGTGAAAAAAAAGGGCTTTTCAGACGGCTTGTAGAGGGCCTTACGAAAACGAGGAACAATATCGCGGCGGGCATTGACGCGGTATTTGGCAGGTTTTCTAAAATCGACGACGACTTTTACGATGAGATCGAGGAGATCTTAGTAATGGGCGATCTGGGCGTGAAGGCGACGGAGTCCATAGATCGGAAGA